>NZ_JBSHCT010000003.1:0-49893 GCF_053615935.1 Nocardiopsis sp. NPDC055879
TCCTGCGGCACCGTCTACCCGCACGGCGCGGCCGAGCTCTCCCACCCCGAGGACGGGTTCTTCCTGGCGGGAATGAAGTCCTACGGGCGCGCCCCGACCTTCCTGGCACTGACCGGGTACGAGCAGGTGCGCAGCATCGCCGCGCACCTGGCCGGGGACCACGAGGGCGCGGCCCGCGTGGAGCTGGTCCTGCCCGAGACCGGGGTCTGTGGCGGGGCCGGGCTGTTCGACGACCCCACCGCCACCAAGGCCGACGCCGACGGCTGCTGTGACCCCGCGCCCGAGGCCGTGCGGGAGCCCGCCGCGGAACAGGGCGGGTGCTGCGGTGACCTGAGCGTGTCCGAACCACCGGTTCTCTCTCGGCACGAGAGTCCCACGGAATCCTCCGAGGAATCAGTCCTGACCGCTGAGAGCGGTTGCTGCTCCGGCCCTGCACAGCAGGTCGGGCCGGGTGAACCGGGCCGGATTTCGTGACCCCGGTGGCCTGAACGAACCAGCGGCCCCTGGGTCGGGACCTCCACCGGTGGTTCACATGAACCGGCCCGGACACGACGACGTCGACACGGTGTCCTTCGGTGGGCATGGTCATCCTTTCCCGGTCGTCCGGGAAGTCCGAAACCAGGAGGGGCAAGGCCGGGGCTCGGGAGCGCAGACCTGCCGATACGAGGCCTGCGTTCCCGAGGACACTCCCCTACCGGCGTTCGGGGGTGAAGCGCTTGCGCCAGGCCAGGGATACGTAGACCAGGGCGATGAGCACCGGGACCTCGATGAGCGGACCGACCACCCCGGCCAGTGCCTGACCGGAGGTGACCCCGAAGGTCGTGATCGCCACCGCGATGGCCAGCTCGAAGTTGTTGCCCGCCGCGGTGAAGGCCAGCGTGGTGGTGCGGTCGTAGTCCATCCCGATCGCCTTGGCGAAGGCGAAGGTGCCGAACCACATCAGGACGAAGTAGGCCAGCAGCGGCACCGCGATGCGGGCCACGTCCAGCGGTTGACCGATGATCCGCTCCCCCTGCAAGGCGAAGAGCAGCACGATGGTGAACAGCAGCCCGTAGAGCGCCCACGGCCCGATCCGGGGCAGGAAGTGGGTTTCGTAGCGCTCGCGTCCCATCTTCCCCTCACCGAGCCGGCGGGTGAGGAACCCCGCGGCGAGAGGAATGCCGAGGAAGATCACCACGTTCAGCGCGATCGACCAGGGGGACACATCCAGCCCGCCGGTGTCCAGGCCCAACCATCCGGGCAGCAGGTCCAGGTAGAACCAGCCCAGCGCACCGAAGAGCAGGACCTGGAAGACCGAGTTCAGGGCCACCAGCACGGCGGCGGCCTCGCGATGCCCGCACGCCAGGTCGTTCCAGATGACGACCATGGCGATACAGCGGGCCAGGCCGACGATGATCAGTCCGGTGCGGTACTCGGGTAGGTCCGCCAGGAAGATCCAGGCCAGCGCGAACATCACCGCCGGGCCGACCACCCAGTTGATCACCAGGGAGGACAGGAGCAGGCGGCGGTCGCGGGTGACGGTGTCCAGGCGGTCGTAGCGGACCTTGGCCAGCACCGGGTACATCATGACCAGCAGTCCCAGGGCGATGGGCAGGGAGATCCCGCCGACCTCCAGCGCGGCCAGGAGTTCGTTCAGACCGGGAACCAGTCGTCCCAGGCCCAGGCCGACGGCCATGGCGAGCAGAATCCACACGGCCAGGAACCGGTCCAGGGTGGACAGCTTCGCCACCGCGGAGGCGCTGATCTCGCGTGTGGTGCTCTCCGAGCGCCCCATCAACAGGCCCGCTTGTTCTGTGCGGCGTCAGTGGAGCGGGCGGTGGCGGCCAACGCGGACAGCCCTTCGGAGAGCGCCTCCAGGGCCTCCGGGCGCAACCGGTAGTAGGTGAACCGGCCGCATGGTTCGGTCTCCACCACCCCGGCCTCGCGCAGCAGGCGCAGATGGTTGGACAGGTTGGTCTGGCGGGCGCCGGTCTCCTCCACCAGGTGGGTGGTGCACAGGGTCTCGTGGGCGAGCAGGGACACGATCCGCATTCTGAGCGGGTCGGCCAGGGCCTTCATTGGATCAGTATCGACTGACGTCAGCATGCGCTGATATTATCTCATCAGCCTCCCCTGATACGTTTCCCGTCGCTCCGAAGTAGAGGAACACCCGCCATGACCGGCACCGGCAAGCCGTCCGTCCTTTTCGTCTGCGTGCACAACGCCGGACGCTCCCAGATGGCCGCCGCCTGGCTACGCCACCTGTCCGAGGGTCGGATCGAGGTCCGCTCGGCCGGCTCGGCCCCCGCCGACACGCTCAACCCCGCGGTCGTCGAGGCCATGGCCGAGGTCGGTATCGACATCACCGACCAGAACCCCAAGGTCCTCACCGTCGACGCGGTCGAGGCCTCCGACGTGTGCGTGACGATGGGCTGCGGCGACACCTGCCCGTTCTTTCCCGGCAAGCGCTACCTCGACTGGGAACTCCCCGACCCCGCGGGACAGGGCGTGGAAGCCGCCCGCCCCATCCGCGATGACATCCGCGAACGCGTCGAAGGACTCATCGACGAACTACTCCCCCGCTGACCATTTCCACCGCGGGCGCGAGGGCCACTTCCAGACGCCCACCCGCCCCGCACCGCCACGGCACGAGACGGGTGGCGATACGAGCAGGCGATCCACCAGGACACACCCACACCTGTCGACTACGTGTGGCTATGGAAGTATCCGCCCTCCTCGTCCGCGTGAAAGTGAGGAGCCATGGGGCCGGGGTCGGTGGGCACGTGGGCCCCGGCGAGATGCCGGCGGCGCAGGGCGCGCACCCACTCTCCCAGCTGCTCGACGGTGTCCTCGTGCTTCCTCGAAAGCGCCAACACCGGGGCGCCCTCCCGGGCACGTGTGGCGTCCTCGATCATCCGCGCGACATCGACGTCGACGTGGTCGGCCAAGTCGATCTTGTTGACGATCAGCAGATCCGCACGTCCGATCCCCGGCCCTCCCTTGCGTGCCACGTCGCCACCACCGGCCACGTCGAGGACAAAGAACTGCGCGTCCACGAGCGATGGTGAGAACGTCGCGGTGAGGTTGTCGCCCCCGGACTCGACCAGAACGATGTCCAGTGGAGCGAAGTCCTGCTCCAGGTCCTCGACGGCGAGCAGGTTCATGGTGACGTCGTCACGAATGGCGGTGTGCGGGCAGGCTCCGGTTTCGACGGCGCGGATCCGCTCGTCCGGCAGCACCCCCTCGGCCTTGAGGAAACGCGCGTCCTCGTCGGTGTAGATGTCGTTGGTGATGACCCCGATGCGCATTTCCTCGGACAGCGTCCGGCACAGCGTGGCGATCACCGAGCTCTTCCCGGTGCCGACCGGCCCGGCCACTCCCAGACGCAGCGACCGGGACCTCGATGCCTCGACGTTCTGCTTCTCATCGGTGGTGTTCTCAATACCCATGGTTCTCCTGTGTGTGGTCGATGCCGGCGTTCAGCTCGGCCGGCCCGGAAAAGCGTCTGCTCTCGCGCGAGCCCTCCCATCAGCTCTGAGCCCATGGTGGCCCCAGAGACTTCAGGGCGTTCACGGTGGAGCGGCCGACGGCGAGATTGTCCTCTCCCACCGAGCTGATCTGGACGGTGTCGGGGGCGATCCCCATGATCACCGTGGAGTCGTCGACGATCTCGGAACGCGCCCCCAGCGCCGCAGAGCCCGCGCCGATGGCGCTGCCCGGGTCCACCACCAGGGTGCTGCCCACACATTTGGCGGAACCGGCCACTGCCGGGGTGTTCCAACCGATGTGCCGCCCACCGAGGCGCAGTTCCTGGTCGTAGAGGACGCCACCTCCGCGGGTTACGCGCACCCGTTGGGCGATAGCACCCGGTCGTTCACCGTGTCGTCCCATGATGAGCTCCTCACGCAGAAGAACACGTGCGCTCCGGGCCAGTCGCACCCGCACCTCCTGCCGGTGATCGCAGCCGCGGGCGGCGATCACCGGTTCGGGAAGCCAGATGAAGCTGGCCCCTTCCCCGACCTGGACGTCGATCGACATCAGCGACCGGTCCCCGGTGGTCCCCGGCAGAGCCAGGGTCGCGGAGATCTCGTTGAGCACCAGCGAGGCACCGTCCCCGATGACGACTTCGAGGTGCAGCCGGTCACCACCCAGCGGGCCCGCCGTGCCCGCGGACAGCGAGACACGGGCGACGCCGGCCTGGTGATGGGCCCATGGCTCGAAGCCCTTGGCGTGGGTGGGCCGCAACACCAGCTGGCCCTCTGAGCGCATCCGGCTCAGTCGATTGGTGCCTCGACCATCGAGCTCACAGGTCAGCGCCGCCGAGGCGGACATCCATGAAGGTGACGACCTCGCCTTCCGCACGCCTTGCGGAGCGACCGGCGTGTCAGGACGCAAAGAGTCTCGCCTCCTGAGTCTCGTGGACTTCGGCCACGTGGTCTGACAACGGAGCACCGAAGGATGGTAGGTCCTCCGGTTCATCCCAGGCCCGCTCGGCGGCGTCTTCGGCGATCTCGTCGAGGACACCGCGCAGATCGGCGATGACCCGATAAGCGTCGAACGGGTCGACGCTCATCAACTTCACCACCGCCGACGCCGGGCCGGACACGGCATCGTGGAGTACACCCCGGGCGGCGTCGATCGGCGCGAGGTCCAACATCGCCGCCCCGGCGCCGAAGGCCACCGGGTGGTTGGTTCTCTGCGGCATCCGCTGCTGCAGCGGATGCGGGTTCACAGCCTTCAGGGCGCGCAGCAACTGGCGACCCAAGGCGTGTGAGACCTTCCGCAGCGCCGGTGAGGGGGTCCGGGCGTCCAGCTCCGCGTCGAGCGACACCAGCCGATTCAGGGCCTGCCGCCGGTCATCGAGGTCGGCCTCGGGCTCCGCGCTCCGACGCAGGGTCGCACAGGCGGCCGCGGCGAAGGCGGCGTTCATCGCCCCTGTCGTCCTCATCCGTCCGGTGAGGAAGTGTCCGAGGTCCGCGGTGTCACGGACCCTACCGGTACGGATGGCCGATTCGAGTCCACCGGAATGGGCGTACCCGCCGGCGGGCAGACGCCCGTCGGTGAGCAACAGCAACCCCGCACCACCATGTGCCATCCCGCGTGGTCTCCGTCATCTCGTCGCAGCCGATATCGATTCAGAACAGGTAATAGCGCTGGCTCATCGGAACCTCGGAGGCGGGCTGATGCTCGATGAGCTCACCGTCGACGGTCACCCCATAGGTGTCCGGGTTCACCGAGATCTCCGGCAACGCGGCGTTCTCCGGCATGTCCGCCTTCGTGCGACCACGGACGGACTCCACGGCGACCATCCCACGAACGACGTCGAGTTTCTCCGGCAAACCCGCGTCCAGGGCGGCCTGGGACACGAACGCCACGGACGTCGACGCCGCGGCGCGGGTGTGATCGTTGAAACCAGGGCGCGGCATGACCGGTTGCGGGGTGGGGATGGAGCCGTTGGGATCGCCCAACGCGGCCGAGGCGGCCATACCGCCCTTGATGACCGTGTGCGGACGTACGCCGAACATCGCCGGTTGCCACAGCACCACGTCGGCCATCTTGCCGATCTCGACGGACCCGATGTGCGGTTCCAGGCCGTGGGCCACCGCCGGACAGATCGTGTACTTGGCGACGTACCGGCGGGCCCGGTGGTTGTCCGCGTGGGCGTCCCCGGGCAGGGACCCGCGCAGCTCCTTCATGCGGTGGGCGGTTTGCCAGGTGCGGGAGATGACCTCCCCGATGCGGCCCATCGCGTTGGCGTCGGATGAGACGATCGACAACGCGCCGATGTCCTGCAGGAAGTCCTCGGCCGCGATGGTTCCGGCACGCACGCGGGACTCCGCGAAAGCCAGGTCGTTGGGCACCTGCGGGTTCAGATGATGGGCCACCATGACCATGTCCAGGTGCTCGTCGACCGTATTGACCGTGAAGGGCCGTGTCGGGTTGGTCGATGCGGGCAGCACGTTGGAGTAGCCCGCGATCCGGATGATGTCCGGAGCGTGGCCGCCGCCGGCGCCCTCGGTGTGGTACGAGTGGAACGTTCGACCATCGACCGCGCGCATCAGGTCCTCGACGAACCCGGCCTCGTTGAGAGTGTCGGAGTGGACGGCGACCTGTACCCCGGAGTCGTCCGCGGCGCGCAGAGCGGCGTCGATGACCGCCGGGGTGGCGCCCCAGTCCTCGTGGACCTTCAGCCCACCCGCGCCGGCACGGATCTGCTCCCAAAGCGCCTCTTGGGAGACGGTGTTCCCGCGGGCGAGCATCAGGTAGTTCACCGGCCACGGGTCCATCGCCTCGAACATGCGGTGCAGCCACCACTCGCCCGGCGTCGCCAAGGTCGCCTTGGACCCTTCGAAGGGACCTGTACCGCCACCGACCACCGTGGTGGTTCCGGTCTGGATCGCCACACGAAACATGTCGGGGCCCACGTAATGTACGTGTGTGTCGATGGCACCGGCGGTCATGATCATGCCGTTGCCGGACATGATCTCGGTGGAGGGACCGATCACCAGGTCGGGGTCGACGCCGTCCATGGTGTCCGGGTTGCCGGCCTTGCCGATTCCACAGATGCGGCCGTCTCGGACGCCGACATCGGCCTTGACCACACCCCAATGGTCCAGGATCACCGCACCGGTGATGACCAGGTCCGGGGTGCCCTCGGCGCGTGTCACGGTGGACTGCCCCATCGATTCGCGAATCGATTTCCCGCCACCGAAGACGACCTCGTCTCCGCCTGCGCAACGGTCCTCCTCGATCTCGATCAGCAGGTTGGTGTCGGCCAGGCGTATACGATCGCCGGTGGTCGGACCGTAGGACGACACGTACTCGGCACGTGGGATCTCAGCCATCCAGCGCTCCTCCGCACAGACCGCGCAGGCCCGGAACGATTCGTCGTCCCCTGATCGCGACCAACTCCACTTCGACGACGGCCCCCGGCTCGAAACGCACCGCGCCGCCGGAGAGCACGTTCAGTCTGCGCCCCCAGGCGGCGTCACGGTCGAAGTCGAGGGCGGCGTTGACTTCGGCGAAGTGGTAGTGGCTCCCGACTTGAATCGGGCGGTCGGCGGTGTTCAGGACTCGAACTTCGGTGACGTCCAGACCCTGGTTGATGCTCACCGGGTCATCACCGAGCAGCAACTCGCCCGGGATGATGCCGGGCTCACCCGCGTCGACGTGGGTGTCCTCGCGCAACGGAGACTGGCGCATGCCCGTACCAGGGCGGCGTGGCTCCGAGGGACCGGAATACCCTGATGAATGGGCACGGTCGGCGTCCGAGTCGAAACTCCCACGCTCTGGCGCACCCTCTTGGGGGTAGTCACGGCCCGGCGCGTCGGAGGGGTGCTCCCACTTCTGATGATCGTCGCTCATGGGATCGGCCCCGTCACGGTCACGAGCTTCGTACCATCGGGGAAAGTGGCCTCTACCTGCACCTGGGCCAGCATCTCCGGCACTCCGGCCATCACATCGTCACGGGCCAGCACCGTGCGGCCGTATTCCATCAGGTCTGCCACCGAGCGACCATCGCGGGCACCCTCGTACAGCGCCGAGGAGATGACGGCCGTAGCCTCGGGCAGATTCAGCCGCAGTCCCCTCCCCCGTCGTTCCCACGCCAATCTGCCGGCGGTGTAGATCATGAGCTTTTCCTGCTCATGGAGGGCAATAAGCACGACTTCCTCCTCGTCGAGGCGCGGCACGAAACCGAGTCAGGTCGTCCAGGAAACCGCCCGAATCGGGTTCCGGAACCCCAGAGGTGAACCATCCATATCGGCCATTGTTCAGAGTTCACCTTCGATTCTTCGACCGTAGAGCACTTACCCGATAACCCGACGAAGACACGCCCGCCGAACTCCGACATCACCCTCGCAGAAACCACTCTAAGCGTGCGGATTCCGACTTTTAAGCATTGGTCGGGTTCTCACCAGAACCACTACCTCAAGCCAAAATAGATGGAAAGGACATCATCTGAATCGGTTGATGAGCGATTCCGTTCTCACGCGGCAATCGGCTACACCTGTCACATCCAACCGAAACACCCAATGGAGAAAGTGGAAACCATCGGCGAGCGCAGCCCGGTCAGTGACGTCGACACGGTTTCCGGGCGCCGGCACCGATGGCCGTCGTGTGCTCCGACCCGAGCAGGTCGGTACGCGGAGATCTCCCGCAGCGGGTAGGGGTCATACTTCATCCGCCGGCCCCTGGTAACGGTGGAAGAGCAACTGGGGAACCTCGTCGTACGCCGTTGCCCGCTCCGTCGCCACCCCGTAGACGCGCTCGATCGTCTCCGACCGTAGAACCTGCGGAACGTCGCCGCTCGCGCGCACCCTGCCTCGGTCCAACAGCATCAAACGGTCGCAGTACCGGGCCGCGAGATTGAGATCGTGCAGGACCACCACCGCGGTCATCTCCAAACCCCGAACCAGGTCGAGGACCTGATGCTGATAGCCGATGTCAAGGTGATTGGTGGGTTCGTCCAGCAGCAGGCAGTCGGCCTCCTGCACCAGGGCACGGGCGATCAGCACCCGCTGCTTCTCCCCACCGGACAGCTCGGATATGTCACGGTGCGCCAGGTCCAGAGCCCCGACCTTCTCCAGCGCGGCGGCGGCGAGCTCATCGTCTCGGGGACCGCGGCGGGAGAACATACCCAGATGCGGTGTACGGCCGAGGATCACCATGTCGGCGGCGGAGAGCATCAGCTCGCTCCGCGGTTCCTGAATCACCACGGCGATGCGCTGCGCGATCTGTCGGGGACTCAACCGCGTCAGCGGCCGACCGTCGAACGTGACGGTCCCCTCCCGCGGGCGCAGAGCACCGAAAAGGATCCGCAGCAGTGTGGTCTTGCCACTGCCGTTCGGCCCGATCAATCCGAGAACCTCGCCGCGGCACACCTGGAGGTCCACCCCTGTCAGGACGGGCGTCCTACCGTAGGAATGCCCGATTCCGCTCGCCGAGAGTACGGGGCGGGAACTGCTCTGTGCCGCGACAGGGTGGGAAAACATCCGTGTCATCGCGATTCAGCCCCGCGCGTTGAAGTGTTCGGCGATGCTCTCCAGCCCGTCGACCGCCAAAGGCGAGGCCGGCTCGGTGAAGTTGAACAACTGATAATAAACGTCGCCCTCCGAAACCGCTGAAACAACCCCAAGGCCGGAGCGCCGCGAGAGCGCGTCCTCGGCGTCCTGTTCCGCGCCCTGGTAGAGGACGATGAGGACGTCCGGATCGCGGGTGATGAGTTCCTCGGTCTGGACTTCGAAAACACGTTCATCGATGTCGGCGAAGACGTTCTCGAAGCCCGCGGCCGCCAACTGTGGGTGGGCCATCGATGCGGTGCCATAGGTGTACAGCGGCCCTCCGCCGGCAGAGGGGTAGAGCACCGCGGCGCTGCGGTCCTCATCGCGGGTCCGCCCCTCGACCGCGGCGACACGGTCGGACAGCTCGGCGTTGAGCGTCTCGGCCTCTTGGGCGCGGTCGAATATCCGTCCGTAACGGTCGATCTCTGCGTAGAGATCGTCAAAGGATGTCTCCCCCCTGCTTCCCTCGCAGTAGAGCTCCTGGGTCAGGACCATGGCGCCGGCATCGGCCAGGCCCGCACGGGTGACCCCATCAGGCAGCCCCAGAACCAGGTCCGGGCTTTGGGCGACGACCACCTCCTCGGAGATCATCAGGTGACCGGATGCGTCCATGTCCTCGGAGAACGCCTCTACGTCTTGGACCTTCCGTGCCAGTTCGTCGTCGTAGTACTCCAGCGGGAAGTGCCCGGCACGGGACCGCACACGGTCGAAGACTCCGATGCCATCGAGGATCGTCACCGGCGCGGACTCCAGCAGGGTCACCCGCTCCGGCGGGGCCTCGAACGTGATCTCGTGACCGCAGTTCTCCATGGTGAGCGGATAGCCCTCCGGCGATCCGGCCCCGCCTTCACACTCGACGGTCGCGCCGTCTCCACAGGAGGTCATCACCAGGGCGGCGACAACGGAGAGACACGTCAGGCGGGCCCCAGCCGTAACGGCGGTTCTGAATCTCATGGTCTGCCTCTCTCAGCGGGAGCCACCTCAGATGCCAGAACGTGCAAGCGGCTTCCAGGTGTTCTTGGCGTACATCCGTCGGATCAAGAGCAACAGGAACGGGGCGCCGACCAGTGCGGTGATGATTCCGATCGGCAGTTCGCGCGGTTGCATGAGTACTCGGGCGAGAGCATCGGCCCAGATCAACAATCCGCTGCCCAACAGCGCCGCGACCGGCAACATTCTGGCGTGGACGGCGCCCACCAGACGGCGGGCCAGGTGTGGCAGGACAAGCCCGACGAAACCGATGACTCCGGCTCCGGCAACGGCGGCTCCCGTGCAGACCGAGACCGCTGTCAGCAGTTTGAGTCGGGTCGCGGCGGGGTCAACACCCAGGGCTCGGGCCGTCTCGTCACCGACCGCCAGTGCGTCCAGGGGGCGTGAGAGCAGCATCAGCACAACGGCTCCCCCTGCCACGACAGCGACGATGGTGACCAATGATCCGTCCCAACGCGCCGGCGACAGTGACCCGAGCAGCCAGAACATGACGGTGCGGGAGCCCTCTGCGTCGTCGGAGGAGAAGACCAGGAAGCTCGTGACCGCGGAGAGCGCGTAACCCACGGCGATACCGCCGAGGAGCAGACGGATGGAGGTCGCCTGCCCCCCGGCGTGCCCGAGCCAGAAGACCAGAAGGGAGGCGCCCATGGCGCCCAAGAAAGCGCTGACCGGCAGTGAGTACTGTCCCATGCTCGCACCGAAACCGAAGAGGATCGCCGCGGCGGCACCCGTGGACGCACCCGAGGAGATACCGAGGACGTAGGGGTCGGCCAACACGTTGCGGATCATGCCCTGCAGCACCGCACCGCTCATCGCCAGCGCGGCCCCCACCGCAAGGCCCAGGACCACGCGGGGCAGACGAATGTTGATGACGATGAAGGCTTCTGCCGGGGTCGCTCCGGAATCATCGATCAGCCCGATCTCCTCGGCCGCGACCGCCGCCGTCGTCTGGGGCGGCAGCGAAACCGGACCGATACCGACGCACAACACCGCACTGATCCCTACCAAGAGGAGGAGGCCGACGGTCCAAAGCCGAGCACGTCGTCGTACTGCGGCAGTGAGCTGTTCAGGTGCTTGAGTCGCCACTCGCCACATTGTTGCATATACGAGTGGTCTTCAGCAGATCCGAAGCCCTTCTATTTCCGGTTGAAGGAAATACTATTTATTGGCACTTCAGAATCTTTCCGCCGGCTGCGACCGCAACGAACGCCCCGAGGTCTACATGAGGACCCTTTTCATCCTGTTTCCTCCTGAAGATGCAGGGCGCAACCCCGCACCGGCCATCGGCACCCACTCGTGACAGCGAGAAGCCCCTGTCAGAAGAGGTTTCGACCAAAAAACAACCACACATCAGAGGCTCCGACGCAGTTCCACACCGCCGCGCCGCCCTAGTCATCTCCTACGTTGAACCTGGCGGTCCGCGCCATCTGCACTCATCGCAAGAACACCGGATCCCGAAGGCGCGGGCCCACCCCCTCGGGATCAGCCACGAACCCGGCCTCGCGGGGACTTGAGAGAACCTGCCGCCATGAACCCTCCGATGCCGAATGGACCCTACCCGACCACGCTCCCGTCCACCCACTTCGCGAGGACCTCGCGGACGGCCGAATTCAAAGACGCAAGAAAGTCCTGCTCTCCAGAACATCAAGCATGATCATGACATCGATCCCGAGAAAGAAATGCAAGACAATTCAATCTTCGGACCACGATCCGAAGAGTTGACAGTGGCGTGCGCCACAGTTATCCTACATCAAATATGTCGGAATTTGCATTGTTGGGGCAGCGCCGATCCAGGCACGGGCTCAAGACGGGCCCTACGGTTCGAGCCGTACTTCGCGACCCGACCGGCCTGCGCACCTCTCCTGACACGGTCGGCCACGAGAACGACTCGTGGGAAGGAGCGGCGATCGGTTGGCAGGGCGGCGAACCCTGACCGAGAGCGCTCCGGGGGCATCGAATCGAAATTGCCAGGAACGGTGACCGACACTTTCCGACAACGACATGCGCACAGAGATACACGCGTGTCATTCTGCGGCACCCTCGCCAGTAGGGTGTCCTACTTCTGCCGGCATTCGACAGAGCCACCCCTGCCCTTTCAATCTCCCTGATCAACCTTCCTAACGCGCACTCGCGTCTTCGCGGACCCGACCTGCGCCTCTGCCTGAATATTCACGAGGAGGCCGTGTTTGTAATGCCCGAGAACTCGAACCCGGGAAGAGACGAACCAAGCCGCCGCCGAAAAGGTCGCAAGGACGCCAAGGAAAACGATGAATCCTTGAGCCCGCAGAATCGGACTGGCACCACGGCGTTCGGTAGCCTGGACTACAAGCATCCCGGGTATCCCCACGACACGCACCCGGTCCTGGTTCCAGGCATCGCCATCGACGAGCAGCGTCGCCGATACCGAGTCGACTGGCTCGTGTTCGCGATCGCCGGCTCACTGACGGTCGCTTTCGTCATCTGGGGCGTCTTGTCACCGGAAAGCGTCGCCGGGGTCGCTGAAACGGCCTTCTATTGGTCGACCGACAACCTCGGGTGGATGTTCAATGTCGTGGCCATCGTCGTGCTCGTCTCCCTCTTGGGCATAGCGCTCTCGCCCTACGGGAACATTCCGCTCGGCAAGGACGGCGAGAGGCCCGAGTTCAGTACGTTCTCCTGGACTGCGATGCTGTTCGCCGCCGGACTGGGTGTGGCGGTCCTCTTCTGGGGTCCTTCAGAGCCCCTCGGCTACTTCATCTCGCCGCCTCCACTGACCAGCGAGGCCGAGTCGGTAGAGGCGGTGCACACCGCCCTTGCCCAGATGTACTATCACTGGGGCTTTCACGCGTGGGCCATCTACGCGCTGGTCGGCGGCTCTGTCGCCTACGCGGCATATCGCCGTGGTCGCTCCCTGCTCATGTCCTCGATCTTCCGCGCATTGTTCGGGCAGCGGCTCACGGAGGGCTTTGCCGGAAAACTCGTCGACATCTTCGCGATCATCGCAACACTCTTCGGCACCGCCGCCGCTCTCGGTATCGCGGCCATGCAGATCGGCTCCGGTGTCAGTGTCATCTCGGGTGCCGGGGAGCTCACGAACGACACTCTGGTCGTCATCATCGCGATTTTGACCATCGGCTTTATCATTTCGGCCGTCTCGGGGGTCTCCCGGGGCATCCGCTACCTGTCGAACATCAACATCGTACTCACGATCGGCATGATCGTGATCGTGCTCTTCCTCGGCCCCACGCTGTTCCTCATGAATCTGCTTCCCTCGGCGATCATGGAGTATCTCGGCTCCATGTTCGACATGATGGGTCGCTCACTCTCGTGGGGTGCGGATACACAGGAATTCCAATCGTTGTGGACCGTCTACTATTGGGCGTGGTGGATCTCCTGGTCGCCCTTCGTGGGCATCTTCATCGCACGTATTTCCCGCGGTCGCAGCATCCGTCAGTTCGTCCTCGGCACGATCCTCATTCCGTCTTCGCTGCTCTTCATCGCATACGGGGTGATGGGCGGAACCTCCATCTGGATGTACCGGGACGGCGCGGACGGGTTCACCGATGACATGCCCGCACCCGAGGTGCTCTTCACCCTCATCGAAAATCTGCCGTATGTCGAATGGCTGCCCTATGTCGTGATCCTGGTGCTCGCGATCTTCTTCATCACCGCCGCCGATTCCGCTTCGGTCGTGATGGGGATGCTCACCACACAGGGAGATCAAAAGCCCCGCCGTTGGGTGGTCGTCTTCTGGGGCCTTGTCATGTCGGGAATCGCGATCGTGATGCTCCTTCTCGGTGACGCACTGGCACTGGAAGGGTTGCAGCAGCTCGTGATCGTCACAGCGGTGCCGTTCGCGCTCGTGCTGCTCGTCGCCATCATCGCGTGGTTCAAGGAATTGCGTACCGATCCGCTCACGCTACGCATGCGCTATGTCGAGACCGCGGTGAACAACGCCGTGACCGAGGGAGTGGATCGGTACGGCGACGACTTCTCATTGAAGGTCGTGGAATCCCCGCCCGGGGGTGGGGCGGGCGCCGACATCGACTCCACCGACGAGAGTTACACCGAGTGGTACCAGCGCACCAATGAGGAGGGCGAACCGGTCGGCTACGACTTCGGGACCGGGGAGTGGGCCGACGGCTATGAGGACCGCTGACTCCATCACCCTGGGCCCCCGCCCATCAGCCGACGTCGAGGGCCAGGCGAAGACCCGCGTGGCCGAGGGTCGTGTCCGCGGTCGCCGCGATGCGCGCGGAGGTGCGGTATCGACGGCAGTACGACGCGTGGCACATGTACGATCCGCCTCGCAGCACAGGTCGTCCATCGGTATCGCCGAAGACGCTCTCGGTCCACTCCCAGACATTGCCCGTGGTGTTGTGCAACCCGTAGGCGTTGGGTGCGAACGACACGGCGGGCACGGTGCCCACCACACCGGTCGGCCCATCCGGGAAATCACCGGGGAAGGTGTTCATGCGGGGCACTCCCTCCGGTTCTCGTACGGCGCCCCAGGGGAAGGGTCGCTGTTCGAGCCCGCCGCGCGAAGCGAACTCCCACTCGGTCTCCGTCGGAAGCCGGGCACCGACCCACTGGGCGTAGGCCATCGCGTCCCGCTGCGAGACGTGGGTGACCGGGTGTGCGCCGCGGGACTCCACCGAGGACCCGGGTCCTTCGGGCCGGTGCCAGCAGGCACCCTCGACCCGACGCCACCATGGCGCCTGCGCGACCGCCGGGGCACCGCTGCGCAGCCTCTCGGGCAGCAGCCCCTGGAACACGAGGGAGTCTCCCAACCTCTCGGCTTCACTGCGGTACCCGGTGTCGAGCACGAAGGCGGCGAACTCGGCCACCGTCACCGTCGTCGGGGCGATGGCGAACGGCCCCACCCGCTCCTGGCGAACGGGTCCCTCCCCGTCTTCGGGGTAGGCGAACCGATCCGTGCTGCCCATGAGGAACGTGCCTCCGGCGAGGCCGACCATCCGCAGATCGTCGCTCGCGGTGGCGGCGAGGCGCTCCAGCATCCTGCCGTCGGCGCCCGTCAAGCCCCCCGGCCGTCGGCCGGTCGTGTCGCGTTCGGGACCACAGCAACTCATTCGGACCCCCTTGTTCCGTCTCGTTGGAAGGAAGACTCATGACTCGGAATAGACCGAACATCATCGTGATCCAAGCCGATCAGATGGCGGCTCAGGCTCTCGGGGCCTATGGTGACCAGTCCGCGAGGACCCCGAACATCGACGCCCTCGCCGACGAGGGGGCGGTGTTCGATCGTGCGTACTGCAACACTCCGCTGTGCGCCCCCTCGCGTGCGTCGATGATGACCGGCCGCATGCCCTCGGCGATCGGCTGCTATGACAACGGAGCCGATTTCGCGGCCTCCGAACCGACCTTCGCTCACCGGTTGCGGGCGATCGGGTACCACACCGCGCTGATCGGCAGGATGCACTTCATCGGACCGGACCAGCGGCACGGTTTCGAGGAGAGGCTGACCACCGACGTCTACCCGGCCGACCTCGACATGGTGCCCGATTGGGATCGCCGACCGGAGAACCGGCTTCAGTGGTATCACGACGCCGAAGCGGTGTTCGGCGCCGGAGTCTCGAAGGCGACGGTGCAGCAGGACTTCGACGACGAGGTCGGTTTCCGTACCCTGCGGCACCTCAACGACAGGGTCCGTGTCAACCAGGCCGCGGGAGAGAACCTGCCCTTCCTGATGGTCACCTCGTTCATTCATCCGCATGATCCGTACGAGCCGCCACGCGAGCACTGGGACCGGTTCGCCGACGTCGAGATCCCCGATCCGGCCCATCCCGAGGTTCCCGACCCCGAGCAGGATCCGCACAGTCATCGACTGCGGGCGATGAGCGGGTTCGACGTACGGGAGCCCGGTATCGAAGAGGTACGCAGGGCCCGCCGCGCGTACTACGCCGCGGTGAACTACATCGATGACCACGTCGGCCGCGTTCGCGAACGCGTCGAGGAGCTCGGGCTGGCCGACGAGACCGTCATCATCGTCACGAGCGACCACGGTGACATGCTGGGCGAGAAGGGCCTCTGGTACAAGATGTCACCGTACGAGCAGTCCTCGCGGGTACCGATGATCGTGCACGGACCTGAGCACCTGGTGCCCAGGGGACGCTTCGCCAACACGGTCTGCCTGCTCGATCTGATGCCGACCCTGCTGGAGCTCTCAGGTGCCCCCGCGGTGAGCGGGCAGGACGGGCGGTCGCTGTTGGAGACAGCGCGTCAAGAGCGCGCGGGCGAAGCAAGCCCCGAGGATCGCGACATCGTGATCGAGTACCTCGCGGAGGGCACGTTGCGACCCCAGTTGACGTTGGTGCGAGGGCACCTGAAATACGTGCTGTGCCCTGGCGATCCGGAGCAGTTCTTCGATCTCTCGGTGGATCCGGACGAACTACGCAATCGCGCGGCGGCGCCCGAATGCGCGGAGATCGTTCGGGAGATGCGGACGGCGCTCCAGGCGCGATACGACATCCCTCGCCTGGAATCCGACGTGCTCGCGAGCCAGGCGAGTCGCCGTCTCGTCGCCGAGGCGCTGCGGAAGGGGCGGGTGCGCCGTTGGGACTTCGAACCCGAGCCCGAGCAGCGCTACGTGCGTGGCGACTTCTGGGGGGCACTCGGCTACGGGAAGGTCTCCGACCCTTCGAGATGAGTCCGGTACGGGTCGGGCTCACCGTCTCGTTGTGAGCCCGCCCCGGCGCCGTATGCCAAGGAGCGCGGATGGTGCACACCATCGACCACATCCGGCCGTTGCGGCGGGGCGCCACGAGGAACGATCCGTCCGCCTCATTGCGGTGGTCCCGGGTTCCGCCTCCAAGGAGAACCGGTCGACCCATTCCACACACCCGAACGGTTACCGATAGGTTTGACGAGCAAAGCGTCAGACTCATCGCGCAGAATGCGAATAATGGCGGATCGAATTCAGGAACGCGGTGGCTTCCAGGTCCTGATGTGCGATTCGGGCGGACCCGAGGTGGTCACCACGGAGGATGCGTATGACCTCATCGGCGCGGTTTTCCTCGGCTCCGAAGTCGTATCCGTGCCCGCAGAGCGGTTGGAGGAGCGGTTCTTCTCGCGCGGCCGGCGGAGCCCGGCCCCGCCCGAACACGGAAACAATTCCCATGAGTCTTGAACGAACGTCGGCCACCACGAGCTCCGTAGCGCTCATCGGTTTGCCCAGCGGCCAGATCAGACTGCGCGACGAAGGCACCATGACGGGCTGGAGCGTCGATGTGGCCGCGTTCCGTCTGGCGCCGCACCCGGTCACCCGCGAGCTGTACGGGGCCGTGCGGGGCGAGGCACCGGAGATCGACGCGAAACGGCGCAAGCCGGTGACCGAGGTCTCCTGGATCGACGCCGTGCGCTTTTGCAACCTGCTCTCGCTGTCGGAAGGGCTCGAACCCTGCTACACGGAGATCGACGAACCGAACGCGGAGGACGTGGGTTGCGACCGGGAGGCGGACGGCTACCGTCTCCCGTCCGAGGCGGAGTGGGAGTACGCCTGCCGGGCGGGGACCCCCGGGGTGCGGTATGGCGAGCTGGACGACATCGCCTGGCACCGCGGGAATTCCAAGGACGAGGTGCACGACGTCGCCACACGGACCCCGAACGCCTGGGGACTCCACGACATGATCGGCAACGTATGGGAGTGGTGCTGGGACACCTATAACCCTGCGGTCTACGGTCCATATCGGGTTTTCCGCGGTGGAGGCGCCCACGACCTGCCCCGAGCGTGCAGGGCGTCCTGCCGACGCAAAAGCCATCCGACCTTTCGCATCGACGACCTGGGTTTCCGACTCGCCCGGTCGGCGCGATAGCACGATGAGGTGATCCCCGCGACTTTGAATTGAAAGCCGTGAACCGGACCGCGTGGAAGATATGACCGTTCAGCGAACATAGACGTGGAGCCCCGGGTAGAAGACGAGGCGTCGAATCTTGCCGGACTACCGTGAAAGACTCCACGTGGTCACCCATCGTGCCGTCCTCGACGTCCCCAGGGAAGTCGTCCTCTTCCTCTCCCGCCTTGTGGCCACCGAACACAAGCCGCGCGGCACCCGCGAGGGGACCCGTGCCCCGTCCTGCCACCACCAGGCGTTCATGGCGCTGCGCCACCTCCGTGAGGGGACCGACCGCTCGCGATCACGGCATCGGCCGATCCACCGGCTATCGCCACATCGACGAAGCCACCGCCGTCCTTGCCGATCAGGCCCCGGACCTGCACCATGTCACGAGGCGGGCGTGCCAGGGCCCACTGTCGACCCTGGACAACCGCACCCTCAACAAGCTCCAGTGGGGTGTGCGTCGTCTGAGCGAGCACGGATTCGCGCTGGTCACCCAGCGATGGCGGCTGCTCCAGCCCATCACCGCCGGCCCCGGCAAGATCGGGGATGTCGCCGGAGCCGCCCTTGTACTTACTCATTTCGAGCATGGGAGCCCGACCTGAAAATCGTTGGGATCACCTCGGCGGCGACGGAATATCCGCTATCGATCTCGTCATAGCGTTCCACGGTGAATCGCTTTTCGCTGATGAACGATACCCGATCCATCCACTGGACATTCCCGTGACAGATGTCCACCGATTCGATCAGGGGCACCCGTTCCCGGCCTGCACGAGCGCTCTCTGACCTGCCCCCGGATAAGTTCGACGACCTTGATCAGCATGACTTCTCTGTTAACCTGACGCGGCGTTCCGGTGCCTCTGTTCGGGATCGACCCGAAACACCTGTTCGCCAGGAAGATCGGTGTTGAATCCATGCCCGGCTCCCCGAGCAAGGTGTCGACGGCGCCACTCGGTGGAAGTTTCTGGGCCTTCTGGGCCGCGTCGCTGACCTCCAATCTCAGCGACGGCGTGGCGATGGTCGCGATACCGTGGCTCGCGTCTTCATTGGCTCCAGATAATGCCGCTCTCGTGGCATTAGTGGCTACTTTCGGGCGACTGCCCTGGCTGTTTCTGGCGCTTCCCGCCGGGGTCCTGGTGGACCGAGTACCCAGGTTCACGCTGATGGTCGCCGCTAATTCCCTGCGCATGCTGCTCTGGGTACTTCTCGCCGTCGTGGTGTTCTTCGGCTGGGTGTCCGTCCCCCTCCTGGCGGTGTTCGCACTGGCCTTTGGTGCACTCGAAGTCTGTTACGACACGGCGGCCGAGACCACGGTGGCCTCCTTGGTGGCCAAGGAGCGGCTGGAACGTGCGAACGGAAACCTCCGATCCGGGGCCCTGGTGGCGCAGGAGTTCGGTGGCCGTCCTCTGGGCGGTTTCGTGCTGACGCTCGGGTTGTTCGTCCCGTTCCTGTGCAACATCGGTGCGCTGGCGGTGTCGGTCGTGGCTTTGTTGCGAGTGCGCGCCACCGCTCCTCCGGCCGGCGCCTCCCTCACCGCGCTCCCCGGCCCACGAGGGCTCCGTAGTGCGGGGTCGGACCTGGTCGAGGGTGTGCGGGCTCTGTGGAATCAGCCGCTTCTGCGAGCCGTGGCGGTTGTGGCGGTGTTCGTCAACACCGCCTTCGCGACCATGCTCTCCACACAGGTCCTGTTCGTCCGCGACACCCTGGGCCTCGGTTCGGCCGGCTTCGGGCTGCTCATGGCCTTCGCGGCGATCGGGGGGATCGTCGGCGGCCAGATCGTTTCGTGGCTGCGCTCGGTTCTCCCATACGGCACCCTGCCGGTGGTGTGCCTGACCGGAAGCGGACTCCTGTACCTGGCCGTGGCGCTGTTTCCGGTCACGCCGGTGGTGGCCGGGGTGTACTTCCTCGCGGGCGGTCTGGTGTTGGGATACGGGGTCTCCATGACCTCCATTCGCCAGAGGATCACGCCGGATCACCTGCTGGGCCGGGTGAACGCCGCGATGCGCACCGTCACCTGGGGCATGAGCGCTGTGGGCATGGCGCTCGGCGGCGTGATCGTGTCCTTCCTGTCCCCGCACATGAGCCAGGCGGACGCGCTTCGCGCCCCCTATGCCTTGGTGAGCGTGGTCACTCTGACCGTCGTGGTGTTCTTCGGCCGAAAGCTCACCCATCTCGTGCGCGAGAACGACGTCTGATCCGCTTCCCGCAACACCAACGAGGCCGTGCGTTCCGCCGCGCTCTTGGGCATCACCTCCACCGACCCCCGCTCCGGATCGACGTCCTCCCACCTATCCGCCACACCATCGGAGTCGTTTCCCTGAACGGGCCGGTTCCCGAGGAATGTGGCCAACCGACCACCACGCCGACGAAACCGCCCCGGACACCGTTCCGCACTCGCCCCCGTCCGCCGATGTGCCGGGCCTTCTGGTCTCCCAGGCGCGATCCGGGCACGCCGAGGCCTTGGAGTCCCTGTTCACGCTGACCCGAACGGACGTCACCCGCTTCATCGCGGGGCGGGTCACCTCCGAATGGGTCGAGGACCTCACCCAGGAGACGTTCTCCAGGGCACTGCGGGGGTTGCCGCGCTTCGCCGGGCGCTCCTCGGTGCGCTCCTGGCTGTTCTCCGTGGCCCGCTACACCGTGGCCGACCGCTACCGCCTCCAGGCACGCACCCCCGGGCGGAGTCCTTCCCTCCTCTGGAGGACCCGCGCTCCCTCGCGGAGAACGGCCGGTTCGACGAGTACCTGGCCCTGTGGTCCCTGCTGGATCAGCTCCTTCCCGACCGGCGGCGTGCCTTCGTCCTGACCCAGGTCGAGGGTCTGCCCTACGCCGAGGCGGCCGAACTGCTCAAGGTCCCGGTGGGGACGGTGCGCTCACGGGTGGCACGCGCCAGACAGCACCTGATCGAGATGCTCCGTGCCGCGGAGTGAACACCTTCCCGTACCCGACGTGAGAGCGAGACCCGACGTGAACCACGTGACCGCGACGAAAACGCTCCTGGCGGCTCTGGGCTTGGCCTTACCGACCGGTCCGACCGCCCGCGCCACCGTCGGCCCGGTCGGCGGCGCGGCTCTTCGCGATCCCGCCGCTCGAAGACCGGGAGGCCCGGCTCGGTCAGGAGTTGTTCGGTGAGTGGCCCCTCGTCCGGAACTTCGGACCGCGTGCGAACGACTGGATAGGGGAGAAGAGATGCTCCCGCAGAAACGGAAGACACATGAACGGTCACACCTTCACCGGCGGCCGCTGGGCTGTCGCGCTCGCCACGGCGTCCCTTTTCGTTGCGGGGCTGACCGCGTGTGGTGCACCCGACGAGGTCCAAGCCCAGGGATCTGAGCACAGTGACAGGGGCCAAGCCGAACAGGAACATATCCGGATCACCGAGGCGTGGATCCCCGAACCGGCCAATCCCGAGGTCGGCGTGCTCTATCTACGGGCGCACAACACCTCCGAGTCCGACGACCCGATCGTGGACGTGTCCACGAGCGCCTCGGAGGACGCCGACCTGTGCAGTACCGAGACCACGGAATCGGGGGCCGCGCAGATGCGGGTGGTCGAGGAGATCCCCCTTCCCGCGGGAGGGTCGACCGAGCTCGTGGACGGCGGTCACCACATCATGATCAATGACATCGACGCTCCACTCGAACCGGGAGAGGAGATCTCCGTGACCCTTGGGTTCGGCAGCGGTGCGGTGGTCGAGTTCGATGTACCGGTCGAGCCGCTGGGCAGCGGTGACGGTCACGACGACACGGATCACGGGCACGGGGGGCACCACTGAACAACCGCCGGGTAGCGCTTCCGCGCGCAAGCCATCGCGGAGGCGACGAGTTCCGCGTCAGCGCTCTGACGTGGATCTGCTCGATCCGGCAGAACCTGGCCTCCCATCGTCTACGGCGGCTGCGCACGGCCGTTCTCGTGGGCTCACCACGGGGAGGGACGGTGTTCCTGTACGGGCTCCGGCCCCTGGCCGTGGAACTCTTGGGCCTCCTGATCCTGGACCCGGAAGGCCCCGCACACGGACAGGGATGGGCACCACGGCGATGCCGACCAACGAAGTCCGGGAAAACTTCCGTTGGTCGGGAACCTCTTCACCGACAGGGACGACTTCTACTGTGAGCGTTCGGTTGCGCTCGCCACAGAGGACGGTCCGGTGTACCGAATCCCGCGGCATCGAGGAAACACGGAGCCTCCGCCGCTGGACACACTCGAATCGATCCGAGATCCGGTCTGCTCCACCAGCCCGGTCGCGGCACCGCGGTCACCTCGGTCCACCGCATGCGGCCACCGGAACAGGTGTGTGGACGATGGTCGGATTTCATGGGGGTGTTCGGGCAAGCGCGGTCCCGAACGCCCCCTCGGTCCTTCCTCATCGGCCCCGACCGCAGACCGTGCGGCGGCCGACCCTCGACGGGAGGGAGCGAGAGAGTATGACGCGAGCCGAGTCACATGACGGGACGTCCGGGGAACCCGTCGGCACCCCCGCTCACCCTTTCCGGCCATCGAAGATCGGAGAAACACGGAGAAGTTCTCTGATTCGGTCCCACGTCCGGGTCGGGGGTGGTCAGCGTGTTCGATGGTGCTCAGGATCGCCGATCGACCCCGCCGGGAAGGTCGACCGCGACGCCCTGCGGCAGCTGATCGGCCAGGAATCGGCGGTGGGGCCTTGCCCTCGCCGCCGAGACTTCGTTCCCGGGACGGTCCTCGGCGGGCCGAACTCGCCTCGGTTTCTCCCGCGACGCTGAATGAGGGCGGCTGAGAAGTTCGAGCCAGAACCACTCTTGGCCCGATCGTCACCGAGTGGCACGATACGTGTGCGATGACCGACCGACAACCGTGCCGCCTGTTACGCGCCGGGATGTTCACCCTGGTGTGCGCCACTGTGTCCGCACACTCCCATCGCTCGAGTTCGGGGGACGAGGTCCCCCTCGGTGGTCTGCTCCTGGGCATGGTGCTCGTGTTCGGGATCGCCTGGGCCGCCTCGAACCGGCCGCAGAGCCGAGGCACGCTCATCGCATGGATGTTGTGGAGCCAACTGGCCCTCCACCTCACCTACGGCTACACCTCCTCCGGCGGTGGACACCACCAGATCTCTACCGAGGCCGCCGCATCCGCACCGACCTGGACGATGCCGGCCGCTCACGTCCTGGTGGCCGTGCTCAGCGCCTGGTGGTTGGGGGCCGGGGAAACGCGGCTCTTCGCCTTCCTGCGTTTCATGGCGATGGCGACCGTCGGCCTCCTCCTCGTCGTCATCGGAGTTCTTCCCCGTCGCCGGGCACCGGCATCACCCCTACCGAAAGACGAGCGGGGCACCGGCTCGCGCGGTACCTGTCTGCGGTACGTGCGCGTTCTGCGCGGGCCGCCCAGCACCGTGACCATCTGAGTACCGCCCCGGACGGCGCCGGCTTGTCGAGGGCCATCTCTCCTGCCTGTTTCCCTTCGTGACGGACCGGGTCGGAAGGCGCCGTCGATACGGCTTCTTCCACCATGCGCGCATCCGAGTGCGTTCCCCCTTCCCCGCTGATCGCCCATGCGAGCGCGCAGCGCCCTGTCCGGACCGACCGGATGAGCCGGTCCCGTCGCGGATCGGCCTTGTCGTGCGACGAGGGCAAGACAGAAGGAACCCGTATGCCTTCCCCCCGACCCACCCCCATCTCCCCTGCCTCGAATCAGGTCGGCTCTCCCTCTCCAGTGGACGAACGCGATTCGAAGGACCACGAGCTGACCGTGCTGGCCCTACGGGCCCGAGCAGGAGTACCCGGAGCGTTGGACACGCTGTTCACCCGAACCCGTGCGGACGTGGCGCGGTTCATCGCCGTGCGCGTCGACGCCACTTGGGTCGAGGACCTGACCCAGGAGACCTTCACCCGTGCCCTGACCGGGCTGTCCCGTTACACCGGTCGCGCACCGATCCTGGTGTGGTTGTTCTCCGTCGCCCGACACACCGTGGCCGACCGATACCGCGCCGAGCGCCGTCGGCCGGTCTGCGAACCCTTGGAACACGCCCTACGGAGCAGGGACATGGCCGCCGTGGGCCGATTCGACGAGCACCTGGCTCTCCTATCGCTGGTCTGTCACCTGACCGAGGAACGGCGTACCGCCTTCACCCTCACCCAGATCTGCGGCCTGCCCTACGCCGAGGCCGCGGCCCTGACCGGAGCACCGATAGGAACCGTCCGTTCGCGGGTCGCCCGCGGCAGGCGGGACCTGGCCGACATGCTCCACGAGGCCGCATCGGAGCACCGAACGTGATCGTCGGCCGTGCCCGAGCGAAAACCCCCGACGTCCACCCCGCTGCGCGCCGTTCTGGGTCTGCGCCGGAACATCAGCGGGATGATCGCCGTGGACGGTCCCGGTGCGCACTCCGCGGCCCGGGACGCCGCCCGTGACCTCGGATCCGGCCGCCGTCGCCGACGCCGACTTCGTGCTCTTCAGTCGGCTCCGTCCCGGGCGCGCACCTTGGCGCATGGGGCACAACGACGCGGGGTGGAACCGGGTTTCGGTTCCACCCCCGCCTTCGCGGAGAGACCTACACTTTCGATTCGACCGAGGCCGGCGCATCCCCGGTCGGGGTTCCTGTGGAGCCTCGCCGACGGTGGTAGGCGCCGACGGCAAGATCCACCAGGAGGAACACGACGAGCGAGAGCCCCAGCAGGGGCAGAGCCCAGCCGACCCCGACAACAACGGCGATCACGACACCCTTCAGCCACCAGGGCAACACACGAAAGCTCCCCCGGGGATAGGGGCGGCCCAGACTCCACGCGCTCGACCGGGTCGGTCGCCGCTGCCACCACATCCGATATCCCAGGCCCACCACGGTGATCAGAGCGAGCGCCAAAGCCGTGAGCACGATCTGGTTCGGCACCCCGAAGAGGACCCCCATGTGGGCGTCGATCCCCCACCGGCTCAGCTTGGCCATCAGGGAGTAGTCCTCGAAGCGCACCGTGTCGGTGACCTCTCCGGTGTCCGGAGCGATGGCCACCGCCTCCACGCTGGAGGGCCAGCTCCGATCGATCTGGGTCACCGTGTACAGGGAGGTGCTGTCCTGTGGCACGGCCACCTCCACCAGACCGTCCAAGCCGTGATCACGTGCCGTGTCGAGCGCGCGGTCGATCCCCAGATCGACCCCGGGCGTTTGTGGGATCGCCTCGATGGAGACCGAAGGTGTGGTCCAGGCCAGCCGTTCCCTGAGTTCGGTGATGTTGGTTCCGGCGTGCTGAGACCAGGTGAGCCCGGTCGCCGAGAGAAAGAACAAGCCGATCAGCGCCCACAGACCGATGGTCCCGTGAACCGACAGGGAGCGGGCACGGCCCCTCGACGAGGTGACCTGGGGTACGAGCGCCCGGCGAAGCCCACGTCGGCGCCGGTTTCGGGCTATCCACATCACGGCTCCACCAGCGGCCACGGCCCAGAGCCAACTGGCCGCGAGTTCGCTGTACAGACGACCGACGTCCCCCAGGTGCAGGGTTCGATGCAACAGGTCGATCCAGGTCCGTGCGGGCAGTGCGCCACTGGTTCCGTAGGACTCCATCACCCCCAGGACGTCACCGTCGTAGGGGTCGACGAAGACCGCCATCCGGTGGCTCTCCCCAAGCTCTGGCAGGTCGAACAGCACCCGGGTCGAATCGGTCGCGGTCGTGGCCGGACGCACCGCGTTCAGCTCACCCGTGGGCAACTCCTCCTGGGCGATCAACACCTGTTCCTGGAGCGTGATCGGTTCGCCCTGCTGTTCCACGTGCAATTGGTCGGTGTACAGGGCCTGTTCCAACTGCGGAGTCCATACGTACAACAGCCCGGAGACCGCGGCGACCAGGATGAAGGGCGCGACGAAGACACCGGCGTAGAAGTGCAGGCGCAGGATCAGGGGTCGCAGGAGTGCCCATGTGTTGGGCCGCGCCTGCGCGGTGTCGGGTGGTGGGGTGGTGTCTGCCATGGTCGTGGGTTCCTCGGTTGGGCATCTGGGAAACGGCCTTCGGTCCGTCGAAAAGCACTCGCCGATGTCCGTTACCTCACCAGTCGCCCTCGAAGGCCCCGAAGTTCCCGCCGACCACAGCGCACCGCCACGAGTGAGTACCAAAGAGAGCCGAGGATGCCAAGAGGGGGACCCACTCCACTCTCCGAGACGACTGTCATTGCGTGAGGCGGCCGTCTCCGACCATCTCTCGATCGATGGTTCGGAACCGGGGCGATGGGCCAAGGGGAGCCCTCCGGTCCGTCGGCGCCGATCCACCGTGAACGCCACAGAGCCGTCTCCTCCGGCCAGGGAACCGGTCTGCGGGTTTGACCCACGCGGTGAACGGATGCCCGGGGCGATGTCGAAAAGCCACCGGGAACCACCTTCGCCTCTTGGACGACTTCTCTTGATGAAGACCGTCCCGTCGCAATCGTCCAGGAGGTTTCATGCGGGGCATCCCACGCCTACTCGGTGCTATCGCCGCCCTCGTGCTGCTCACACCGGCACCGGCGTTCGCCCACGACACCCTGCTCTCCTCCAGCCCTGAGGACGAGCAGCGTCTGGGCTCCTCACCGCGAGAGATCGTCCTGAACTTCAGCGGGGAGGTGATGGACGTCTCCACCACGGTGGTCGTCCTGGACTCTGAGGCCGAGACCGTGGACACGACCGAGCCGCTGGTCGACGGCACGGACGTCAGTGTCGAACCGCTCGGCGAGTTGACGGACGGCGGATACGCGGTGCGCTGGCGCGTCGTCTCCGGCGACGGCCACCCCATCAGCGGAACCTTCACCTTCCACGTGGGAGAGGGCGGGCCCCCGCCACCGTCTCTGGACGCGGCTCCGGCAGAGGAGCCCGACGAGGACGAAGAGGTCGCCTCCGGTGAGGCGGGGGAGCGCGCAATCGCCAACGGTCTTCTGCGCAGTGCGTTACTCGCACTGATCGGAGCCCTGGTCGGACTCGTTTTGTACGCGGGCGCCCTGCGCGTGCGACGCACGAACGGTCAAGAGCGTCGACCTGCGACGCAGCACACCCCAGAAGAAACGGAAACACGATGACCGCCCTGACCACCCGATTCCTTCTGTTCCCGGCCGCCGTCGGCGCCGCGCTGTTCCTCGGAGCGTGCTCCTCCGCCTCACCCTCGGAGGAAGAGGAGTCAGCCCTCCAAGCCGAAGCGATCACCGTCTCCGACCCCTGGGTCAAGGCCGCCGCGGCCGACGAGGGGATGACCGCCGCCTTCGGCGTACTGACCAACGAAGGCGACCAGGACGCGACCATCGCCGCCGCCCACGCCGAAGAGGTCTCCGACATGGTGGAGCTCCACGAGGTCGTCAGCGGGGACGACGGCAACATGGTCATGCAGGAGAAGGACGGCGGGTTCTCCGTGGCCGCCGGGGCCGAGCACGAGTTGTCTCCCGGAGCCGACCACATCATGATCATGGGTCTGACCGAAGACCTGGAACCCGGTGTGGAGGTCACCATCACCCTGGAGTTCGAGGACGGCTCCACTCAGGAGTTCACCGCTCCGGTGAAGGATTTCGAGGGAGCCAACGAGAACTACGACGATGACCATGAGGGCCACGGAGACTCCGAAGACCACGGCGACCACGGCGACCATGGGGACACCGGGCAGGACGAGGAACACTGATGCCGGAGTCCACCGAAGACACCTCCCGTCCCTCACGCCGAAGTGTCCTGCTGGGCGGTGCCGCGGCCGCCGGCGCGGGCGCGGTGGCCCTCAGCGGCGGTGACGCCCTGGTCCGTTCCCTGCGCCCCTCCGAGGAGGCCGCGCCCGATGTGGAACCGGTGCACGGTGACCGCACCCACCCCTTCCACGGCACGCACCAGGCGGGGATCACGACCCCACCCCAGGCGCATGCCCGGTTCATCGGCTTCGACCTGGATCGGGACGTCGACGCCGACGGCGTGCGCCGACTGCTGTCCCTGCTCACCGATGACGCCACCCGGCTCACCCAGGGCCGATCCGCCCTGGCCGACACCGAACCCGAACTCGCGCTCTCCCCTGCCGGGTTGACCATCACCCTGGGCTTCGGACCAGGGCTGGTCGAACGGGTCGACCCGCGGTCACTCCCCCCATGGTTGGGGCCATTGCCGGACTTCGAGACCGACCGGTTGCAGGACCGCTGGTCTCATGGGGACCTCCTGCTCCAGGTGTGCTGCGATGACCCGCTCACCCTCTCCCATGCCGCCCGGATGCTGATCAAGGACACCCGGGCCTTCGCCACGGTGCGCTGGTCCCAGGACGGCTTCCGCCGTTCCCACGGAACCGAACCCGAAGGTACGACCATGCGCAACCTCATGGGGCAGGTCGACGGCACCGTGAACCCCGAGCCACCCGACGACGACTTCGACCCACTGGTCTGGTGCGGGGAGGACGCCCCGGGTTGGCTCCGCGGCGGTACCGCCCTGGTCCTGCGCCGTATCTCCATGGACCTGGACGAGTGGGACCGTCTCGATCGTCCAGGCCGCGAGGACTCCGTGGGTCGCCGCCTCGACAACGGGGCGCCTCTCACCGGTGAGAACGAGCACGACGAACCGGATCTGGACGCCGTGACCCCGCTGGGGTTCCCGGTGATCGCCGAGTATGCCCACATCCGCCGAGCCCGCTCCGAAGACCCCGGCGAGAGGATCTTCCGCCGGGCCTACAACTACGAGTCCGGCACCGAGGGCGACGCCGGGCTGTTGTTCGCCTGCTACCAGCAGGACCCGGAAAGGCAGTTCGTCCCGATCCAGCGCCGCTTGGACGAACTCGACCTGCTCAATGAATGGATCACCCACATCGGCTCAGCGGTCTTCGCCATACCCCCGGGCTGCGGGGAAGGAGAATTCATCGGACAACCCCTCTTCGAGGCCTGACCGGCACAAGACCCGCAGGGAGCACGCCCGCGTGGGAATTACGAGCAATCGTCCGGGAACCTCGCCCTCTACCATCGGACGCCTCCCCGGTTCGCGTGCTCCGTTCGTGCTCCGGAGTTCGGGACCGGGACGTCAACAGACGGCTCCGCACCCGGGTCGCCGGACTCGGCATCAACGGCGAGATCCTGCGCAAGGCAGCCGCCTATTTCGCGCAGGAGACGAAACCGTGAGCCGCTTCGGTTTCGTCTTTGGCGTCCGGCGGCTGTGCCGGATTCCGGGTCTGGCCCGCTCCCCCTACTACGCCTGGATAAGGGCGCGCCCCAACGCGCGCAGCGGGCCGAGGCGGGCACTCTCGAAAAAGGAGGCACGGTCGGATGCTCGGTGACGATATGACCATGGCCGCCTACCAAAGGTGACGAAACCCATGGTCGAAACGGACGAGCCCGGGCGCCTCTGTGGCGAAGGGGAGATTTTCGTCGAGCTACGACGTGGGAATCCTATTCGCCGAAAAACCCGACGAACAGGCGATGGTGAACACCTCACGGCATGTCGACCCGGAACCGCGAGCGCCCCTGCGACGGACGGCTCCTGGCCGACCTGGATCCCGGCCGGGATGTGGAACGGACCGCCGACATCGTTCGCCTGCTCGGTAAGGAGACGGCTCTGCCGCGCCCGGGGGTCAGATCAGCGCCGACGACACGATCCCGGTCCCTTCCAGCCACCCCAGTTGCCGTGCCCGGCTACCCATCTGGAAGCGGCTGCGAACGCCCAGGTCCTCGTACAACTCGGAGATATGGCGGCCGAGTGTTCGGACGGAGACACTGAGCCGCTGCGCGATCTCCCTGTCGGAGAGGCCGGCCTCCAACATCCGCAGGATGTCCGCCCGGATGCGTTGTTTGGTGTCCTCATAACGGCTCTCCTGCACCGTGGAATAGGGGGCCCCTGTGTCCCAAAGAGCCTCCCAGAAGCAGTGCAGGACCCCGATGAGCTCGCGTTGGCGGAGCACCAACGCGCCGCCGCCCTCTTCGGGAGCGCCGGTCGACACAAGCGCGGTCTCTCCGTCGAAGACGATGACCTGGTTGGGAATGCCCGTGTTGGTTCTGACCTCCATGCCCAACCCCGTCATCTCGTCCAGGTACTTGTGCATGTACCGGTGGCCCAGACAGGCGTGGGAGTAGAGCGAGCGGACCGAGACACCGCGCCGCAGGGCTTGCTCCGTGCGCAGGCTCCCCTCGACCGCGATCCTCTCGGACGGGACGGCGGGGTGCATGACCGTGATCTCCTTCTCCACCTCCTCGGTCAGCCGGGTCACCTCGGAGCGGACCGCGTGGAGGTCACCGATGATCTCCATCCCGGTCGTCCCGGACACAGGCACGTCCGACAGCCGGGCCGCGTGGGAGAGTTTGGAGCGTATCTCGGAGAGTCGGAGACGGCAGTGTTGAACCTCGGCCTCAATCGGCCCCACCACGTGCGCCATGGCGACCGCGGGGCTGTGCGGACGGAGAGTGGCGCCGTCGAGGTAGAGGAAGTTCCGGTCCCGGAGCGCCTCGACAACGGATACCGCGGTGTCGAGATCGAAATCGAATTCCCGGGCTAATGATCGGGCGTCCACTTGCCCGTTTTGGATCGCCCATTGGTAGACGGAGAGATAGGACTCCTCCAGGAAGAAATCGGCAGCCTCGATGACTCTTTCACTCATGGCGGACCATAATAGGTCTGGAGGATGGCCCGGTCAAGACAGAAATCGGGCACCCGGTTTCAATCGAAATCGACACCCAAAGAACCTTCTCGAACCCCTACCCGAAAAAGAGGGGGAGGTGGAACCCCTATAGGGGTCCCACCTCTTACTCATGACCGATCATTAGATGATACCGGCCTCGGCGAGCTCCATCTCCATTGTCACACCTCCTTCTCGACATCTGTTCACGGGAAGGTAATACCATTCGGTGTTTCCCTCTCTTGGCGAGTCAAATATGACAAGCCCCGGATCCAGGGTCAATGCATCCTCCATGGCTATTCTCGGACGTCATACTCAGGACATCCGGCGCGGTTCCCCCGGGCGGTCCGGGCCTGATGGGGGCAGCACGAAGGCGTCGGCGTGCCCCCTGGTTCCGGGCACAGCACGACGGTCGGTATCAGGGGGCCTGCCCGATCACGCGTCCGAACCGACCATCGCCCTCGCCTGAAGCCGATCCCAGAGATCACCGACCGGAGGGGGAAGCTTCCCGGTCGCAGAGCGCGGCGACCGGTTCAGGAGGTCCGTGTAGGGGTCCAGGTCCAAGCCCAGGAAGGCGCCGAGTCCCGTGAGTCCGCCGTCACAGACCCGCGCGTAGTCGGCCACGTACAACCTGGAGGTGTCCTGAAAGAGCGGGTCCTCCATCAGCGGCTCGTGCCAGGCCGCCCACTTGTCCAGGGCGTCCTCGCGGGTCCGGGGCCGCCAGGGGCGATCTCCACGCCAGGCCAGTACCGAGTCCGCGACCTCGGAGGGGTCGCGGACAAGGAGGACGATGAGTGGGTCGTCGAACATGCGCCGGGGCACGGAAAGGTCGAGGAGGTACTCGTTGTACTTGTCCCCGACCCGCTGTACCGACCCGTAACTCTCCCGAACGATCCACCGGCAGAGTTCGTCGGGATCCTTCCACGAACCCGACGCGACCTCGGACGATGCCCTGGCCAGGACCTTACCTACCTGCTCGGTCCATGCCCGGGCCCCGTCACCGTAGGGGGGTTTCCGGTGGAGGGCGCACAGGATCTCCTCCGCGCGCAGGTGTCGGCCTGCCAGATCCCGAGCCCGGCACCAGCGGTCCAGCAGGTAGGGAAGGCGTCCGTTGATCGTGAAGCTTCCGCCGCTCCGAGCGAAGGCCCGTTCGAGGACGGAGGCCAGCCCCGTTGTGCCGGAACGCTGGGCGCCGACGAGGAGTACCGGGCGCTCTTCCCGCACCGTCACCGCCCCGCACCGTCCGTTGCCGTTGCCGTTGCCGTTGCACGGTGGTACCACTCCGAGAGGAGTTCCATGCACACCGCACTGGCCTCGGCACCACCGGTGGAAAAGCCCTCGCCCCAGGGCTCGTCACGTTCTCCGGCGGTCAAGATACGGTCTGTCCGCCAGTGGGTCTCCAGGCTGACATAGCCCTCGAAGTCGTCCTCGGCCAACCGACCCAGGATCTCGGTCCAGGCGAGGTCGCCCTCCCCCAACCTCACGTAGGAGTCCTGGCCGGCGGGGTCCTTGACGTGGACGTGCCGGATCAGGTCGCGCACCGCTTCGTACTCCCGGGGGAAGGGGGAGGGTTCCCACCCGCTGAACACACTGTTGCCCGGGTCCCACAACACCCCGATGTCGGGGCGGTCCAGTACCTCTAGGAACTCCAGCAGGTGCCGGACGGAGGGGGTGTTGGTCCTGGTGCCGGTCTCCACCACCAGGGGTACCCGTGGAGGAACCCCGTCCAGGAGCCTCCGAGCCGCGTGGCCGGCCACGACGGGGTCCGGGTCGCCGTCCCGATAGAAGGCGAAGATCCGCATGGTGGGCGCCCCGATCAGCTCCGCGCGCCGCAGACACTCGTGCAACAGCCGGGAAGCCTCCTCGAACTCCCGGTCGGTGACGGGCAGGGCGTGCTTGAAGACGGGGGAGGCGAAACCGGCGACCTCACGGCCTTGCCCACGCAGCACCCGCGCCACCTCGCGCAGTTGTCCGTCGCTCATCAGGTGGGGTGCGCAGCCCCACGCCGAACGTATCTCCACCCCCGGGAACCCGTGCCGGACGGCGAGGTCCGCCACCACCGCCGGGTCCTGAGAGATCTCGTCGCCGATGACGGCCAGTCTCATACCGTGTCCCCTTCCCGGTTCCCCCGCGCCGGCTCCTCCGTGCTCTGGGCGATACGCGCGCCGACCGTCGACCGCAGGAACCCCTTCAGTGTTCGCACGTCGTCCTCCAGTGCCCCGGCCCGGGACTCCACCGTCACCCAGGGGGCGGTGCAACCCGCGGCGTACAGCTCGTACAAGGGTTCTAGATCGTGTTCGTCCAAGGGACGGTGCCGGTGGGTCGTCCCGTCGAACCCCTTGACCTGGATCGCCCGGGTGAAGGAGGCGAGACGGCGATCCGGGGCGCGCCTGCCCCCGGGCGATCGGAACAATCCCAGCGTGTCCACGACCAGCCCGAGCCCCAGTTCCTCGCACAGGCCCAGGAGGCGGGGAATCGGTGGTCCCCCGGCATGGGTCTCGACCCACACCTCCGGAGCCGTGGCACGGAGCCGTACGAGGTCGGCCTCGACCTCCGGGCCGTCCGGGTCCTCCACACAGAAGACCTTGACCGGCAGGTTCCGGTCGCCGATCTCCCGGGGAACGTCCTTGGGGGTGCCGTCGCCCAGGTGGGCGCCCAGGCCGACGAAAGCCGTGTGGAGCCCGCTCTCGGCAACGGTGTCCAGCCCAAGGGCGATCCCGTCGCCCTCCCACAGGTGCCCCTTCCCCACTCGGACGTCGACGCAGGTCGAATGTGACTTCCTGGCGCGGGCGACGAGTTCCGGGGCGCGGGCCCGTGGCAAGGAACCGGTACTGACCCCGATGTGGACGGAGCACGCGGGGCTCATGGTGTTCCCCCGGTCTCGATGACGTCGCGAAGCATCTCCAACAGGGCGGTGGTGTCCCTGGCCCGCCGCATCGACGACAGACCCATCGGGCGCCCGTTCAGTATCGCGCCGACGAACTCGCGGTAGACCAGGGAACGCAGCTCGTGCACGGGACGCCGTTCGGACCGCACATCACTCCCCCCGATTCTTCCCCGGACCGACCCGTCGCGCACCTCCAGCCAGTCCTGTCGCCCCAGGAGGGTGAGCCGCTCCATCCGGTGGTCGGCGTCGCTGGTGATGAGTACGCGCAGGCGGTGACCGTTCTCGAACTCCACTCCCGCGGACAGGGTGGTCTCCACTCCCGGCGCCGCGTACCGCGTCTCCTCCACCCTCACCGAACGGGGCGCCCCCAAAAGGAGGCAGGCCAGATCGAGGTAGTGGATGCCGAGGTGAGTGACCACCCCGCCCCAGGAGGTGGCGGGGTCCGCCCGCCAACCGTTCCGGTAGTGCTCGGGAGGGCGGGGTCGGGAAACGATCAGTTCCGCCCGGGCCGGTCCGAAGTCGTTCTCGAACACGGCCTCGGGCAAGGCGTGCCGGTGCTGGAGCATCACCGCGACGGTGAGCGAGGAGGCCTCGGCGTGCCCGATCAGGGTGTCGAACTCCTCAAGGGTCCGTGCCACGGGTTTCTCCATCACCAGGTGCCGGCCCGCGTCCAAGACCTGGTGGGCGAGGGAGCCGCGTTCGCCCGGGGGCACGCACAACGCCACGGCGTTGACGCGGGGGTCGTCGAGGAGCTCGCGCAACGGCCGTAGTTCGGGCCCGTCCTCCGGGGTGCCGCTCGGGGCGGCGGACGCCCTCGTGTCCGTTCCGGCCAGGAGGGTGGCGCCGCCGGATCCATCGAGGACTTCGGCGTGCTGGCGTCCGCTCGAACCGAGCAGCCCTATCACCCCGACCTTCAGGGTCGTCGGAGCGATGGGGTCAGGAGTGTTGGAGGGGGTTGGTCGCAAGGCCATGGGCGTCTCCTGTCCTGTGCTGCGTGTGGTGATCCGTTCCGTTCGTGACGGGATTCGTATCGGGGGCGGACCGAGCGAAGGCGGCACCGAGTGCGTGCACGGTGCCCAGGGCCGTGTTGGCCATTCGCACCATGGGGTCGGCCCCCACACGGCTGGACCTGATGCGTCCCAGGATCCGACGGCGGCCCCCGGTCCGTCCCGCCGTCCGGCCCGCGCCCCAGGCTGCGGTGATCGCGGGGCCCCACCCCTTGCCGTTCCGGTGGGCGATGACGAGGGAAGGCTCGAAACGGACCTCGTGCGCCCGTTCGCGGAGCTTGTCCACCAGGACGTTGTCACTTCCACTCCCGGTCGAACCGAACCCCCCGGCCCCGGTGAAATCATCGGTCATCACGGCACTGTTGCCTCCGGCGAAGAAGTCGACCGGGTCGCCCGGGCGCAGGTTCGCGTACCGCAGGTCGTACCTCGCCTGGCGGGCACGGGAGAGCAGTCCGAGGTCGAAGGGGAGCACCCGGCCGGTGATGGCGACGGCGCCGTCGCGCATGCTCTCGGCGATGACCGTCAACCAGTCACCGCGCGGTACGGCGTCGTCGTCGAGGAAGGCCAGCACCTCCCCCCGGGCCTGCGCTGCGGCGATGTCCCTGCTCCGGGAGGCGCCCACAGCGATCTCGTTGCGGAGCACGCGCACGGGCGCCCCGACGGTGACGGGCGGAGCGTCAGGGTAGGGGGAGGACGAGCCGTCGTCCACGACGATGGCCTCGACGAGCCGGCCCACGCCCGGGTCCAGTTCGTGGGCGGACTCCGCCAGGCCGGAAAGACAGCGGGCCAGGTCCTCCTCACGGTCCTTGCTCGGGACGATCACTGTTATCCGTACCATTGGCGTTTCCAATCCTCGGCGAGGGAGACCCACATCTCCGGCAGGTCGGTGGGTAGGTAGGTCCGCCGGATCTCGTGCGGGGCACGGTCCCAGGGGCGCGCCGGGGACTTGACGGTTCCGAAGCCGAGGACGGAGTCGGGCAGCACGGAGCTGTGGGCGACCTCCCCGTAGGGATAGGCGAAGGAGCGGGGGTGTCGGCCGAGCACCGCCGTGATCCGATCGAAGGAACCGGCCACCTCCCGCTCGGCCTGGGCACGGGTGAGCTCGGTCAGGTGGGGATGCGTGCGCGTGTGCGCGCCCACCGTGTGGCCCAGGCCGGCCATACGGGCCGTCTCCGCCCAGTCGAGGTAGGTCCGGCGCGGGGCCAGTCGGGCACGTACCCCATCGGTGAGCGAGGAGGCCTCGTCGATCCTGTCGGTGACGCAGAACAGCGCGGCGCCGACCCCGAACTCCGCGAGCAGGGGAGCCGCCCGGGACAGGTTGTCCCGGTACCCGTCATCGAACGTGAACAGCACGGTCGGGGCGTCGGGCGGTGCGATCCTCGGTCCCACCAGGGCCGGGTCCAGTGCCGGACCGAAGTGGGTCAGCACCGTGTCGAGGGCGCGTCGGAACGCGTCCTCGGTCAGCGCCGTGTAGTGGTCGACCCGGGGGTGCACATGGTGGAAGTACAGGACCAGCGGCCATCCCGGAGCACCCCCGACCCGCGGGGATCGCGTACTCACGCCCCGGCCACCGCCGTTTCGGGGGGCGTGTGCCAACCCAGTTCCCCCAGCACCTGGTCGGGGACCAGGATCCCCTCCTCTCGGACGGCGGCCTCGTGGGCCCGCTCCATCTGGTCGGGGAACCAGTGGCCGTCCGGCACCGCCCCGTCGTGGCCCCGCAGGACGGCTTCCTCAAGCGAGGCCACGGCCGCACCGGTGTCCGCCCCGAAGGTGTCGGCGGACAAACCCAGGAAGAGCTGGGAGCATCCCATCACGCGACCCGGTTCCTTGCGTTGTTTGGCGACGTGCGGGCTGACCGTGTTCCCGGCCAGGGCGCCGGCGAGGATCTCCACTATGAGGGTGGTGCACAGGCCCTTGTGACCGCCGAAGACCGGAATGGACCCGCCCTGGTCCAGCAGGGAGGGGTCGGTGGCCGGTTTCCCGTCCGGTCCGGTCAGCCAGTCCGGTGGGACCTCCGCGCCCCGGTTTCCGGCGTCGCGGATCTTCCCGGCCGCCACCACGCCGGTGGCGTAGTCGATGCAGAACGGTTCGTCGTACGCTCCCTCGGAGACCGGGGTGACCAGGCAGACGGCGTTGCTGCCGAGAGTCGGCCGAGCGGCGCCGGGCGGCGCCACGGACGGGCCGGAGATGTTGAGGATCAGCCCGACCACCCCGTGCCGTTGGAAGGGCCCGCGGTAAGCGGCGAGCATGCCCACGTGGTTGTTGGAGTGGACGTTGGCCACGGCCACCCCGTGGGCGGCGGCGGTGCGAGCGCACCACTCTGCGGCCTCGAAGGCCGCAGGCTGTCCGAAACCTCCGCCGGCGTCGAAGGAGGCTCGTGTGGGACCGTGGTCGGTCCGCTCCGGGCCGACTCCGGGACGGATGCCCCCCTCGCGCATCCTGCGCAGGTAGGTGGGCAGCAGGGCGACCCCGTGGGAGCGGTGGCCGCGTACCTCGGCGTCGACCAGCACCCGTGCGACCTCGTCCGCGATGCCCGGTGCGACCAGGTGGCCGGTCAGGGTCGCGTACACGGCCTCGTGTAGGCGTTCGGGGCTGAAACGTCCGGGACCGACGTCGGAGTTCGGGGCGTCAACGGCGGTTCGCGCGCCGAAGGCGCCGGGATCCTCGGCCGTGCTCCCGCCGGGAACGAACCGACCTCCCCGCAACTCCCACCTGGGAGCCCCTGCCGGCACACCCGGGGCCTCCGTCCCCTCGGTGACCACCACCACGGTGTCACCAGGGCGCCCGGCCTGCATGCCCGGCCGCGCCTCGGCGTCGATCACGATCGTGCTGGGCGGCGCCCCCTCGGGGAGTCGCACCGGGCCGATGACCGGACGCACCACGTCCACCTCCCCGTAGCTGGGCGCGCGCCGCGTCAGCAGCAGGTCGACCACCGCCCGGCGCGCGTCGGCGCCGAAGGTCCTGATGACAGAGGTCACGCCCTCGTCCACCTGTAGGTCGGCGCCGCGGAGTACAACGCCGCGAGCCCCGTCCACGCCCGAGGTGTGCACCACGTCCCGCAGTCGGATCATCGTCGCCTCCTCTGTTCCGGTAGCGGTGGCGCCTCAACCGCGGGACATGAACTCAAGACGGTTCCCCACGTTGTCGAAGACGTAGAAACGCCGGTATCCGGGGAATTTGTCGTCCCAGGCCACGGCGTGCCCCCTCTCCCCTAGTCGCCGGCCGAGGGCGTCGAGCTCGCGGACCAGGATTCCCGGGTGAGCCTTGCGGGCGGGCCGGAAGTCCTGCTCCACTCCCAAGTGGATCTCCAGGGAATCCGCGCGTACCCACAACCCGCCGCGGGCGGCCAGGACCGGGGGTTTCTCCACCTCCGTGAACCCGAGGTCGCCCAGGTAGAAGGTCCGGCAGTCGTTCTCGCTGCCCGGCGGGATGGCCAACTGCACGTGGTGCAGACCGAAGCCGATACCGGTACGGGGCTCGGCCGTCTCGTACGGCTCGGGAGAAGGGAAGGATCCCATGTCTTCGTCATCCTTTCGCTTGGTTCGGATCGGGGTTCTGGAAGGTCTTCCTCCTGGCCGTGCGCAGCGCCAGGATCCGATAGGCGAACGCCGCCGCCAGGGTGATCGCCGCCAGCACGACCCACGCCCAGAACCCGAGCGGGATGATCAGGAAGGTGTAGGCGAGGGGGCCGAGCAACTGCTGGCCCGTGGTTCCCAGGGAGAAGGCGGCCAGGTAGGAGGACCTGGCGTCCTCCGGGGCGAGGTCATAGGAGACCACCCAGGCCGACGTGGTCTGGCCGATCTCGCCGATACTCAGCAGCACGACTCCGGCGCACAACAGGGCGACGGTCCACCAAGAGGAGGTCCAGGCCGCACCTCCGAACAACAGGTAGGAGCAGGACAGCGCCGCTGCCGCCCACACCACCGCCGACGCGGCCCGGGGCACTCCCTCGATCCCGCGGCCGAGCCGGACCTGGAGGCCTACGACCAGTACCGTGTTCAGCCCGAGGAAGAGCGCCGTGATCTCGGGCTCGACCCCCTGGGAGAGCGCCCACAGGGGCAGGGCCACGACCAGGCCCGTCATGTGGAAGGCGAGCAGACCGTTGAGGGCGGTGAGCGTCAGGTACCCAGGGTCCCGGAACGCCGGAGGGGCCTTGCGTCGCCGGCCGCCGGTGGCGGAGACGTCATGCGACCTTCTGATCCACCACAACCCGGCACAGTTGACCAGGTAGCTCAAAGCACAGGTGCCGATCAGCAGAACGGCCCCGTCCTCCCCGAGGAATGCCAGCGCCAGGGCGGTCATCCCGCTCCCGACGGCCATGCCCGCGTTGCGGGCGGCCCGCACACGGGCCATCACCAACACACGTTCCTCACGGCCGAGGACAGCCGCCACCACCACCTGGTTGATCGGCGGGATGGCACGTCCACCCACCGCGGTCATCGTGGCCACCACCGCCAGCCCCAAGATGCCGTCGACACCCGTGAGGATCACGAACGCGCACGCCTGCCAGGCGTTCAGCGCGATGAGGGCGGTAAGGGGACCGACCCGGTCGGCCAGGCTCGACACCGGGACGACGCAGACCAGGCTCACCCCGACGGACACGGACATGACCACGCCGACCTGCGCCATGGGCAGGCCCAGACCCACGGTGTAGTGGATCATCGAAACGGCCATGAACATACCCATGCCACACGAATTGACCAGAGCGGACACCAGGAACACCGTCCCGGGGGACAGTCTCGGCGATCTGCGGGTGGTGGTAGGGACCAATCAGAACACCAGCCCACGGGCCGCGGCCTCCGCGTCACCGCGGTAGAAGCGGTCAACGGAGCCAAAGGTGCACAGGCTGCGGCTGGGGGCCCTGTCCACGATGAGCACACCGTCGAGGTGGTCGACCTCGTGCTGGACGACCCGGGCCGCGCGGCCGCGCAGGAACCAGTCCACCCGTGAACCGTCCGGTGTGGTCGCCCGGTAACGGACGTACCGGCTGCGCTCGACGACCCCGGATATACGCGGCACGCTGAGGCAACCCTCGAAATCCGCCGCGTACTCGGGCACACCGTGTTCCTGCGCGGCCACGGCCTCCCACGAGGGGTCGAGGTGGATCACGGCGTCCCGGTGCCCCACCCGGTCGGCGATCTGGCACATGTGGGCGGCGTTGAGGACGACCATCCGGATCGATGCGCCGATCTGCGGAGCGGCCACCCCCAGTGCGTCGCGGTCGAGGAGGACGGCGGTGAGACGGTCCGCCAGGTCTTCCAGTTCGTCCCGCACCACGTGTGCGGTGGACTCACAGACCGTTCTGAGCACGGGCGCGCCCAGCGACACCAGGGAAGCCGAGGACGCGGTCTCCACGGGCGCAACCCCGCCGACGGGCGGTACGAACCGGGGTTCAGGCTCCGGAGAGGGCACCGTCATGATCCTCACCCACCCTCCGTGCGAGCCAGGCCTGTGTGGCGAAGAGTTCGAACCGGGGAGACTTGCCCGCGGCCGTCATCATCTCGGCCAGCGGGACCACTCGCACCCCCACCCGCCGCTGACCGGCGACGCGGGCGATCCGTTCGGACATCTCCTCCTTCTGTTGGAGGGGGAGCTCCGTCTCCAGGGTGCAGAGGACGTCCAGTTCTCCGGCCCGGGTCTGCACGACCCGCCACCGGGAGAGCGACAGCGAATCCAGGTACAGCTCGACCTGTTTGACGTTGACGAAACGGCCGTCGTCGGTGGCGATGAACGATCGCTGTCTGCCGACCAGTCCCGAGATCCGGGACAGGACCCGGCCGCAGGGGCACCGCTCCGATACGAGGGTGCCTCGGTCCTCAGGGCGGTAGCGCGCCATGACCGAGGCCCGGTTGACCAGATTCGTGATGAGCAGTGCTCCGTCGTGGTCCGTCTCCACCACGACCTTTTCGTCGTTGACGTGGTAGGTGCCCGCGGCCTCCGGGCACTCCCAGGCGATCATCCCGAACTCCTGGAGCCCGTACAGGTCCAGCGGACGTTCCTGGAAGATCTCGGCGCAGACCCGGCGCGCCCCCTCGTCGAGGGAGTCGCCGTGCGACAACACCCTCGAAGGAGCGGGGAAAGCCGACAGGTGCTCGCGTAGTTTGCCCGCGAACAGCAACAGTTCCATGGGCTGGGCCCACAGGACCGGGGCCGCGTAGTCGCGCAGCAACCGCGAGACGTACTCCGCGTTCTCCCGGTCGATGAGGCCGGCGTTCAGGCGGATCATGCTCCCTCCCCCGGCCTTGCTGGGAAAGTCCACGAGGGGGTGTGCGGGGTTACCGGAGATCCGCAGAATGCGGTCGGAGACACCGATGCCATAGGCGTCGAACGTCCGCAGCCTGCTCGCGGCGGCGTGTACCAGGTGCTCCTCGGAGTGCTCGAACACCGCGGGCCTGCCGGTCGTTCCAGAGGTGCGCACGCGAATGACGTCGAGAGGATCGACCTCACCGGTGCGATAGTCCTCCATCCGCCGGACGAAGTCCGACTTGCGGGTCACCGTCGCGGTGCTCGGCCACTCGTCGTCGACCTCACGGTAGGCGGCCGTCGAACGGGCCCGCTCGCGCAGCTCGGCCAGTCGCTCGGAGCGGTACTCCTGGAGGACACCCGCGTCGAACTCGGTGTGCCGGTAGACGGAGTCATAGAGGTCCCAGGCCTGCCCCTCGGCTGCGGTGACCCGCATGTCCTGCGAATCCCACCAACGTTTACGCGGCGATCGCGGTGCGCTCATGTGCGGCTCCAGGGGCTCATTGTCTCGCTCCTCCAAGGGCGCGTCCGGCGACCGCCCCAGAAGGCACCCGTGCTTTCGACCTGTGGCTTCCCGCCCTCCGACACGACGGACCGGCAGGGGCGAGTGGGTCCGCGCCGGTACGTGCGCCGTTCTCCAGGGAGGGGGAACAACGGTTCCGCCTGCCAAGGGCTGCCATCAGGAGCTCAACAGCGTGCCTGGGCAAGTCTCGTGAACGCCGATCCCGTGTTCAATGGTTCACCGATGTCCACTCTTTGACGACATGGTTCGGTCAACCACCAGGGAAAGCGGGGTAAGGGCCCGTCTCCCGGCGGGTGATCGGCCCGCGATCACCGGCCCTGAACGAGGCCCTCCCGGGTTCTTCGGGCCAGGCCTTGGGGCACACCCCCGACGAAAGTCGGTACCGCGCATCGACCATGGCGACACGGCGAGCCGCGATCGCGCCGTCGAAGGCATGGGAGGGAACGTCCCGGCGGTGGATGTGGGGGCGGGTGTCGCGCTTCTAGCGTGGACAACGTCCCCGGCGGTCACGGAATCGGCCGCCGTCCCGAAGCAGAGAGGCAATGATCATGACCCTGGAGAACCTTCTGGCCGACGTCTCCACCGAGAGCCTCTTCGGCCTCGGATTCGCGGGAGTGTTCCTGGCCGTCGCTCTGGCGGTGGTCGTGCTGGTCGTCGCCGCGGTGTTCAGCATCCTCTTCTCGCGGATCGGTTTCGGGATGAAGGTCGTCTGGTTGATCTTCGTCGTCATCGCACCCGTCATCGGGGCGCTGCTGTGGTTCTTCATCGGCCGCAACCACACACCGGTCCGCCACTGGTGAGGGGCCCGGTGGGCGCTCCCTCCGGGCCCGGGTCCGGCGTCGTCACAGGGCGTCGAGAAGGTCCTGACAGGCCCGTGAGCACGCACGGTACGCCTTGGCGCACACCACGCACACTTGGGCGCAGAGTCCACACGCCTCGACGGCGGCTCGTACCTTCCCTCCCACGCCCTCCGGGTCGTCGGGATGGGCGTACAGCATCTGTCCGACCACGCTCATGCGTCGACACCTCCTCGTGCCGTGCCTTGGTAGGAGAAACGCAGGGTGAAGTGGTCGAGGGAGGCGGGCAGCTCACGCGGACGCAGTGGCGGTGCCTCGTCCACGCGGTGCAGCGGGCCGCCCCGGAGCAACGTTCGCAAGAAGAAGGAGACCGTCAACGGAACCAGGTCGCGTCCCGGGCACCCCGCCGGACCATGGCTGAAGGGCAGGATGCCTGGTTCCTGTTCGGCGCGTCCGTCCGCCCAGATGGCCGGTTCGAAGGAGTCGGCGTAGGGCAGGCGGGTGGAATCCCGGTGGAAGTAGGAGCTCATCACCAGGAACGCCGTTCCCGATTCGATGGTCCGCTCGCGCCAGGTGGTCTCCCGCAGGCTCTCCCGGATGACCACCAGTGTGGTCGGCCACAACCGGACGGATTCGCGCAGGGTCGCCTGCAGCAGTGGCAGATCCACCCCGTCCTCGGTGAGTCCCTCCGCGCGCGCGGATTCCGCCGCGGCCCCCTGGGACGTCAGCAGGGCCAGGGCGCGGTAGGTCGCGATGGCCGCCGCGTCGAAGGCGAAGAGCCAGTGGGCGACCTGGTCCTCCGGGCGTTCCTCGGACCCGGGTCGGCCCAGACCCGCGGCCAGAGCGCCGGGCTCGGAGCGGTCGATGTTCTCGCGTACCCGATCCAGGAACGCACTCCTGGCGTTTCGGTCCACCGGTGACAGGTACGACCAGTTGGCGCGTGCCCGTAGACGCCGTAGAAGCTCGGTGGTTCGGCGGTCCCCCGCCGCGAACGTCCCGAAGACCACCCGACGAGCGAGCGCGTCGAAGGTCTCGGAGAACCTGCCCCAGTCCAGGACGCCGCCCAGCGATCCGGCGTTGCGCAGCGCCGCGACCAGGGCCCGCGCCTCCTCGTCCGCGTGCGCGGCTATGGTGCGGGCCTCGGGGTGGATCGGCCGGCCCAGGGCCAGGGCGTGCTCGTTGGCCTCGCGTCGGTGGGGCCGGTCCCCCTGCGCTGAGACCAGGACTCCGTGCGGTTGGAAGTGGGAGAGCGCGCCACGTTTCTCCGCGCCCCCGGGAGAGAACGGGTCCGGGGTGTCGCGTAGGAGCACGCGCACGTCCTCGGCCGCCAGGACCAAGGCGATGTTCCGACCCATGTACCGCAGGGGCAGCGGATCGTCACCGTGCCGTGCGCGGAGTGCGCGCAGGGTCGAGACGAGCCTGCGGTCGCTGTCGGTGGCCGTGGCGAGGGCCTCTCCGGCGGGGCGGCGCACGATGGCGCCACGCGCGACGGTGGGCAGCAGGACCGACGACAGGATCCCCAGTCTCTCCCCGGGGGTCGTGCCGTTCGCCTTGTGGTGTGGCTCGCTGTACATGTGGGTTTCGGCTCCCCTGGTTCGCCTTCGCTCGTCACACGGTCGTGCGGTCTCACCCGATCGCGCGATCAGACGTGGTCGCGGGGCAGGCTCTCGGTCCACTGCCGGGAGAAGATCCTCTCCCCGGACTCGTAGGCGTCGAGTGTGGCGTGCACGCGGAACTCCTCCTCGGTGCATTCCAGGGCCGTGTAGGTCTCGGTCCGGGCGTGCCAGTCCCCCCGGGAGAAACTCATCGTCCACGCTGTTCTGCCACACGCCGACGTGAAGTCGTCCCCCACCGCCTCGTAGGTCTCGTGGGCCTTGCGGGTGACGTCGAGGTCGATCTCCTCGAAGTGCAGGACGCCTCCGTCCTTGACGATCCGAAGGGTGATGCGGTTGTCCACCAGGTCACGATGCACCGACCAGTCGTGCTCTCCCTGGGTCGTGCGCGTGGTGGTGATCGAGGGCGTGGCCTCCGGCTGGTCGAACACCTCTTCGTGCGGGTCCGCGCCCGGGGACTCCCGACGCACCGGAAGGACGAGGGCGCTGTTCGCGGGGTGGACCGACATCAGCGCCGGTCGCGGTGGTGGCCAGGCCAGCGGCCAGTAGGAGGTGGACAGTGACAGGCGTATGCGGTGCCCTGGTGGGAAGACCTGGGCGACACCGTTCATGGTGACCTCCACACGGTAGACCTCCCCCGGCACCAGGGATTCGGGGTGTTCGTCTCCGTTCCGGTGGGTCAGGTTGAGCATCCCGTAGGTCACCCGGGTGGCGCTGCCGTCGGGGGCCACGTCGCACAGTCGCGCCGCGACCATGGCCACGGGTTCGGTGACCGAGAGTTCGAGCTCGACCCGTGTGGGGCCCAGGATCTCGACCCGTTCCTCCAGAGGTTCGGTGTCGTAGACCAGGGAACCGCCGTCCTCCTCTCGTTGGTCGTAGGGCAGGTCCGGCGGTGCGCTGTAGGAGGCCCACTTACCGGCGAACTGCCCGACGGACAGGGGCGAGAGGATGCTCTGCGGCGCGGTGCTCCTTCGTTCCTCGGCGACGCCGAGCCGGTTCTCCGACAGCGGCAGGGAATGGTGTTCTACACGCTCGGAGGGCCAGTGGGGCTCATAGACCCAACGGCCGGGGCGTTCTTGGTAGGAGGTGGAGGGTGGGACGCTCTCCTGCATCCAGAGCCAGAGTCCGGTCTCCTTCTCGACCCCGTTGTCCTCGCCCTTGGTCCAGTGGTCGAGCCAGCGCACCACCTCCTGGAGGTAGCCGATGGCCGGTCCGGGAACCCCCATGTGCGGATACCGGTGCGACCAGGGACCCACCAGGCCCTTGGTCGGGGTGTCAAGGTTCTCCATGAGTCGTAGGACGCCGTTGGAGTAGCCGTCCGCCCAGCCGCTGGAGGCCAGCACCGGGCACTGGACCCGGGTGTAGTCCTCTCCGACGGAGGCGTGCCTCCAGTAGCGGTCGCGGCGCTGGTGACGGAGCCACTCCACGACCCAGGGGCCGTTGGCCTCCAGCCTGTCCAGCCACATACGACGCCACTCCGGGCCGACGACCTCCGGGTCGGGCGGGCAGGTACCGTAGGCGAAGGTCGTTCCGGCCTCGGCCAGGTTGTCCGAGAGCAGACAGCCGCCCATGTAGTGGAAGTCGTCGGCGTACCGGTCGTCGGTGAACGAGCTGATGGCGATGGTCCGCAGGCTCTCGGGGCGCCTGGCGGCGACCTGGAGCGCGGAGAACCCGCCCCACGACAGGCCCATCATCGCGGTGTCGCCGTCGCACCAGGGTTGCGCGGCCAGCCAGGCCAGGATCTCCTCGGCGTCCTGCTGTTCGCGCTCCAGGTACTCGTCGGTGAGCACGCCCTCGGAATCGCCCGTTCCCCGCAGGTCCACACGTACGCACGCGTATCCGTGTCCCGCGATGTAGGGGTGGTGCATGGAGTCGCGTACCGCCGTCAGGTCACGCTTGCGGTAGGGAATGTACTCCAGCACCGCGGGCACCGGGTGGTCCTGCGCCGACACCGGTCGCCACAGTCGCCCCGCCAGTCGCACACCGTCCGATATGGGGATCCAGAAGTGGTCCTCGATCTGGATCTCGTATGGCAGATCCTCCACCAGACGCATACGCACCTCCTCAGTTGCCGGTGACGCCCTCGACCCGATTGCCGCCGCTTCCACCGTCCTCGAACTCGAACCACAGGCCCTTCACACAGCGTTCGTACTTGGCCTGCATCTCGATCTCGCTCGCGGCGCCGATGACGATCTTGGCCAACTCGAAGCTGTAGCTGTCCTGGGCGAGCATCTCGGAGAGGCGTTGGCCCACACTCGGGACGATGTGGATGCTCACGCCCGACAGCTCCTTCTCCAGGGCCTCCACCTCCTCCGCGGCGGGCACCCGGGTGACGATTCCGTCCCGGAAGCGTCGGTGGTACCACTCCGCGGCGACGGAGAACCCTCCCTTGGACCTGTCGGTCAGCGCGGGGTCCTCACCCAGCGCCATGCGGAGCATGCGTTCGTGGTTGGGCACGCCGTCCACGAGTTCGAAGAGGGGCGTGTGGCTCTGGGAGTGCCGGGGGTTGATCTCCACGATGCCCAGGTCGTCCTCGATCGGGTCGTAGAAGAACTCGACGCTGAACGTCGAGTCGTTCAGGCCGTGCTGTTCGATGACCCGCACGGAGATGTCCCTGATGCGTTCCTGGACCTTCTCGGGCAGGCTGGAGGGGTACTGGTGGCGCAGGAAGGACGGGTTCCCCGGGAAGTCCACCGAGTCCAGCACCGCGTACACGTGGACGTCACCGTTGTAGACGTAACCCTCGGCCGCGGTCTGGAGCCCGTGCAGGGCACCCTCGGCCAGGCAGTGGTGTCGTCCCGCCGCCGCGACCTCCGAAGGCAGTTCCACTCTTTCCAGGATGCTCTCGAAGGGGCGACCGATCCTGTCGACGCTTTCGCGGATGCGCGCCGCCGCCGCCTCGAAACCCTGGTCGTCCTCCACCCGGTAGGCCAGTTCGGAGGAGGCGGACTTGATGGGCTTGAGCCACAGCGGGTAGTCCAGACCGTGCTCGGGGGTCTTCGCGTCCAGGTCGACCAGGGAGAAGGGAGGATGGGCCTCGGTCACCTGCGCCTGCAGGAACCTGCTCCAGTACTTGTGCTCGCACCTGACCACCGATTCCAGGGCCGGTGCGGGCAGTGCGCGCTCGGCGCACAGGATCGGCACGAGCAGGGTGATCGGAAAGTCGCGGTAGCCGATGATGGCGTCCACCGTGCCGTCGAACTCATCGAGCACGGCCCGGGCCGCGGCCAGGGTCTCCTCGATGTCGATCTCGCCTCGTTGCAGCTCCTCGACGCCCAGGAGTCGATGGAACCGGCAGTCACGCCCGGTGGGGGTCCTCGCCAGGAGTTCCCGGTTGCGCTCGTCCAGACCCATCACGAACACGTTTCTCATGCTCTCGCACCGCCCTTCGCTCGCGAATGTCGTGCTGGGGGATGTGAGAGGGATCGTCTCTGGTAGCGCGCCTACCCGGGCCCCACCCGTCCCATACGTGCGCCTGGCCACGGTTTCCTCGGCGAGGGTTCCGGGTAGCCGATCCCCCACCTCCCTCGGCAACGACCCGTCCAGTCCGGGAGGACACCATGACGAGATTCGGATACTTCCTCGCGACCGAGGAACACGGCCCCGCGGAGTTGGTGCGTCAGGCCGGGGCCGCGCAGGAGGCCGGCTTCGACGCCCTGTGGATCTCCGACCACTACCACCCATGGCTCGGTGCCCAAGGGCAGAGCGCGTTCGTGTGGTCGGTGGTCGGGGCGATCGGTCAGGTCACCTCGCTGCCCCTGGCCACCGCCGTCACCTGCCCGACCACCAGGATCCATCCGGCGATCGTCGCCCAGGCCGCGGCCACCGCGGCGGCGATGACGCCCGGCGGGTTCAGTCTCGGTGTCGGTACGGGAGAGGCGCTCAACGAGCACGTCCTCGGCGATCCCTGGCCGCACGCGGCCCGTCGGCTCGCGATGTTGGAGGAGGCGATCGAGGTCATGCGCGAGCTGTGGTCCGGTCGTACGGTGAGCCATCACGGCGAGTTCTACACCGTGGACACCGCGCGCCTGTACACGCTGCCGCAGGAGCCTCCGCCGGTCCTGATGTCGGCGTTCGGCCCGAAGGCCACGGCACTGGCCGCGCGCGCGGCGGACGGTCTCGTCCAGGTGGCCCCGGCCCCTGAGACGGTCGACCGTTTCCGACGAGAGGGCGGGGCGGGCAAACCCGTCCAGGGCGGACTCAAGGTCTGCTGGGCACCCGACGAACAGGACGCGATACGCACCGCCTACGAACGCTGGCCCAACGAGGCGTTGTCCGGCGAGGCCCCGCAGGTGTTGCCCTCGCCTCGACACTTCGAACAGCTCACCCAGGGGCTGGTGACCCCGGAGATGGTCGCCGAGGAGGTCACCTGTGGCCCGGACCCCGAGCGGCACGTGGCCGCGATCGAGGCCTACCTGGAGGCGGGGGTGGACGAGGTGTACGTGTGCCAGGTCGGGGACGACCAGGACGGTTTCTTCGGGTTCTACTCCGAGGAGGTCCTTCCCCGGCTGCGCGGGACGCGCTGATCATGGCCGTGAGGGCGCCACGGCCTTGGCGCCCTCGGCACCCGGTCACTCCTGCACCTGCTGGAGACGGGCGTAAGCCGGTTGCAGCCGGTCCGACACCGCCACGGTGCTGAACACCGCGCCCGCGCTCCGGGGGAGGGTGGGGGCGAACACCAGGCCGAAGGCGTATCCGGTGGCGACCCACTGCGAGGTGCAGAAGGGGCAGGTGAGCAGCTCACCGATCGCCTTGCGGCCGCCCTCGCCGCGCACGTCCTCCTCCAGTTCGGAGGGCCCGGACGCCCCTTGGAACCTGGTGAAGAACGCCCGCAATGGACTGGTGACGGGATCCTTGGCCGGCAACCGTGACAGTTTGTGGGTGGTGAGCCCCATCAGGGCCAGTCAGGGCCAGGTCCCATGGACCCACCGTCGCGGCCGCGTCCCGTGTCCGGAAACGTCGTGCGAGGAGCACCCCGGCCGCGACCATGGCCGTGTAGGAGGCGGCGATCATGGCATATCCGGCGAGCGGCTGCTCGCTGCCCCCACGGTAGGCCTCCGCCTCCTGTCGGATCGTCCCCTCGATGCTCTCGGTGGTGTCGTTCTCGGTGGCGTCGTCCTTCATCGTGTTCCCTCTCGTCCGGTCACCTTCGGGCCTGATCCGGGCCTTCGCCACGAGTCCTGGTGCGCGCCCAGCGATGCAGCGCCTCCCCGTCTCCCGCGGTGTCGAGGTTGACGGCGGCCTCGATGAGCGCGAGCTGGGTGAAGGCCTGGGGGTGGTTACCCGTCTGGGTGCCCTCTGCCGTCATCCCCTCCGCCTGGATGCCCGGTTCACCGGTGCTCTCGCACAGGACCTCGAACCTGCGTCGGGCCTCGTCGATACGCCCGGCGAGCACCAGGGCGGACACCATGTCGAACGAGCAGAGAAGGAAAGCGCCTTCCGGGGTTCCGATCCCATCATCGGTCTGCTCGGGGTCGTACCGGTGGACAAGACCGTTCCCCTCCCCCAGCTCGTCCTCCACCCGTTCAAGGGTGCGCGTCACCCGCGGGTCGGTGCCCTCCAGGAACCCCAGGAGCGGGATCCGTAGCAGTGACCCGTCGACGTTGTTCGCTCCGTACGCCTGGACGAAGGTCCCACCGGCGGTGTCATAGCCGTGGGCCAGGACGTCCTCGTGGATCTCTTCCGCCGCGCGGCGCCACTCGGCCAGTGGGACCCGGTCCTCGCGGCCGGTGATCCGCGCGAGTTGGATTCCGCGATCGAGGCACGCCCAGGCGTAGACCTTGGAGTTGGTCCAGTGGCGTGGGGACGAGCGCACCTCCCACGGGCCGTTGTCGGGCTCACGCCACAGGGCGCGGACGGCCTCGACCACGGAATCGAGCTGTGCCAGTTGCCCGGGTTCCAGGCCTCCGGTGGCCTCCTCGTAGCACAGCGCCGCGTCGAGGATGTGCCCGTACACGTCCAGCTGGTGTTGTGAGTACGCCGCGTTGCCGATCCTGACCGGTCGGGCACCGCCGTATCCGGCCAGGTGATCGAGGATCTCCTCCTCTGGCGGTGGTCGCTCGTCGACCGCCTGCACGGGAGGGATCCAGCCGATGGGGTGCCCGCACATCCGCAGCAGGAAACGCAGGTAACTCCCGGCCTCCTCCTCGTGTCCCAGGCGAAGGAAGGCGAGGACCACCAGGGCCGCGTCACGATGCCACACGTATCGATAGTCCCAGTTGCGCACCCCTCCCGGGTCCTCGGGCAGGGAGGTGGTGGGAGCGGCGATCAGTCCTCCACTCTCCTCGTGCAGGAGTCCGCGCAGTACGAGCGCGCTTCGCCGCACGTGGGAAGCGCCGACACCGTCATAGTGGGTCCGGTCCGACCAGAGGCGCCAGGCGTCGAGGGTGGTCCTCAACAACGCGTGCCCCTCCCCCGGAAA
>NZ_JBSHCT010000003.1:49991-67406 GCF_053615935.1 Nocardiopsis sp. NPDC055879
CGTGGGAAGCGCCGACACCGTCATAGTGGGTCCGGTCCGACCAGAGGCGCCAGGCGTCGAGGGTGGTCCTCAACAACGCGTGCCCCTCCCCCGGAAAGATACGGCGTTCGCCGCGCAGGTAGTCCAGGGCGAACACCGCGGTCTCGCCCTCGGAGAGTTCCACCCTGAACTCGGGGTCCTCATCTTCGAGGAGGACGAGGGCGCGGTCTCCCGACAACAAGGGCCCGGACGCCTCCTGCAACGCTCCGTCCAGGTGTCGCCACGAGGCCGCGGAACGGCCGAAGTCGGGGCGGGCCTGGAGCCGGGAGCGCACGGACGTACTACCCGAACGGCATTCGATGATCCTGACCAGGAGACCCTCCCGCCACAGGCCGGTGCCCTGCGCCGAGGGACGCACCGCGAGCAGATCGTGACCGACCAGCGTGAGGCCCTCCCCCTCCCAACGGGTCTCCAGGACCAGGCTGTCCTCCACGTAGGCGCGGCCGACGGGGCGCGCCCCCTGTATCTCCATCGTCCATCCGCCCCCGCGGTCGGGGTCCAGGATTCCGGAGAGGAACGCGGGCCCGTCGAACCGGGGCGCGCACAGCCAGGTGATCGTTCCGTCGGGGGTGGTGAGCGCCGAGGTATGGCAGTCGGAAAGGAAACCATGATCCCCGATCGGTGTGGTTCGATCCCCCATCGGTGCCTCCTCCATGATGCGGCTCGGGTCCTCTCCTGCCCGATTGCCCTGACGTGTGCACGACGAAACAGCAGTTCAACAGCCATGCCTTCGGCACGTGGGAGGACCGTGTTCCGGGTAGTGCGGGCGTGAGCCGTTGATTCCTGGCCGGGGACGGGGGACGACCACCCCACGGTCCCGTGGACGTGTGGGTGAACGCGGCGTTCGCGTCCGTCATCGCCCCCTTCGGGGAGATCGAACCGGACGAATACCACCGGGTCACCGATGTCTGCTACCACGGATACGTGCACGGGACCCGCACGGCTCTGGCTCTGATGCCGCCTCGGGAGCGGGGAGTGATCGTGCAGGTCGGTTCCGCGCCCCTACCGGGGCATCCCCTTCCAGGCGGCCTACTGCGGGGCCGAGCACGCACCGGGTACGCGAGCGCCCCACGAGGAGAGCGGCGCAGCCAGGCGGTCCCGGGTGATGACCACGAGCTGGACCTGGTGGTGCGACGCGAGGCCGCACGAGCCGCCCTTCGCACGCTTCCCGACCGGGAAAAACCCATCCTCGAACGAAGCTTCTTCGACGAGTGGAACCTGGAGCGCGTCGCCGAGGAGGTCGGCTGTTCCCAGATGCACGTCTCACGGTCGCCCACCGCCTCACTGGAGCGTCTGCGCGAGGAACCGGCGGAGGACGACCCGCCCGGGAGCGCGCCCTGGAACCGAAGGTCCGATCGTGGCTCGTGAGCCTGATCAGCCGGCGTCGACCCGGGTGCTGTTCTCCCGACCCTGATCGATCTCCTCCAGGAGTCGCTCGGCGTCGGTGAGCAGGGCACCGTAGATCGGCCACCGCTCGTCGTCCCAGGAGTGGAGCATACGTTCACGTTGCTCCACGACCTTGTCCAAGGCCTCGTTGACCAGGGCCCTCAGATCGTCGGAGGGAACATGGTGCTCCGGTTCCTCGGCGTCCCGAACGAGGGCGAAGGTCTTCGAGACTCGTTCCATCACGGGCGCCAGCTCTCGCAGGAAGGCGTCGTCGAGCGTGGGAGAGCGGGTACCCGAGTCGAGGGCCGCCCGTAGGGTCCGCACCAGGGACCGCAGGTGTTGGGCGGCGCGGCTCAGGGCGTAGATCCAAATCCGATACGTCCGCAGCCGCCCGACCGGTACCGCCTCTCGTCTCACCAGACGGCGGGGATTCAACCGGAAACGGTCCTCCTGACGGCTGACCGTCTCCAGGGCGTTGCGCACGGTGCCGTCGAGTCTCTCGGAGGTCTGGTCCCAACGGTCCAGGTCGAGTCCTTCCTCCCCGCCGCTCAGTCCTTCGGCGATGTCGCCGCTGAGGGTGGACAGCCCGTCCGCGAAGTCCAGCACGGCGTTCTCGGCGTCCCGGAAGCGAATAGCGGGAGCCAGGAGGGTGTTGACGAGCAGGGCACTGACCGAGCCGACACAGACCATGAGCAGCAGCGAACCCAGGTCATCGATATCGGTGGCCGAGCCGCTCGCCAAGGCGAATCCCGCGATCACCGGGAGCTGGGAGCCCTGGCCACCGAGGTACCTCGTCTGCCCCAGCAGCAACGCCACCACGATGGCCAGGGCGAACGACCACAGGTTCGGTCCCATCGTGAGACCGACGGCCCCGGCCAGCAGCGCCCCGAGGAACACGGTTACCACGTAACGGCCCGAACTCAACACCGACCCGTACACGGTGGGCCGTACCACCAACAGCGCCGCGAAGACCGCGAATCCCAGCTGGGACTCCTCCCCCAGCAGGACACCCACCGCGAGGGCGATGACGGAGGCCAACGCGGACTTGACGACGAAGACCAGGGTCTCCCGTTCGAAGCCGCGCCTGCGGTAGGCGCGGCGCAGCGTTCTCGTCAGGCCCTCTTGGAACATCATCCCTCCGGAGCGGCGTCCTCCGTGCTACGCGGGGACAAGCCTGACCCACAGCCTGCCGTCCACGATCGACGTCTCCAGGGGTTCCACGGGGGCGGTCGCGGGCCCGCGGACGACCGTTCCGTCATCGAGTCGGAACTCGCTCCCGTGCCAGGGGCAGCGTACGCACCCCTCGGTCAGCTCACCTTCGGCCAGGGGCGCGCCCATGTGCGGGCAGGTGCCCAACAGCACCGACACCGAACCCTCCGTGCGGGCCACCACGACCGGAACGCCGTCGACGTCGCCGCCGGCCGGGCTCCCTTCCGGGTACCCCTCCAGCGGACCCAGGTCGTGCCACCCCTCGGGAACCAGGTCGACGAGGTGGTCGGCGCTGTTGGCACCGCCCGCGCGATGGTAGGCGATGTGGCCGCCCAGTGTTCCACCGAGACCGATGGAGCCTAGGCCTGCCAGGGCCAGGCACCTGCCCCAGCCCGACCTGCCACGCGCACGCGCCAAGGAAGAGGCTCCGAACAACAGCGTCCCCAACCCGTTCGAGGCCGCGTGCACCACCCCCACCCGCTGGTGGCGCTCGTGCTGCTGAGCCCAGTCGGCCAGCCCGCTGAGCACGGCGGGTGAGACGGTCAACAGACCGATGTCGATCAGTGCGCGGGCTTCGCGACGGTGGTCCCCCGGCATCAGGTCCAGCAGGACGGCCGCCGTCCACGTGCCCATGGGCAGGTGGATCAGGATCGGGTGGAGCGGGTGCCCCAGTTGGACGCCGTGCAGGACGTCACGTGCCGTTCCCGAGGGCAGCCGTCCGGCGAGGCCCTTCAATCGGGCGACCATCGGGTCGAGACGACCCTCGCGTTCGATCTTGCGGATGCGTTCACCGAGTCTCATGGTCGCTCCGCTACCCGCACGACCGGCCCGACAGTCTCTCCCCGGGCGACATTCCAGAAGCCTTGACCGGTATTTTCCCGGCCTCGCGGATCGAACACCGGGTGCGTACGGTGCTCAGTCGGGGGTCTGGGTCTGCCCCTGGTAGACCAGGCTGCGATGGTCCGCGACCGCGTATCGGGCACCCTCGCCACCGCTGGTGGGCAGGACCAGAACCTCCGTGTCCGGGTCCACGGTGTTCATGGGCACCCGGGCTCCGTCCCAGGGGCCACCGACCACCTCGAACGGGACCTGCCCCCGCCCCCACAGGCAGAGGAGTGTGACGGCCAGGACCGGGACGGCGCTCGCCAGGAGGAACGCCGTGTCCCCGGTCCAGGTCCAGACCATCTTCAGCGCGGCCGTGCACAGCAGAAGGACACAGATCGTGACGGCACGACCCTTCCGGGAGAGCCCTCGCCTCGGGTGGGCGCTCATGTCCATGACGTTCTCTCCTCGTACCGCGCCGCGCGTCGTCCGGTCACCTCGGTCGAGTCATCGCCGTTCGGGATCGGTCCCGGAAGGCACCGCCGCGTACGGGTGGTGCAGGTCGAAGGCCGGACGCTCGGACCGGATCCGCGGCAGCGCCGCGAAGTTGTGCCTGGGCGGCGGGCAGGACGTGGCCCACTCCAGGGAACAGCCGTAACCCCACGGGTCGTCCACCTCGACCGGCGGCGCCTTCTTCGCGGTGACGTAGATGTTCCAGAAGAAGATCAGCGTCGAGGCGGCGAGGACGAACGAGGAGATCGAGGAGATCTGGTTCAGCTCGGTGAACCCGTCGTCGGGCAGGTAGTCGGCGTAACGACGCGGGAAGCCCGCCACACCCAGCCAGTGCTGCACCAGGAACGTGCCGTGGAAACCCAGGAACAGCAGCCAGAAGTGGAACTTGCCGAGCTTCTCGTTGAGCATCTTGCCGGTGAACTTGGGCCACCAGAAGTAGAAGCCCGCGAACATCGCGAACACCACGGTTCCGAACACCACGTAGTGGAAGTGCGCCACCACGAAGTAGGAGTCGGTGACGTGGAAGTCCAGCGGCGGCGAGGCCAGGATGACGCCGGTGATACCACCGAAGAGGAAGGTCGCCAGGAAGCCGATCGAGAACAGCATCGGCGTCTCGAAGGAGAGCTGCCCCCGCCACATCGTGCCGACCCAGTTGAAGAACTTCACACCGGTCGGTACCGCGATGAGGAAGGACATGAAGGAGAAGAACGGCAACAACACCGCGCCGGTCGCGAACATGTGGTGCGCCCACACCGTGACCGAAAGCCCGGTGATGGCGATGGTGGCCGCCACCAGGCTCTTGTAACCGAAGATCGGCTTGCGGCTGAACACCGGCAGGATCTCGGTCACGATGCCGAAGAACGGCAACGCGATGATGTACACCTCGGGGTGACCGAAGAACCAGAACAGGTGCTGCCACAGGATGGCGCCACCGTGCGCCGGGTCGAACACGTGGGTGCCGACCATGCGGTCGGCGCCCAGCGCGATCAGGGCTCCGGTCAGGACCGGGAAGGCGATGAGCACCAGGACACCGGTGAGCATGGTGTTCCAGGTGAAGATCGGCATGCGGAACATCGTCATACCGGGTGCGCGCATGCACACGCCGGTGGTGATGAAGTTGACCGAGCCGAGGATGGTGCCCAGACCGGAGACGAGCAGACCCATGACCCACAGGTCGCCGCCCAGACCCGGTGAGCGCACCGCGTCCGAGAGCGGCGCGTAGGCGAACCAACCGAAGCTGGCCGCGCCACCCGGGGTCAGGAACCCGGCGATGGTGGTGAGGCCGCCGAACAGGAACAGGTAGTAACTGAACAGGTTCATCCGGGGGAAGGCCACGTCGGGGGCGCCGATCTGCAGCGGCATGATCACGTTCGAGAACCCGATGAACAACGGGGTCGCGAACAACAACAGCATGACCGTGCCGTGCATGGTGAACATCTGGTTGAACTGTTCGTTCGTCAGGACCTGCAGGCCCGGAGAGAACAGCTCCAGACGCATCAGGACCGCCAGCACCCCGCCGAAGAGGAAGAAGGCGAAGGAGGTGATCAGGTACATGTACCCGATCACCTTGTGGTCGGTCGAGGTCAACCATCCCACCACGAGCGAGCCCTTGTTCCTCACCCCTTCGGGTTCGGAGGTCCGGGTTTTCGTCTCCACCGTCATGAGGTTCCTTCTGGGGTTGCGTGTGAGCGAAGCCCGCTCCGCGGCGTCTGGAAAGGCGGGGAAAGGGATCTGCGAAGATTCAAAACCCTTCGGCCCGCACCCGGACCACCATGGGCGGAACGGCCGAGAAGTCGATTCGACCTCGAATACCGGATCGATGGAAGGCACGCTCTCGGCGGGGAGTCAACGAGTGGTTCCGCACTCGATCCGCCAACCTAACAGGCATGACACCACTTTCCCAGGGGGACACGAGGAACTCACAGAAGAATTCATGGCCGGCAATGAGGAGAATTAACATCCGAAGGGACATTAACCCCGAATTTCTTTGAGCACATCACCACTCGAATGGTCACGTCATATCGCGACATCGACCGCCTCCCGCCACATCGGACCCGTGTCCCGCGATTGACGGACGCGGCGACCGGGCAGGGCGGCCGATACGACGGAAGGAACGTTCGAGGTTCGACCCGAAGCGAGGTGTGCCATGCGAGACGACGAGTTCCTGGCCCGGGTGCGTGAACTCGGGGAGTACGAGAATCAGCGGGAGGCCGGGGAGGTGACGACGGCGGTCCTGTCCGTCCTGGCCACCCGTCTTCCCGGCGACACCGCGGAGAAGTTGGCCGCACAACTGCCCGAACCGCTGCGCGAGGGTTTCCGGGAGGCCGCACAACCCGAGGCCGAGGCCTTCGGTGTCGAGGAGTTCCACCGGCGGGTGGCCGAGCTGGTCGGTGGGCGCGCCCTGACCGCGGAGCAGGACTCGGGGGCCGTCCTGACGACCGTGGCCGAGGCGGTCTCCGGCGGCGAGCTGAACCGGCTCCTGAGTCACCTGCCTTCCGGTTACGCCACGATGTTCGGCAAGCCCGAACTCGCCTGACGCGAGCGGGCGCACACGGGCGCCCACGACGGACGTGCCCGGGTGCCGACATGGTCGTGGTTCGGTCAAGTCTCGGCGTTGTCCCGTGCACGTCCCCTTGTTCGTGTCCCACGGTGGAGGACCGTGCTCCGGTGTCGAGCCAGGGGCACGGCAAGCGCGTCGAGGGCCCGTGGGTCCGGGAGGTTTTCCATGAGCGTGTGGACATGGCTCGGTTCGTGGCCGGTGTTGCGGCAGGTCACCGGTGAGGACCGAATGGGACTGGGATCGGCCGCCAGGTCCGAGCGCAGCGAACGGCTGCGTCCGCGTACCGCGCAGGCCGATCGGGTGGTCAAGTCGGTCTGCCCCTACTGCGCGGTGGGCTGTGGACAGAACGTCTACGTCCGCGACGAGAGGGTCGTCCAGATCGAGGGGGACCCCGACTCCCCCATCAGCCGGGGCCGGCTGTGCCCCAAGGGGTCGGCGAGTCTGCAATTGACGACCGGTCCCTCCCGGCGGGACAAGGTCCTGTACCGCCCTCCGCACGGCGCCGACTGGGAGGAACTGGACCTGGACACCGCCATGCGGATGGTGGCGGACCGGGTGGTGCGCACCCGTGAGGAGACCTGGGAGGAGGAATACCAGGGGCGGCGCGTGGCCCGCACCCTGGGCATCGCCAGCCTGGGCGGGGCGACGCTGGACAACGAGGAGAACTACCTCATCAAGAAACTCCTCACCGCCCTGGGCGTGATCCAGGTGGAGAACCAGGCCCGCGTGTGCCACAGTTCCACGGTCGCGGGCCTGGGGACCTCCTTCGGCCGGGGCGGGGCCACCATGTTCCTCCAGGACCTGCAGAACTCCGACTGCATCGTGATCGAGGGCTCCAACTTCGCCGAGGCCCACCCGGTGGGTTTCCAGTGGGTGATGGAGGCCAAGGCGCGCGGAGCGGTCGTCATCCACGTCGACCCCCGGTTCAGCCGCACCAGTGCGCTGGCCGACCTGCACGTGCCCATCCGCGCCGGCACCGACATCGCGTTCTTGGGCGCGATCATCAACCACGTGCTCACCGAGGAGAAGTACTTCCACGACTACGTGCTGGAGTACACCAACGCGGCGACCATCGTCGGCGAGGACTTCCGGGACACCGAGGACCTGGACGGGCTGTTCTCCGGTTTCTCGGGGCAGGACCGAACCTATGACGTCACCTCCTGGAGCTACGAAGGCACGGAGGTGGCCGCGGCCTCGGGCGACCGTGGCCAGCTGTACCGAAGCCAAGGGGACCCACATCCGAGCACCCGGCACTCGGCACGTCCGGAGCAGCACGGTTCGGGTGGGGCCGTGATCCGGAATCCGCCCAAGGTGGACCGCACGCTCACGGACCCGCGCACCGTGTTCCAGATCCTCAAACGCCACTACTCGCGGTACACACCCCAGATGGTCGAGGATGTGTGCGGTATTCCGCGAGACGTGTTCGAGCGGGTGTGCGACCACCTCACGAGCAACTCCGGCCCCGACCGCACCAGCGCGTTCTGCTACGCCGTGGGCTGGACCCAGCACACGGTGGGATCCCAGTACATCCGTACCGCGTCCATCCTCCAACTGCTGCTCGGCAACATCGGTCGACCCGGCGGCGGGATCCAGGCGTTGCGCGGTCACGCCAGCATCCAGGGGTCCAGCGACGTGCCGACCCTGTTCGACCTGTTGCCCGGTTACCTGCCCATGCCGCACGTGCACGAGGAGCAGGACCTGGAGGGGTACGTCAAGGCCGCCGGAGAGCCGCTCAAGGGCTTCTGGTCGAACATGGACGCCTACACGGTCAGCCTGCTCAAGGCCTGGTGGGGTGATCACGCCACCGTCGAGAACGACTTCCTCTTCGGCCACCTGCCCCGCCTCAGCGGGTCGCACAGTACCTACGACACGGTCATGGCCCAGATCGAGGGCGTCTGCAAGGGCTACTTCCTCATGGGTGAGAACCCGACCGTGGGTTCGGCCAACAGCCGGGCCCAACGGTTCGGGATGGCCGAACTGGACTGGCTGGTGGTGCGTGACTTCTCCCTGATCGAGAGCGCCACCTGGTGGAAGGACGGCCCCGAGATCGAGTCCGGGGAGATGCGCACCGAGGACATCGGAACGGAGGTGTTCTTCTTCCCTGCGGCCGCGCACACGGAGAAGTCCGGCACCTTCACCAACACCAACCGGACCCTGCAGTGGCACGATCGTGCGGTGCTCCCCGACGGTGATCGGCGCAGCGACCTGTGGTTCATGTACCACCTGGGCCGGCTCATCCGGGAACGACTCCAAGGGTCGGGGGACCCCAAGGACCGACCGATCCTCGATCTCACCTGGGACTACCCGCTGGAGGAGGGGGACGAGCCCAGCGCCGAGGCGGTGCTGGGCGAGATCAACGGCCACGACGCCCAGGGCCGGCCCCTGAGCAGGTACACGCAATTGCGCTCGGACGGTTCGACCAGCTGTGGTTGCTGGATCTACTGCGGGGTCTTCAAGGACGGGGTCAACCAGGCCGCCCGCAAGAGGCCGGGCCGGGAACAGGATTGGATCGCCGCCGAGTGGGCGTGGTCCTGGCCGGACAACCGGCGCGTGCTGTACAACCGTGCCTCCGCCGACCCCGAGGGGCGCCCGTGGAGCGAACGCAAGGCCCTGGTGTGGTGGGACGAGGAGTCCGAACGCTGGAGCGGCTACGACGTCGCCGACTTCGAACCCGACAAGGCACCCGGATACCGGCCGTCCGACGACGCCCGAGGCGTGGCTGCGCTCAGCGGCGTCGACCCGTTCATCATGCAGGCCGACGGCAAGGGATGGCTGTACGCCCCGGCCGGGCTCAACGACGGCCCGATGCCCACGCACTACGAACCCCAGGACACCCCGTTCACCAACCCGCTGTACGGGCACCAGCGCAACCCCACCCGCATCCTCTACCCGCATGAGTACAACCGCTACCACCCGGCGCCCGGCACTCCGGAGGCGTCGGTGTTCCCGTACGTGGTGACGACCTACCGGCTCACCGAGCACTTCACCGCCGGCGGGATGAGCCGGTGGACGCCCTACCTGTCGGAGCTGCAACCGGAGTTCTTCTGCGAGGTCGGCCCGGAACTGGCGGCCGAGGAGGGGCTGGAACACGGTGGGTGGGCCACGATCGTCACCGCCCGCAACGCCATCGAGGCCAGGGTGCTGGTCACCGACCGCATGAAGCCGTTGCGGGTGCAGGGCCGGACCGTGCACCAGATCGGTCTGCCCTACCACTGGGGCCCCAACGGGTACTCGACCGGCGACGCCGCCAACGAACTGATGTCCATCTCGTTGGACCCCAACGTGCACATCCAGGAGGTCAAGGCGCTGACCGCCGACATCCGACCCGGTCGGCGTCCCCGAGGCCCGGACCGGGTGGCCCTGGTCGAGGAGTATCGAAGCAGGGCCCGCATCACCGAACGGACCGGAACGGAGGACTGATGGCGCAGGACGAAAGCCCGTCGCGCAAGGGCTTCTTCACCGACACCAGCGTGTGCATCGGCTGCAAGGCGTGCGAGGTGGCGTGCAAGGAATGGAACATGGTGCCCGAGGACGGGCTGAACTTCCTGGCCTCGTCCTTCGACAACACCGGGCGGCTGAGCGCCGACACCTGGCGGCACGTGGCCTTCATCGAACAGCGCGAGCCCCTCGGGCACCAGGACTCGGGGGTGGGCCGCCCCTCGGACGAGGGCCCCGGTCCGGTGAACCTGGGCATGCCCTCCTTCGACCTGCCCGGTCAGCGCACCGGGGAGCACGACGAGGCGAACGAGGGCGACTTCCGCTGGCTGATGTCCTCGGACGTGTGCAAGCACTGCACGAGCGCCGCCTGCCTGGACGTATGCCCCACCGGTGCGCTCTTTCGGACCGAGTTCGACACCGTGGTCGTGCAGGAGGACATCTGCAACGGATGCGGCTATTGCGTGCCCGCCTGTCCCTACGGGGTGATCGACCGTCGCGAGGTCGACGGTCGGGCCTGGAAGTGCACCCTGTGCTACGACCGGCTCGGTGAGGGGATGGAGCCGGCCTGCGCCAAGGCCTGCCCTACCGACTCCATCCAGTTCGGCGACGTGGACGAGTTGCGCGAGCGCGCACGCAATCGGGTCGAGGACCTGCACGAGGCGGGGGTGTCCTCGGCCCGGTTGTACGGGGAGGACCCCGACAACGGGGTCGACGGCACCGGGGCGTTCTTCCTGCTGTTGGACGAACCCGAGGTGTACGGCCTGCCACCGGACCCGGTGGTGACCACCCGGGACCTGCCCTCGATGTGGCGTCACGCCGGCGCGGCGGCGCTGGTGCTGCTGGCGGGGGCGACCGCCGCGTTCGCGGGGAGGCGATCATGACCACCCCCGACAAGACCGGAGAGGGCGCGAGCACGGCGGGCCGTGAGGCGATCACCGGCGCGACCGACGTGGTATCGGCCGAGCAACGTGAACGGCACGGGGATCACCGTCGGCGTGGCGGGCGCGGCCGGGGCGAGGCCACCCGGGTCCCCGACGCCGACTTCCGCTCCTACCACGGCAGGCCGGTGCTCAACCAGATCGTGTGGGAGGCCCGCGACATCGGCGGCTACCTCTTCTTGGGCGGGCTGGCCGGGGCCTCGTCCGTGCTCGCGGCGGGCGCCGAGTACACCGGGCGCCCCGACCTGGCCCGGCCGTTGAAGTACACCGCCCTGGCCGCCATCTCCGGTTCGACGGCGGCGCTCATCCACGACCTGGGGCGGCCCGAACGCTTCCTCAACATGCTGCGGGTGTTCAAGCCGACCTCGCCGATGAGCATGGGTTCGTGGATCCTCATGGGGTACGGGCCGTTGGCCGGGGTGGCCGCGGTGACGGCCGCCACCGGATGGTTTCCCCGGATCGGCCGCGCCGCCACGACCGGCGCCGCTCTGACGGGTCCGCTCGTGGCCACCTACACGGCACCGCTGATCTGCGACACGGCCGTACCCGCCTGGCACGACGGGTACCGGGAGATGCCCTTCGTGTTCGCCTCCTCGGCCGCCTCCGCGGCCGGGGGCATGGGGTTGATCGTCGCGCCCACGGCGCAGAGCGGTCCGGCCCGTCGGGTCGCGGTGGGCGGCGCCCTGGTCGAGGTCGCGACGTCCACGTACATGGAACGCCGCATGGGGCTGGTGGGCGAACCCTACGGGCAGGGGCGGTCCGGGAGGCTCACCCGAGCCGCCAAGGCCCTCACCCTGGCCGGGGCGGTCGGTGCCGTGCTGGGGCGCCGCAGCCGTGCGGTGTCGGCGGTCAGCGGAGCCGCGCTGCTCGCGGGTTCGGCGCTGACCCGGTTGGGGGTCTTCGAGGCCGGAGTGCAGTCCGCCGCCGACCCCAAGTACACGGTCGTCCCACAGCGACGCCGTCTGGAGGAACGCGAGAGGGAAGCGGCGAGGACCGCTTAGACCACCGCGCCCCGCACCCTTCCGGGAAGGGTGCGGGGCGCGGTCCGGTCGACGGTCAACGGCGGTGCGGCAGGAACTCCTGGATCTTGGTGGCCAGACCGCGGGCGGCGACACCGGCCCGGTCGGGGTCCCCGTTCAGCAGGGCCTTGACGGTGTCGGTGACCTGTTCGGGCTCGGCCTGGGGCGGGATGGGCGGGACGTCCCCGTCACAGTGCACGTCGAGCACCACGGGCCCCTCGGCCTCCAGGGCCCGGTCCCAGGCGGGTCCCATCTCCTCGGGCCGCTCCACGGTGATGCCCACCAACCCGACCGACTCGGCGAAGACCGCGTACGACATGTCCGGCAGGTCCTGCGAGTAAGGGGTCTTGGGCGACCCGCTCATCGCGCGCAGCTCCCAGGTGACCTGGTTGAGGTCGTTGTTGTGCAGGACGCACACCACCAGGCGCGGGTCGTCCCACAGGTGCTGGTAGCGGCGCGCGGTCAGCAGTTCCATGAGCCCGTTCATCTGCATGGCCCCGTCGCCCACCAGCGCGATCGCCGGACGTGTGGGGTGCGCGAACTTGGCGCCGATCGCGTACGGGACCGCGCATCCCATGGTGGCGAGGGTGCCCGAGAGCGAACCACGGTTCTCCTCGCCCATGCGCAGGAACCGCGCGTACCAGTTGGTGGCCGACCCCGAATCGGCGGTGACCACTGCGTCCTCGGGCAGTCGGGAGGACAGTTCACGGACGATGAGCATCGGATTGACGGGGTCGGCGCGGACCCCGGCCTGAGCGTCCAGAACCGACCACCAACGGCGGACGTTGTCCTCCACGGTGGTGCGCCACCGTCGACGCCCCTCACCACGTTCCTCGGGCGGGTCCAGGCGTTCATTGAGCGCGCGCAGCGTGTTCGCGGCGTCGCCCACGAGGTTGACCTCGGTGGGATAGCGCATTCCAATGAACCGGGGATCGATGTCGATCTCCACCGCCCTTCGACCGAAGGGCGGTAGGAACTGGGAGTAGGGCAGGTTGGAGCCCACGATGAGCAGGGTGTCGCAGTCGCGCATCAGCTCCCAGGACGGGCGGGTCCCCAACAGCCCGATGGACCCGGTGACCTGCGGCAGATCGTCTGGAAGCACGTCCTTGCCCAGCAGCGCCTTGGCGATGCCGGCTCCGGTCGCCTCGGCCAGGGCCAGCACCTCGTCGGCCGCTCCCCTGGCGCCCTGCCCGACCAGGATCGCCACGCGTTCACCGGCGTCGACCACCTCGGCGGCACGATCCAGCTCGCTCTCGGGCGGCAGCACGGTACCCCCGCCCACCACACGGTCGGGCGCGCTGGAGGGCACGTGCTTGAACGCGTGCTCGGGCGGCGAGTAGTCGAGTTCCTGCACGTCGGCGGGGATGATCACCGTGGTCGGTGCCCGCTCGGACAGGGCAGTGCGCACGGCCCTGTCCAAGACGTTGGGAAGCTGCTGGGGGACGTTGACCGTCTCCAGGAAGGCCGAGGAGACATCCTTGAACAGGCTGTGCAGGTCGATCTCCTGCTGGTAGGCACCGCCCATGGCGCTACGGCTGGCCTGCCCGATGATGGACACCACCGGCACATGGTCGAGTTTGGCGTCGTAGAGACCGTTGAGCAGGTGGATGGCCCCCGGTCCCCCGGTGGCCATGCACACGCCCAGGCGGCCGCAGAACTTGGCGTAGCCGACCGCTTCGAAGGCCGACATCTCCTCGTGGCGACTCTGCACGAACCGGGGCCCGTCCTCGATCTCGGCCATTTGGGCGACCAGTCCGTTGACGCTGTCCCCGGGGTAGCCGAAGATCTCGGTGACGCCCCACTGTGACAGCCGACGCAACAGATGGTCGGCGACGCTCTGCACCATGTTCGCTCCTCCTCTGGTCGTGCGCCGTGCCTCGCGCATCGGCCGGTTCAGGGTCGAAAGACCACCTTGAAGATCCCGTCCTCCTTGACCTGGAACCGCCGGTAGGCCTCCGAGGCCCCCTCCAAGGACACGTGATGGGTGGCGAAGTCCTCGACCCCCAGGACGTCGTCCTCGTCCAGCAACGGGAGGATCTCGGGCACCCAGTGACGGACGTTGGCCTGCCCCATCCGCAACCGGATCTGCTTGTCGAACAGCGTGAGCATGGGCAGCGGGTCGGCCATGCCGCCGTACACACCGCTCAGGGAGATGGTGCCGCCCCGACTCACGAGGTCGATCGCGGTCAGGAAGGCGCCGAGTCGGTCCACCCCGGCGTTCTTCATGAGCTTGGCCGCGGCCCCCTTGGGCATGAAGGAGGTCGCCCGCTGGGCGAGCCAGGCCGAACCGTGGCCCTCGGCCTCCATGCCCACGGCGTCGATCACCGCGTCCGGTCCCCGCCCGTCGGTGCGCCCCCGGATCTCCTGGACGAGGTCGTCGGTGCCTTGGGAGGAGTCGAACGCCTCCACGCCCCGAGCGGCGGCACGCGCGCGCCGTTCGGGTACCGGATCCACACCGAACACGTGCTCGGCCCCCAGGTGCCGGGCCACACGGCAGGCCATCTCACCGATGGGTCCCAGCCCCAGGACGGCCACGGAACCCCCTTGGGGCACGTCCGCGTACCGGACGGCCTGCCAGGCCGTGGGCAGCACGTCCGACAGGTACAGGTAGCGGTCGTCGGGCCCCTCGTCGGGCACCGGTACGGCGTTGTCCTGCGCCCGCCGAACCCGCAGGTACTCGGCCTGCGCCCCGGGGACCGAGCCGTAGAGCGAGCTGTAACCGTAAAGGCTCGCGCCCATCCCCTGATCCTGGACGCGGGTGTTGTCGCACTGGGTCTGCAATCCGCTTCCGCACATCGGGCAGTGACCACAGGAGATCTGGAAAGGGACCACCACGCGCCGGCCGGGGACCAGGGAGGTGACGTCCGCACCGACCTCCTCGACCACGCCCATGGGTTCATGTCCGAGGATGTCTCCGGCCGTCATGAACGGGCCGAGAACCTCGTAAAGATGCAGGTCGGATCCGCACAAGCCGGAACTGGTCACCCGGATGACGGCATCGTCGGGTCTTTCGATCGCCGGGTCGGGGACGGTCTCGGTCCTGACGTCGCGGGTTCCGTTCCACAACACTGCTCGCATGTTCTCCCCCTGGTCGCGTGGCCGTTCGTGGGGAGCGCCCCGTCCGGGCCCCCGGACCGGGCGGGGCGCTCCTGCCCTCTTTCGGACGACGTCCGTCAGCGGTTGGGCGGAGCTTGGCTCACGTCGGCCAGCGCGGACCGCTCGTCCACCGCCTGGGCGAGGTCGCCCATCGTGACGACCCCTACCACCTCGTCGTCATCGACGACGGGCAGACGGCGCACGGTCGCCGTGCGCATCGTGTGGACGGCGTCCTTGACGCTGCTCTGGCGGGGCACGGTCACGATCTCGGTGCTGCACACGTCCCCGACTCGGACCGTCGCGGGATCGCCCCCTTCGGCCACGCACCGCACCACGACGTCGCGGTCGGTGAGCATGCCGTGCAGTCGTCCCGAGGAGGTCACCACGACGTCGCCCACGTCCTCGTCACGCATGATCTCCGCGGCCTCGCGCAAAGTGGTGTCAGGCGTGACGGTGCGCACGCTCGGGTTCATGATCTCGGTGATGCTGTCCACCATGGTCCTCTCCCTTCACGATCGTCGTCCTCGTCATCGGCCCTAACCGGCCCTCTGCCGGGCGAAACGTCATATGCCCGCCGGCCCTCCCCGAGCCCATCGATGTCCGATCGCCCGAATGAGTCGGCCGCGCTCCGGGTAGCCACGTCCACGACTCGGGAGAGGAAGGGGGTCGTCACGATGGCGACGAGTGATCCGGAGGTCGACCGGCTCTGGGAGGAATTCCACGCCTCGGTGAACATGACCGGCGAGGAACTGCGACGGTGGCTGCTCACGGACGCCTCGGGGGAGGAGGCGCTTCCCGCCGACGGTGATGTCTCCGTCGAGGGTGAACGCGTCGTCCAACTCCTCGACAAGCGCAGGAGGGACGTGACCTCCGACGACATCGACCTGATGGAGCGGGTCTCACGGTTCGTACAGGAGGAGCTGTCCGATCCACGGCCCCAGGACGACGCCTGGCGCAGGAGGATGATGCGCGTGGGCCACGATCCGCTCAGTCCCGATTCGGGGCCGTCGGACACCTGAACGAACACACGTGGCGGTCGTGGGTGGAGGATCTCCTCCGCCCACGGCTGCGCACGGCCTCGTCCAACACCGACGAGCGTTTCCGCCGCGGCGTCCTAGTCCACAAGGGCGCCGCGGCGTCCTTCGTGTCCGCGCCCTTGACGGAAGGGCTCACCAACGCCCGGCTCACACGCGGAAATTAACAGAACAGCGCTCAAAAAGGCCCTTCCGTTATATGTGGAGCATCTCACCTCAACATAGGACAGTTTTCGCTCAAGAGCCCACAGGCTCGCTTTTCAACACTCACTTCTCGGGCAGCACCATGGAGATGCGCTTTTCACGACGTTCGGGGAAACCATCGATCCCCCGCCCCGTCCGGGTCGTACGAACCACTCGAAAACGAGCACACCGGACACGTGAAGGGTCAGGAGACGCACCATGCCCGCTCCCGTAGCGAACACCACCGCGGCCAGAAGCAGCATCGCGGTCACCACCCGTCGTGAGCCCTCCCAGGACGCTTCCGCGGAGGATCTGTTGGCCTTGTTGAAGAGCCTGGACCAAGACGACCCGCTGAGCAGGCGGCTACGCGAACGCATCACGCAGCACTACCTTCCGGTCCTGCACCGCATCGCCAACCGGTACCGGGGACGCGGGGAGAGGGTGGAGGACCTACGACAGACCGCCCACCTCGGGTTGGCCAAGGCGATCCGCGGCTACTCCCCCGAGCGTGGCAAGGAGTTCATCCGCTACCTCACACCCACCGTGGCCGGGGAGATCAAACGGCACTTCCGGGACCACACCTGGGCGGTGCACACCCCCCGCGACCCCCAGACACGCCGCTCGGAGATGATCAAGGTCCGCGCCGAGCTGGAGCAACGCCTCAACCGCGCGCCCAACGTCGCCGAGCTCGCTCAAGAGATGGGCATCACCGAAAAGCAGGTGGAGGAGGCCCGCCTGGTGTCGGAGGCCTACAACACCGTCTCGCTCAACGCACCCGAGCCCCGTGAGGAAGGCGCTCCCACCACTCTCGAACATTACCTCGGGACGGAGGACGCCGCCCTGGACCTGGTCGTGGACCGTGCGACCGTCCGCCCGGCGCTGCGCGCGCTCCCCTGGCGAGAGCGGCTCATCATTCGTCGTCGGTTCTTCGACGAGTGGACCCAGTCGCAGATCGCCGAGGAGGTGGGATGTTCCCAGATGCACGTGTCGCGCCTGTTGGCCGCCTCCCTGCGCGGACTCCGCGAGACCATCGGTGAGGACGGGCGCTGAGAGAGCCGGCCGCGGGCGGGGGGGGGGCCCCCCCCCGGGCCCGGGCCCCCCCCCATGGCCGCGCCGCGCCCCCGCCGCAGCGTGCAGAGGCCGAGCCAAGACCCAGGACCCCCACGTTCGCTCTCTCA
>NZ_JBSHCT010000003.1:67416-72996 GCF_053615935.1 Nocardiopsis sp. NPDC055879
CCTTTCCGGGGGGCGCGGGTGGGGCCCCCCCCCGGGGGGGCTCCCCGCGCCCCCTGGGGGGGGGCGGGGGGTGCTCCGCGGGGGCGGGGGGGGGGGGGCCCCCCCCCCCGCGGCCCCGGTCACCGACACTTGCCGGAGCCGCTCCCCGTCCTCTGCTTCCGGAGGCAGAGCCTCGACATCGGACCCCCTGTTCGACTGAGTGACGGGGGTGAGCGGAGGACGGACCGGTCGGGGAGGTCGACACGAGGAAGGGGAGGGCGATGAGTGGACGAACGAATCGAGTGGGACGTCGACCCTGGATGAAGGGGGCGCTCAGAGGCGTCGTCGGCGCGATGGCCATGAGCGGAATGCGACAGGCCGCGGTGGGTCTGGGAATGATCGAACGCACCCCTCCCGAGGCCATGCTGCGCGAGGGGGTGCCGACGTTGCTGCGCCAGGTGCCCGAACATCGGCGCACCGCGGCCATCGAACTGACGCACTGGAGCTACGGCGCGGCCGCGGGCGCGGCGTTCGGCCTCGTGCCTGGGCGACTGCGAGGCCACAGGCTGACCGGCCCGCTCTACGGGGTCCTCTCCTGGGGCCTGTTCGAGCTGGTCTTGGCACCGACGCTCGGCCTGGCCCACGCACGAAGGGATCGGCCACAGGAGCGGCTGGCCCTGCTGGTGGATCACGTGGCCTTCGGTCTCATCGTCGGGGGGCCGCCCGAAGCCGAGATCACCGGCCCCGACGCGAAGGACCCCGAGCAGGAGACGGACCGAGACCGGCGACGAATATGACGATTCCGCCCGTCTCATGACGTTTGTTTCGCTAATGTCGGGCCACCACCACGCCTTCGTGGCGCGGTGATCGGCGCTCGCTCCGCCGTCCCCCTCACCTTTGAGACGGAGCCGACATGCCCGCGCCCCCATCCCTGCCCCCGCCATCCCCTGGTTCCAAGAAACCGCACCCGTTGGCCACGATCGGTCTGGGCTGCGCCGGTTACTCGGGCCTGGGCGCCCTCGGGTTGATCGGCCTGGTCGTGCTCGGCTCGCTGCCGCCCCCACAGGAGGACCCCGCCACCGTGGAGGTGGCCGAGTCGCCCTCACCCGAGGAGACCGAACCCGAGCTGGTGGGGTTGTACCTGCCGGAGGCCGAAGAACTGCTCGACGGGTCCGAACTGGAACTCGGCGAACTGCTGCTCGCCGCGAGCGGTGACGACGCGGAGTGGACCCGTTCGGCGCTGGTCGTGTGCGGGCAGGACGTGGTCGAGGAGACCGCCGACCTGACGCTGGCCCCCGAGGGCGTGGACTGCGGTGATGACGAATCCACCGAGGACTGGCCCGAACTGCCGGACTTCGCCGGGGACGACGCCGATGAGTCCCGCTCCTGGGTGGAGGACACGGGCCTGACAGTGGTGGCGCGGAGCGCGTTCGGCGATGTCGACGATCCCGAGGGCACCACCGACCACGAGGTGTGCGGACAACGGCCCGAACAGGCGAGGGCCCCGTTCGACGACGATCTCCGGGTGGAGTTGTTCGTGGTCTCCAACGGCCAGGACTGTCCTGAGCGGATCGGTGATCCCCGCCCGGCGCCCGAGCCGGCCCCCGAGCCCACGCCACAGCCGGAACCCGAGCCGGAGCCGGAACCCGAGCCCGAACCCGAGCCGCAGCCGGAACCCGCCCCGGTACCGGGCGTGCACCCCGGGGCGTTCTGTTCGCAGCACTGGCAGTTCGGCCACACGAACAAGGGGACGCTGATGCAGTGCACGACCACCGCCGAGGACGAACGTTTCCGCTGGCGCGCGGCCTGACCTGAAGGGGCCGGGGGTTCGCGGGCGCGCTCCGGTCATCGAGGATCCCGCTCAGGGTCCGGCGCTCCCATCCCGCTCATGGCGGGGTGGGAGCGCTCGTGGTACCAGACCGACCCCATCGCCTGTTGGAAGGCCCGGGCGGGACTCAGCCGGTGCCGACCAGGCGGGTGAACAGGGCCGGGTCGACGTTGCCACCGGAGACCACCGCCACCGTCGCCTCCGGCCGCCCCGGGACGGTGTCGATCCTGCCCGACAGCAGCGCCGCCGCGGCCAGCGCTCCGCTGGGTTCGGCCACCAGTCGGGAACCGTGCGCCAGCGCGCCCACCGCGTGGGCGATCTCGTCCTCGCCGACGGTGACGATCTCGTCCAGGAGCGACGACAGGTGCGCGAAGGTCAACTCCGACAGGCACACGCGTACCCCGTCGGCCATGGTGCGGCCGGTGCGTTCGGGTTCCCAGGTGACCATGCGGCCCTCGCGCAGGCTCTGGGCCGCGTCGGCCGCCAGTTCGGGTTCCACACCCACCACCCGCGTCCGGCGCGGGCTCACGGCCCGGGCCACGGTGGCCACCCCCGACGCCAGCCCTCCCCCGCCCACCGGCACGACCACGGTGGTGACCTCCGGGGAGTCCTCCAGGATCTCCAGGCCGACGGTGCCCTGACCGGCGATCACACGCGCGTCGTCGAAGGGCGGCACGAACGCCAGACGTTCGCGTTCGACCAGGTCCTCGGCGGTGGAGAGGCGTTCGGCCGGGGACACGGGCACCACGCGCGCGCCCATCGCCCGGATGCGCTCCACCTTGATCCGCGGGGCGCCCTCGGGCACCACCACGGTGCAGGTCACCCCCTGCCGGGCGGCGGCGTGGGCCAGGGCCATACCGTGGTTGCCGGAGGAGTGGGTGATGACCCCGCGTTCGCGCTGGGTGTCGTCGAGTCGTGCCACGGCGTTGGTGGCCCCGCGTAGCTTGAACGCGCCGGTGGGCTGCAGACTCTCGGGTTTGAGCAGAAAGGGCCGTTCGGTGCTCGGCCCCACGGTGAGGGGTGTGCGCACCACGTGTCCGTGGATTCTGGTGGCCGCGGCACGGACGTCCTCGACGGAGACCAATCGCATGCGGCGAGTATGCCCCCGTCCGGTCGCCGCACACGGAATACTCGGATGTGATGCGTACCGAATGGACCCCTGACGACCTTCCCGGCCGGGACTTCTACAAAATGCTCACGTCGGTGGTGGTCCCCCGCCCGATCGCGTGGGTCTCCACCACGTCCCCGGACGGCGTGGACAACCTGGCCCCGCACTCCTTCTTCACCCTCTCCTGTGTGGAGCCGCCGATCGTGCAGTTCACCTCGGTGGGTCGCAAGGACTCGCTGCGCAACGTGGAGCACACCCGCGAGTTCGTGATCAACCTGGCGGCGGAACCGCTACAGGACCAGGTGAACGCGAGTGGGACCCCCTACCCGGCGAACACCAGCGAGTTCGACGCGCTGGGGATCGAGCGGGAGGCGAGCGCGCAGGTGCGCCCGCCCCGGGTGGCCGCCTCACCCGTGGCCCTGGAGTGCGGGCTGCACTCCACCGTGGGGCTGGGCGACTCCACCGTGGTGTTCGGCCGGGTGCTGCGCGTCGCCGTGGCGCCGGAAGCCCTGGTGGACGGACACCCGGAGATCACCCTGCTGCGACCCCTGGCCCGGCTCGGACGCAACGAGTGGTCCACGTTGGGCGAGGTGCGGGCACTCGACCGCCTGCCCTACCACCCTTGAGGTCCTCGGCCTCGAAAACCGTGCCCTGTGGTGGGCGTCCGACCCGTGGAGGAGTGGGTGGGCCGGACGCCCGAAGGGGCCGGGGGCGCACCCCGTGCGCGCGCCCCCGGGGCTTTAGTGGTCGTGCTCGTGGTCGACGGGTTCCTGACAGGCCACCCTGGGTTCGATGTTGACGCCCTGGTGGGCTCCGGTGAACTCGAAGACGGTGCTCTCCCCCGGTTCCAGGGCGCTGTGCTCCTCGGTCCCGGTCGCCTCGAAGTGGGCGCCGTGGTTCACCCAGGTGGCGCCGGTCATGTCCAGGATCTCCTGGCGATTGGCGAACACCCAGTCGACCATCCAGCCGTCCACGCCCTCGGCTCCGGCGGTGACCTCGACCTCCACCTCGAACCGGTCGTCGGTCTGGTCGACGACCGTGTACTCGGCGGTGCAGTACTCCTCGGCCGGCGCCTCCGTGGGTTCGGGTTCGGTGGTGGGTCCGTCCGAGGGTTCGGTGGTGGGTCCGTCGGTGGGTGCCGGTTCCTCGTCGCCGAAGACCACGTCGGAGCAGTTGTAGAAGGCCTCCGGGCTGTCGGAGCGTTCCCACACCACGTAGACGATGTGGCGCCCCTCCTTGTCGGGCAGGGCGACGTCCCAGTGGTACTCGGCTCCGGCGTCGCCGCCGCTGCGCAGCGGCGGGTCGACCACCTCGTCGATGAGTTCCAGGTCGTCCCAGGTGAGCGGGGCCTCGGGGTCGAAGCCGTCCTCGGTCACGTAGGTGAAGAAGGTGCCCGGGTGCGGGGCCCAGGCGTTGTGCCGGAACTCGACCGTCTCGTCCGCCGGCAGGTGTGTGGTGGGCCAGTCGGTGCGGGGCGTGTTGAACGCGGCGAAGTCCTCGCCGGGACCGCACAGTTCCCCATCGGCCACGTACTCGCGGTGTCGTCCGTCGGAGTCGGGGACGAGGTTGCCGTACCAGTTCCAGAACGCGTAGTCCCCGCCCTCGGCCAGGGCGTCGGCGCAGGCCTCGTTGGTGGGGTCCAGCGCGCCTCCGCCGGTGCCGCCGGTAGCGTCGTCGAAACAGGCGTAGGTGCGACTGGCCGGGTAGGTGAACGCGCCGTGGGCCTCGGCGGTGTCGGGCAGGGCGACGAGCACCCCGGCGACGGCGATGCCTCCGACGGCCGCGGCGGTCGCGATCGTCCCGACGATGGTGGGTGTGCGCATGGTGTGTCCCTTCGGGGCGGGACCCGACCGCGTGCGGGGGGTGTTCACGCGGCCGGGCGTGGGGGATGGAAAGGGTCTCGGGGCCGGTGGAACGTCAGTCCTCGGCGCCCTCCTCTTCCGTGTCGTCCTCGTCGCCGAACGGCTCGCCGTGCGACGCCGGCGCCGTGACCACGTCGACCTGCGACCAGAAGCGGTGATGGGTGAACTCGGGGGCGGGCCCGCCGTCCGAATGGGTGGGGACCGGCTCGGCCGGTGAGGTGGCGGGGGTGTTCTGGGGGACGACCGTGAGGCCGTTCGTGGGAGGCGTCGTGCCCATGGCCGCGGAGAGGGCGGGGCGCCTTCCGTGTCGGCGCCCTGCTTTCTGATTGATCACATCATTCTCCTCGGGGATGACCCTTCGATGCCCTTGGTGGTTACCGCGGGTGGGCGCCCACCTCCGAACCGTGCGAAAGATCCGGGGGCGGGGGGCCGAAAGGTGTGCGGGTCTGAGGATGCGTGGTGGATCCGGATGCGGCAGCGGCGGGGCCTGGCGCGACCGTTCGGGCACGTGGAACGTGGTGTGGGCGTCGATGTGGTCCGCCGCCCATGGGAGGGCTCCCCCCGTTCGGGAGCGCTCCCATAAGCGGTGCCGAAAAGTTAACACCATTGATGTTGCCCGGCAATGGGTGTGACCGGAGAAAAATCGGAACACTCCCACGACCGGAACCTGGAAGTGACGTGGGGGGTCCGGGGCCCCCCCCCCCGCCCCCCCGCCCCCCCCCCCGGCCCCCCCCCCGCCCGCCCCCCCCCCCGCGGGGGCCGGGCGGGGCCCCCGGGGGCCCCCCCCCCGGGGGGGCCGGCCC
>NZ_JBSHCT010000003.1:73006-340404 GCF_053615935.1 Nocardiopsis sp. NPDC055879
CCAGTTGTGGACCCCGCCCATGGGGTGCAACACCAAAAACCCCCACCCCCCCCCCCCCCCGACCCGGCCCGGGGGGGGGGCCCCCCCCCCCCCCCCCCCGCCCCCCCGCCCCCCCCACGACCGTCCTCAGACCCTCAGGTCACCCTCCGGGGCGGGCAGGGTCGGCAGCAGGTGCGCCACCCCGGCGGGGTCGCCGTCCCAGTCCAGGGCGCGGATCTGGGCGAGGCTGCGCCGCCCGGTGATCGCCCTGGCCAGCTCGAAGGCGCTCGCGCTCAGGCCGAGGTCGGCCCCCTTCTCGGCGTCGCCCTCCCCCAGCCGCCACTCCTGGCCGGTGTCGGCGGCCTTCACGTGTACCGAGGGGCGGTCGGCGGGCCAGCCTCGGGCCAGGCCACCCAGTACGAAGGCGGCGAGCTGGTCGGCGCCCTCGGTCTGGGGTTCCATCCCCAGCGCGCCACGGATGTCGTTCTCGTGGTGCCAGGTGTCCAGCGCCGGTAGGGAGTAACGCAGCCGGGTCCGGGTGCGCATGAGTTCGAGCAGGGCGGGCGCGCCCTCGACCCATTCCGCGGTGAGTTCGTCGATGCGTTCGTCGGCACGGTCGGCGACCTGACGGGCGGTGACCTCGTCACTGGCCGGGGGCGTCACCAGGCCCTGCACGACCTCGACGCAGAGGCCGGCCATGTGGGCGTAGGTCTGGCGAACGTCCCAGGCGGGGCAGGCCGGGACGACGGTGGCGAGAGAGGCCTCGTCAAGGCCCGCGGCCAAGGCGACGAGACGGTCTTGGGCCTGCTGGTAGATGAGCGCGGAGTCCATCGTCCAACCCTACCTAACACTGTTAGGGGCAGGTCCGGTCCACCGTCTCCGGCAAGGCTTCCTCCGGGGAAAGGAAATGACAAAAGAAGTCCAGGAATACACATCCGCGGTCTTCTCATGCGTATCGATGCGAGCGCGAGGGTAGGCGCGCTCCCAACCGCATGACCAGCCGATCCGAGGAGGTTGTGGTGATGCACTCGCAGGATGGGTCCGGTGGACCCGACAGCGGCGGCGGCCAGAAGACCGAAGCGGCTCGCGCGGCCGCGGGCGAGGTCGCGTCCACCGCGAAGGAGCAGGCACGGTCCTTCGCCGGTGAGGCCCGCTCGGAGACAGGGCACGTCATGAACGACGTCCAGGGGCGCCTCCGGGAAGAGGCCGAGGATCAGACCAGGAAGGCTTCGGGAAACCTGCGCCAGTGGTCACAGGAACTGGAGTCCATGGCCGAACACGCGGACACGGACTCGCCCGTGGGCGACGTGGTGCGCCAGGTCGCGGAAGGCGGCCGCGGGACCGCGGACTTCCTGGACGAGCGGGGCGTGAACGGTCTGTTGGACGAGGCCCGCGACTTCGCCAGACGCAAGCCGATGGCCTTCCTCGTGGGAGCCGCGGTGGCCGGGTTCGCACTCGGACGCATCCTCAAGGTGTCCCCCGAGGGCTCCGAACAGGGAGGTTCCGAGGGATCGGGGCGGGGCTCCTCCTCGGTCCAAAGCCGGGAGCCCGCTTCGCTGCCCAGGCAGGGCAGCCCGTCCGCGGGCGAGACGATCCCTCCCGGCGTGGCCTCCGAGAGGCTGGGGCGGAATCCGGAAGGAGGGGGGATCTGACATGGCGACGGTTCCCAGGCCCACACCGGGCACACAGGACCGGATCCGGCGCGAGTGGGACCAGGACGACCGGTCCCTGTCCGAACTCGTCGGGGTGGTGACGACCGACCTCCAGACGCTGTTCCGCCAGGAGATCGCCTTGGCCAAGGCCGAGCTCCGTGAGGAGGGCGCCAAGGCGGGCAAGGCCGCGGGGCTGCTCGGTGGAGCCGGGTTCGCGGGCTACATGACGGTGATCCTGCTCAGCTTCGCCGCGGTGTTCGGCCTCGCCGAACTCATCGGGCTGGGCTGGTCCGCCCTGGTGGTGGCGGTGCTGTGGGCGATCGCGGGTGCGGTCATGTTCGTCATCGGACGTAAGCGGATGCGCGAGGTCTCACCCACACCCGAGCGCACCATCGAGACTCTGAAGGAGGACGCCCAATGGGTGAAACATCCGACCGGATAAGGCAGGACATCGAGCGCACGCGCGCGGAGCTGACCCAGGACACCGACCGGCTGGTGGACCGCGCCAACCCGCGTAAGGCGATCGACCGTCGCACCCACCGGATGCGCCGCAAGGCCGGGGAAGTGAAGGATCGCGTCATGGGATCGATTCCGTCTCAGGGGTCGGGTGGGAGCTCCACCGGGAGCTCGATCCGACAGAACGCCGAGCAGATGACCGACGCGGTCAGGTCGGCTCCCCAGCAGGCCGTCCGGCAGACCCGGGGCAACCCGCTCGCCGCAGGACTGATCGCCTTCGGCGCCGGTCTGCTGGCCGCCTCGCTCATCTCCGAGAGCAGGGCGGAGCGGCAGGCCGCCCGCCAGATCCAGGACCGTGCGGGCTCGATGATCGAGCCGGTCGAACAGGCGGTCTCCCAGTCCGTGAACCGGGTGAAGGAACAGGCCACCGATTCGGCCCGCGACGCCGGAGAGCACCTGAAGGAGAGCGCCTCGGAGAGGGCGCGCTCCACCGGTGAGCAGGCCCAACACCAGGCGAAGGGCGCGTCGGAGGAAATGCGCGGTTCCTGATCCGCGCGGAAGGCTCCGACCGCCGGTCGTGCCCGCGTCGTCTCCCCGCCCGGTTCGGCCGCGGTGGGCGAGGCGGCGGAGCGCGACCACGCCCTTCGTCGACGGCACCGGCGAGATGGCGAGGAGCGGAGAAGGGAAGTGACCGATGGTCCGGCAGAGCGATCAGACACGGGGCGGCGAGCGCGCTCCGAGGGGAGAGGCCACGGCTCCGACCCGCATGGCGAAGTCCTCGTGGTGGGGCGCCCTGCGTAGGACGTTCCGGGAATTCAGCGCGGACAACGTGAGCGACCTGGCCGCCGCGCTGACCTACTACGCGATCCTCTCGCTCTTTCCGGCACTGTTGGTACTGGTGTCACTGCTCGGTCTGGCCGGGCCGGACGCCACCCGGACACTGACCGAGAACGCCTCCGCGCTCCTGCCCCCGGATGTGGCCGGGCTGGTGAACACCGCCATCGAGAACCTCCAGGGCAGTCAGGGCGTCGCCGGCCTCGTCGGTATCGTCAGCCTGGCCGTGGCCCTGTGGTCGGCCTCGGGGTACATCGCCGCCTTCATGCGGGCGTCCAACGTCGTCTACGACGTACCGGAGGGGCGTCCCATATGGAAGACGCTGCCCATCCGCGTCGGCGTCACCCTGATGCTGGTCGTCCTGATCACCGTCACCGTGCTCGCTGTCGCGGTCTCGGGCGGGGTCGCCGAGCGCGTCGGACAGTTGGTCGGTCTGGGGCCCACCGCGGTGACGGTGTGGAACATCGCGAAGTGGCCGGTGCTGCTGCTCCTCATGGCCTTCATGATCGCTCTCCTGTACTGGGCCTCGCCCAACGCCAAGCGCGGCTTTCGCTGGGTCAGCCCGGGCAGTCTGCTCGCGGTGCTGATCTGGCTGGTCGCCTCGCTGGCGTTCGCCTTCTACGTCGCCAACTTCGCCTCCTACAGCAAGACCTACGGGAGCATGGCGACCGTGGTGATCTTCCTCGTGTGGCTCTGGATCAGCAACATCGCGATCCTGCTCGGTGAGGAGTTCAACGCCGAGATCGAGCGCGGGCGCGCGGAGGAGGCGGGGCAGCCCCCCGAGGAGGAGCCCTACGTGGAGATGCGCGACCGCCCGAAGGGGAAGAAGGGCGGGAAGCCTCGGCGAGAACACGGCTGAGGCGGACGGAGGGCACGTGTGGGCTCCTTGAGGAGCCCACACGTGTCGTGTTCTCGGGGACCGGCCCCGCTCAGGCGCCCAGACCGGACATCAGGTCCGCGAACGACGTGGGCTCCTCGTAGGGATCGGCCTTGTCCGAGGTGTGCTCGGTGGCCAGGATCGCCAGCTGTCGGGCGGCCCGCTCGACGCGCTCGGACAGCTCGCGTCCACCGCTGTCCCCCGCTCCCCAGTCCTCGGAGGCGGCGTAGACGCCCGTGGGCACCACCACCGAGCGGGTGTAGGAGAACATCGGCCGCAGCGCGTGCTCCAGCACCAGCGAGTGACGCGGGCTGCCGCCGGTGGCGGCGACCAACACCGGGGTGCCGTCCAGCGTGCCGGGTTCGATCACGTCGAAGAACGACTTGAACAGGCCGCTGTAGGAAGCGTTGAAGACCGGGGTCACCGCGATGATCCCGTCCGCGTCGGCGATGTCGGCCAGGACCCCGGGCAGCTCACCGGTGGGCACACGGGTGGTCATGGCGTTCATGATGTCGTGGGCCACCTCGCGCAGCTCCACGACGCGCACCTCGACCTTCTCGCCACGTTCGACCAGGGCCTCCTCGGCCGCGGCGGTCAGACGATCGGCCAGCAGACGGGTCGAGGAGGGGTTGCTCATCCCCGCCGTGACGGTCACCAGCTTCCGGGTCATCGGGTCTCCTCCGTCTTCGTGGCGGTCTGCTCCTTGGCGGCCAGGAGCGAGGCGTGGTCGGGCGCGTCGGGCACGTGGGCGGGCTTCATCGCGGCGAACTCCTTGCGCAGCACCGGGACGACCTCCTCGCCCAGGAGGTCCAGCTGCTCCAGGACCGTCTTGAGCGGCAGTCCGGCGTGGTCCATCAGGAAGAGCTGGCGCTGGTAGTCGCCGAACATCTCCCGGAAGCCCAGAGTACGGTCGATGACCTCCTGCGGGCTGCCCACGGTCAGCGGGGTCTCACGGGTGAAGTCCTCCAGGGAGGGGCCACCGCCGTAGACCGGCGCGTTGTCGAAGTAGGGACGGAACTCCTTGACCGCGTCCTGGGAGTTCTTGCGCATGAACACCTGACCGCCGAGTCCGACGATCGCCTGGTCCGCGCTCCCGTGGCCGTAGTGCTCGAAGCGGCGCCGGTAGAGCGAGATGAGCTTACGGGTGTGGGTGGCGGGCCAGAAGATGTTGTTGTGGAAGAAGCCGTCACCGTAGTAGGCGGCCTGCTCCGCGATCTCCGGGCTGCGGATGGAGCCGTGCCACACGAACGGCGGCACGTCGTCCAGCGGTCGCGGCGTGGAGGTGAAGCCCTGCAGCGGGGTGCGGAACTTGCCCTCCCAGTCGACGACGTCCTCGCGCCACAGGCGGTGCAGGAGGTTGTAGTTCTCCAGCGCCAGCGGGATGCCCTGTCTGATGTCCTTGCCGAACCAGGGGTAGACCGGGCCGGTGTTACCGCGACCCATCATCACGTCCACCCGACCGTCGGCCAGGTGCTGGAGCATGGAGAAGTCCTCGGCGATCTTCACCGGGTCGTTGGTGGTGATCAGCGTGGTGGAGGTGGACAGGATGAGCTTCTCGGTCCGCGCCGCCACGTAGCCGAGCATGGTCGTGGGCGAGGAGGCCACGAAGGGGCGATTGTGGTGCTCGCCGCTGGCGAAGACGTCCAAGCCCACCTCCTCGGCCTTGAGCGCGATGGCCACCATCGCCTTGATCCGCTCGTGCTCGGTCGGAGTGCGTCCCGTGGTGGGGTCGGTGGTGACGTCACTGACCGAGAAGATTCCGAACTGCATGGCGTTCCCCGATCCATCTAGCTTCCAAGGAAATTACTTACTATGAAACTATCATGTCGAACCAGCTCGTGGGGCCGGGTATTCCATCGATCTTCGAGGGCCCGCGTTCATCCACAGGCACGCTCCGTATCCACCAAATGTCACTATCGCGTGATACCCCTGGTGAGACAGGTGAAGACACCGTCACAGCGGGCCACAGACCGGCCCGACGAGTGCGGGAAAGGAGAAGGGCGCCTCCCCGAAGCGCCCGACACCCCCATGGCCACCACCCTCGACCCCCGACGGAAGCCCCATCACCCCACCACCTCACCGACCCCACACCGTGCCGTGCCCCGGCAGCGTCGCCCACTCCACCCCGGCGAGGAGACGACCGAGCGCACTCGCGAGCCGGTGGTGCTCGCCGACGCCCTGGGCGAGGTCCTGATCACCCTCAAGGAACGCGAGTCGACCGCCGAGCCACGCTGAGTTCCGCGCACACGAAGGGCCCGGCATCCGAGCCGGGCCCAGTGTTCGTACCTGACAATCCTCCGAACGCGGGCCGCAAGGCCTCGGGCGGGAAGGATCACACCGGTTCGGTCGTTCCATGGATGTGCGCTTGAACCAGGCCGATTCCGCCGCCGACACCCACAACCCCGGGACCGTGCGTGCGCCCGCCGCACCGGGTGGCGGGACAGGAACGAGGGCTCCACACGAAATCGGGTGACGCGGCCCTCACCAGCGCGTGGCGGGTTCCACTCCCGGGCGATCCGAACGGCGTGGTCCTCGTTCAGGACGGGGTGGAAGATGGGCTGCCCGGGCAGCCTTGGGGCCCACTCGCGCCGACCGGGATCCCTGACCAGAGCGAGTTCCACGGGCCCGGTGGGGCGCCACGGGGTGGTCGGCCCAACAGGTGGGTCGAAGGTCGCCGCGACCATCGTCGACCATCGTCCCCCTCTTCCCCGACCGAAATCTCGAAGAGTATGGACAACCCGTGCCCCACAATGCACACGGTTTTTACCGACGACCCCGTAAATTCGTTCGTACAGGCGGGAACACTCCACCTGTACGAAGCGTTATCACAGGTGAAGCACCCCAGACCGAACCCCGACCCCGAAAATCCCACCAGCGTCTGTGAGAAGCTTCGACATCACCTTCAGACCATGCGCGGATGCACGCGCTCGTGTCGGCAATGGGGGTTTCCGACACGAAACCATCGCTGCATCCGCCTTCCCAGCGGCCAGACCGCACTCCGTGCGTAGGCCGCGCCGGTCGGGTCTCACGTTGGGGGACGTGGGACCCGGCCCAGACCAAGCGAATACGAGTGCTCGTGTCGTAAATGGGGGTTTCCGACACGAAACCATCACCGTATTCGCCTCCCAGCGGCCCCACCGTTCTCGGTGGCGGACCGCGAGGTCGGCCCCCACGTTGGGGGACGTGGGGCCGACCAGACCCGGTGGGGGCGCGCCGCACGGCGCGCCCCCGCTTTTTCGTGTCCGGCCGGGACGTCCCACTCCCGATCGGCCGTACTCACTCGCCCGCCCATCGGTGCGTGAACCGTGACCCGGCCCCTCTCGGAGAAGGCCTCGTAGACGACGCCCGTCCCGCGCCGATCCGCACCGACCCACACCCGGTTCAGGGCATCGGTTCGCCTTGTGCGGCGGGTGTTCGTGGACGGCGGTACGATGCGCCTGCACGGGAGGAGACCGAAGGTGACGGGGAACGATAGCGGCGGTCGGCCGACGATGGCCGACGTGGCCGCGCATCTGGGCGTTTCCCGGCAGCTGGTCTCCCTGGTGCTGGGCGATCGGCCCGGACCCAGCGCCCGGACCCGGGAGCGGGTACTGCGCGCGGCCGAGGAGTTGGGCTACCGCGTCGACACCGCCGCGCAGTTGCTACGCCGGGCCCGCAGCCGCCAACTGGGGGTGCTGTTCACGATGGCGCACCCGATGGAGACCGACCTGGTGGGCGCGCTGTACGCGGCGGCCGCCCTGCAGGAGTACAGCGTGGTGCTGAGCGCCCTGATGGCCACGCGCACCGAACGCCGGGCCATCGACGACCTCGTGGGGTTGCGCTGTGAGGCGCTGGTGCTGATCGGTCTGTCGGCCCAGGCCCCCGAGGATCTGGCTCGGGTGGCGTCCCGGGTACCGGTGGTGGAGATCGGGCAGCGCAGCGGAGCGGTCGACACCGACAGCATCCGAACCGACGACGCGGCCGGGACCCGGCTGGCCGTGGATCACCTGGTCTCGTTGGGACACCGGGACATCGTGCACGTGGACGGCGGCGAATCGCCCGGGGCGCCCGAGCGCCGTGACGGTTACCTGACGGCCATGCGCGACCACGGTCTGGGCGAGTGGGCCGAGGTACTGCCCGGTGTCTATGGTGAGGCCGCCGGGGCCCGGGCCGCGAACACCCTTTTGGCCCGAAACCGGTTGCCCACCGCCGTGGTCGCCTGCAACGACCAGTGCGCGCGCGGGTTGATGGCCACGCTGGTGCGAGCCGGACACTCCGTTCCCGGTGAGGTGTCGGTGGTGGGCTACGACGACAGTCGTGTCGCGGGGTTGCCGTTCCTGGGTCTGACCTCGGTCCGCCAGGACGTGGAACGGATGGCGGAACTGGCGGTGGACGCGGCGGTCGCGCGGTTGGACGAGGGGCGTACCGACAGCGCCCATGTGGTGTTGGCGCCCACGCTGACCATGCGGGAGAGCACCGCTCCCCCATGCCGTTGAGTCCACGCGGTCCCGGCGCGAGACAGATCACGTGCCGCACGGTTGATGTGGGCCCCTCAGACCTGACACCCTGGATTTAGCACGTGCCAAACCCGTGTCGCCCCGACCCTGGCGGCAGGCACGTTCTCTCGGCCGCCACAGGCCTTCGTGCCCCTCGGCGCACACTCCACGACCCGTCGCTCGACCACCTCTGAGCAAGAGGGAGGCACTGTCATGCCTTTGGCCCTGCTCGCCCTGGCCCTCGGGGCCTTCGCCATCGGAACCACCGAGTTCGTCATCATGGGCCTGCTGCCCGAGGTCGCCGCCGACCTCGGTGTGCCCATCCCCACCGCGGGGCACCTCATCTCCGCCTACGCCTTGGGCGTGGTGGTGGGCGCGCCGCTGCTCACCGCGTTGAGCACGCGGCTGCCGCGCAAGACCGCGCTGCTGTTGTTCATGGGCGTGTTCCTGCTGGGCAACCTGCTCACCGTGTTCGCGCCCTCGCACGAGACCGTGTTGGTCTCCCGCTTCCTGGCCGGCGTTCCGCACGGTGCCTACCTGGGTGTGGCCGCGCTGGTGGCGGCTCACCTGGCCGGTCCCGGCCGGCAGGCCACCGCGGTCGCGCGAGTGATGCTCGGACTGACCATCGCCAACATCGTCGGGGTGCCCGCCGGCACCCTGCTGGGACAGCTCACCGGCTGGCGCACCGCCTTCCTCGTGGTGGCGGTCATCGCCGGCCTGACCGTTCTCGGTGTGGCCCGCTGGGTGCCGCACGTGCCGATCGGCCGCAGCGGTGGCCTGCGCGGGGAGTTCTCCGCCCTGGCCCGGCCACAGGTGGTCCTCGGCCTGCTCACCGCGGTGTTCGGGTTCGCCGGGGTCTTCGCGGTCTACAGCTACATCTCCCCGATGATGACCGAGTTGGCGGGCATGCCCACCTCCGGTGTGCCGATCGTGCTGGCCCTGTTCGGGGTGGGCATGACCTTGGGTTCGCTCCTGGTGGGCCCATTGGCCGACCGCTGGCTGCGCCCCACCATCTACGGTTCCCTCGCGAGCCTGGCGGCCGTGTTGGCGTTGTTCACCGTGGCCGTGCACAACCCCTGGACCGCCGCGATCGGCGTGGTCGTCCTGGGGGCCGTCGGCTTCGGGGTGACCGCCCCGTTGCAGGTTCTGGTGATGAGTCGGGCGGGCACCGCGCCCAGTCTGGCCTCGGCCTCCAACCACTCCGCGTTCAACCTGGCCAACGCCGGTGGCGCCTGGGTCGGGGGCGTGGGCATCGCGATGGGTCTGGGCTACGCCTCCCCCGCGGCGATCGGCGCGGTGCTGGCCGTGGCCGGCCTGGGCATCGCGGTGACGGCGGGGTTGTTGGACCGCTCCTCCGAGCCCGAGCAGGAGGCCGTCGGCGAACCCGCCCTCGGCCACTGACACCCCCGGCGCAAGCGCCCGTGTCCCGCTTCGGGGCGCGGGCGCTTCGCTGTCGGTAACCGGTTTCCCCGAGGGGTTGACTTCCTCCTTTGTTAACGCCAACAATGTTGGCCAGGTCACAGCAGCCCCCTCATGGCCTCGTCCCTCACGTGGCGTAAGGGGTTCATTCAGTGAGCGCAGCCGAGAAGGGACCTCTCCTTGGCCACGAATGTTAACGCCAACAATCCGGGTTCCGCCGAACCTCCCCCCGACCCCGTGGTGGTCGGTATCGACTTCGGGACCCTCTCCGGACGCGCAGTCGTGGTCCGGGTCCGCGACGGCGCGGAACTCGGCACCGCCGAACGCGCCTACCTCCACGGGGTCATCTCCGACCGGCTGCCCGGCCACGAGGAGCCCCTCGAACCGGAGACCGCCCTGCAACACCCCGAGGACTACCGAAGGGTCCTGAGCGAAGCCGTTCCCGCCGCTCTGCACGCGTCCGGGATCACCCCGGATCGGGTCATCGGTGTCGGTGTCGACTTCACCTCCTGCACGGTCCTGCCCACCACCGCCGACGGAACCCCCCTGTGCGAGGCCCCCGACCTCGCCGGGCGCCCCCACGCCTGGCCCAAGCTGTGGCGCCACCACTCGGCCCAACCCGAGGCCGACGAGATCAACGCCTTGGCCGCCGAACGCGGCGAACCCTGGCTGGGCCGCTACGGCGGGCGGATCTCCTCCGAATGGCAGTTCGCCAAGGCCCTTCAGGTACTGCGCGACGACCCCGAGGTCTACCGGCGCGCCGACCGCTGGATCGAGGCGACCGACTGGATCGTGTGGCGACTGTGCGGACACGAGACCCGCAACGTGGCCACAGCCGGGTACAAGGGGATCCACCAGGACGGCGCCTGGCCCACCAAGGACTTCCTGGCCGCGTTGGACCCCCGCTTCGCCGACTTCGCCGCCGAAAAGCTCGACCACCCGTTGTCCCAGCTGGGCGAACGGGCCGGTGGCCTCACCGCCGAGGCCGCCGCCTGGACCGGCCTGTTCGAGGGCACCCCCGTGGCCGTCGGCAACATCGACGCCCACGTCACCGCGGCCGCCGCGCAGACCACGGCGCCCGGTCGGATGCTCGCCATCATGGGTACCAGCACCTGCCACGTGATGAACTCCGAGGTCCTGGCCGAGGTGCCGGGGATGTGCGGCATGGCCCTGGGCGGCATCACCCCGGGCATGTGGGGCTACGAAGCCGGGCAGAGCGGCGTGGGCGACATCTTCGGTTGGTTCGTCGACACCCACGTGCCCCCGGCCTACCACCAGGAGGCCGCCGAACGCGGGGTGTCCGTCCACGACCTGTTGTCGGCCAAGGCGGCCGACGCCCCGGTGGGCGCGCACGGTCTGGTGGCCCTGGACTGGCACAGCGGCAACCGGTCGGTCCTGGTCGATCACTCCCTGACCGGCGTGCTGGTGGGCATGACACTGGCCACCCGCCCCGAGGAGGTGTACCGGGCCCTGGTGGAGGCCACCGCCTTCGGCACCCGCACCATCATCGAGGCCTTCACCACCGCGGGGGTGCCGGTCCACGACCTCACCATCGGCGGCGGCATGGTCCGCAACCCCTTCGTCCTTCAGGTCTACGCCGACGTGCTGAACCGGCCCCTGCGGGTGGTGGACACCGAGCACAGCTGCGCCGTGGGGTCGGCCATCCACGCCGCCGTCGCCGCCGGGGCCCACCCCGACGTCCACACCGCCTCCGCCGCCATGGGCCGGGTCCGCCCCGACACCGTCGACCCCGATCCGCGCCGGGCCGCGGCCTACGACGCCCTGTTCGAGGTCTACACCGAACTGCACGACCACTTCGGGCGCGGCGGCACCGACAGCCTGCACCGGTTGCGGGCCCTGCGACAGGACGCGCTCACCTCCGACGACGCCACCCAGGGAGTGCGATGACCTCCATCGACGACATCCAAGGCCTGCTGACGCGCCACCGCGCCGAGGTGGAACACGTGCGTGAACACGTGTGCGGGCTGCACGCCGAACTGACCCGGTGGGACCTGGTCACCTGGACCAGCGGCAACATCTCGGCCCGGGTGCCCCACACCGACCTGATGGTGATCAAACCCAGCGGGGTGTCCTACGACGACCTCACCCCCCAGGACATGGTCGTGTGCGACCTGCACGGCGCCCTGGTCGAGGGCCGGCACAAACCCTCCAGCGACACCGACGCCCACGCCCACGTCTACCGGGCCCGCCCCGACGTCGGCGGGGTCGTGCACACCCACAGCCCCTACGCCACGGCCTGGGCCGCCCGCGGGGAGCCCGTGCCCTGCGCCATCACCGCGATGGCCGACGAGTTCGGCGGCGACATCCCGGTAGGCCCCTTCGCGCGCATCGGTGACGACTCCATCGGACGCGGCGTCGTCCGCACCCTGGAGGGTCACCGTTCCCCCGCCGTCCTCATGCGCGGCCACGGGGTCTTCACCATCGGCGCCACCGCCAACGCCGCCGTCAAGGCCGCGGTGATGTGCGAGGACGTGGCGCGCACCGTCCACCTCGCCCGCCAGGGCGGCCCCGTCGAACGCCTACCCCAAGAGGACGTCGACGCCCTCTACCACCGCTACCAGAACGCCTACGGACAGTGAGGAAGCGACGTGCCCCTACCCACACCCCCCGCGACCGACAACCCGGCGGTGCGCGCCCACCGGCCCCGTGTCGGGTTGCTCGGCATCATGCAGCCGCTCTACGACGACATGATCCCGGGGATCACCGAGCACCAGGCCGCCTACGCCGGCCGGGTCGCCGATCGCCTGTCCGACGTCGCCGAGTGGACGGTCGCTCCACCCGTCCGTGGTCGTGAGGACGCCGAACGCGCCCTGCGTTCCTTCGAGGCCGAGGGGCTCGACGGCGTCCTGGTCGTCATGCTCACCTACGGCCCCTCGCTGCGCGTCACCCGGGCCCTGTCCGGGTTGCGGCTGCCGGTCGCCCTGGCCAACATCCAGCCCGACCCCGCCGTCAGCGCCGCCTGGGACATGGACGACATGACCTACAACCAGGGCATCCACGGGGCACAGGACACCGCCAACGCGATGGTCCGGGCCGGGGTCGACTTCGAGGTCATCACCGGTGAGTGGCAGAGCCCGGACTTCGCGGAGCGGGTGGACCGCTGGGCTCGGGCGGCCCACACCGTCAGCGCGCTGCGCCGGTTGCGGGTGGGCGTGTTCGGCTACCCCATGAACGGCATGGGCGACGCCCGCGTGGACGAGTCCGCGCTGTTGCGCAAGCTCGGACCGGAGGTGCACGTGATCGCGCCCGGCGCCCTGCACCGCGCCATGGCCGACCTGCCCGAACAGGCGGTGCGCGACCTCATCTCCTGGGAGGACGGGGTGTTCGACGTGGACACCCGGTTGTCCAAGGAGGAACGCGAGGACCACGTCCGTATGCAGTTGGGCATCGAACGACTCCTGGAGGAGTCGGAGTGCGGCGCCTACTCCACCCACTTCGACGCCATCGGTGAGGACGGGCGTTTCGCCCGGCTGCCCATGGCCGCCGCCTCCACCCTGATGGCCCAGGGGTACGGCTTCGCCGGAGAGGGGGACGTCCTGGCGGCCTCGATCGTCTACGCCGGGCACCGGCTCGCCGGGGACGGTCACTTCACCGAGATGTACGCGATGGACTTTCCCAGCGACTCCATCCTGATGAGCCACATGGGCGAGGGCAACTGGCGGCTGGCCCGCGAGGACGAACCGGTACGGCTGATCAAACGCCCGCTGGGCATCGGAGGTCTGGACGACCCGCCCACCCTGGTGTTCCGCTACCGCCCGGGGCCGGCGACACTGGCGTCCCTGGTCTCCCTGGGCGGGGAACGGTTCCGTCTGGTGGTGGCCGAGGGCGAGGTCCTGGACTCCCCCGAACTGCCCGCCCTGGAGATGCCCTACGGGCAGTTCCGTCCCGCCTCGGGCGTGCGGAGCTGCATGGACGCCTGGCTGCGCGCCGGTGGCACCCACCACATGGTCATGAACTCCGGTCACATCGCCCAGGACTGGCGTGTCCTGTGCGAGCTGGCCGGTATCGAGTACGTCCCGGTCTGAGCGGCCGGCCAGGCGCCCCCCGGCGCCCGCACCCCCTGGGGAGGGCTCCCACCGGGAGCCCTCCCACCCCCGGCGCGATCACCGACGCCAGAACCCTGGCCGACGAGGACCCCTACGCCGCCAACACCATGCACGCCCCCGACCGGGTCGTCCCTCGACCGGCCGAGGACGTGCACCTGTCCGAGGGCACGCTCACCGCGGTCCTGCCGCCCGTGTCCTGGTCCGTCATCACCCTGCCCCCGGTCAGGGTCGACCCACCCCAACCGAGTACGGAAGAAGGCCCCGATGCCCCGACCATCACTCCTGTCCGTCGCCGCCTCCCTCTCCGGCGTCGCACTGCTACTGACCGCCTGCAACGGTGTGGGCGACGCCGCCCGCCCCGACGGTGAGAACGGCGTCATCGGCATCGCCATGCCCACCCAATCCTCCGAACGCTGGATCGACGACGGCGACAACATGGTCGCCGAGTTCGAGGACCGCGGCTACGGAACCGACCTGCAGTACGCCGAGGACATCGTCGAGGACCAGGTCGCCCAGATCGAGAACATGATCACCCGAGGCGTGGACGCCCTGGTCATCGCCTCCATCGATGGTGAGGCCCTGGGCGACGTCCTCGACATGGCCGCCGACGGCGACATCCCGGTGATCGCCTACGACCGGCTCATCATGGGCAGCGAGCACGTCGACTACTACGCCACCTTCGACAACTTCGAGGTCGGCGTCCTCCAGGGGCAGTACATCGTCGACACCCTGGACCTGGAGAACGAGGACGGCCCGTTCAACATCGAGCTGTTCGGCGGCTCCCCCGACGACAACAACGCCTACTTCTTCAACGACGGCGCGATGTCGGTCCTGCAACCCCACATCGACGACGGCACGCTGGAGGTCCTGAGCGGCCAGACCTCCATGGAGCAGATCGCCACCACCCGCTGGGACGGTTCCATCGCCCAGTCCCGCATGGACAACCTGCTCAGCGCCAACTACTCCGACGAGGAGGTGCACGCGGTCCTGTCGCCCTTCGACGGCATCAGCCTGGGGGTGATCGAGTCCCTGCGCGCGGTGGGCTACGGCACCGAGGAGCAACCGCTTCCCGTCATCACGGGTCAGGACGCCGACCTGTCGTCGGTGCGCTCCATCGTCGCCGGGGAGCAGACCCAGACGGTCTTCAAGGACACCCGCGCCCTGGCCTCCCAGACCGTGGACATGACCGAGGCCCTTCTCAACGACGAGGAGGTGCCGGTCAACGACACCGAGTCCTACGACAACGGGGTCCAGGTCGTTCCGTCCTTCCTGCTGGAACCGGTCTCGGTGGACCTGGACAACTACCACGAGGTCCTGGTCGAGGGCGGCTACTACGAGGAGTCCGAGCTCGAATGAGCACCGCTTACACCATTCCCGACTCCCCGGGGCCCCTGCTGCGGATGAGCGACATCCGCAAGGAGTTCCCCGGGGTACGGGCCCTGGACGGGGTCTCCCTGGAGGTGGCCCCCGGCAGCGTCCACGCGCTGATGGGTGAGAACGGGGCGGGCAAGTCCACGTTGATGAAGGTGCTCAGCGGGGTGCACCCGGCCGGTTCCTACACCGGGTCGGTGGAGATCGACGGCGAGCAGCGGGCGTTCTCCGACGTGGTCGCCGCCGAACGCGCCGGGATCGCCATCATCCATCAGGAACTGGCGCTGATCCCCCAACTCTCCATCAGCGAGAACGTCCTGTTGGGCCATGAGGAGACCCGGTTCGGCGTCATCGACTGGGGCGCCACCCACGCCCGCGCCCGTGAACTGCTGTTGCGCGTGGGCCTGGACGAGAACCCCGCCCTGCCCGTCTCCGCGCTGAGCATCGGTGCCCAACAGTTGGTGGAGATCGCCAAGGCCCTGGCCAAACGGGTGCGGCTGCTGGTGCTGGACGAGCCGACCTCCGCGCTCAACGAGGCCGAGAGCGACCGCCTGCTGGAGCTGCTGTCGGACCTGCGCGAGCAGGGCGTGGCCTGCGTGCTGATCTCGCACAAGCTCGGTGAGGTGATGCGGGTCAGCGACGAGGTCACCATCCTGCGCGATGGCCGCACCGTGGAGACCCTGACGGTGGAACGCGACGCCCAGGGGCGGCCATCGGTCGACGAGGACCGTGTCATCCGCGGCATGGTCGGCCGCGACCTGGACCAGCGCTACCCACCGGCTGAGGGCGCCGTCGGCCCGGTCCGCTTCGAGGTGCGCGACTGGACCGTGGACCACCCCACCCAGGCCGGACGGCGCATCGTGGACGGGGCGGACCTCGACATCGGGACCGGTGAGGTCGTGGGACTGGCCGGACTGATGGGAGCCGGGCGCACCGAGTTCGCCATGAACCTGTTCGGGCGCTCCTATGGCCGCTACGTCCGAGGTTCCCTGCTGCGGGACGGCGAGGAACTGCGCATGGGCGACGTCGCCGACGCGATCGCCGCGGGGGTCGCCTACGTGCCCGAGGACCGCAAGTCCCTGGGTCTGGTCCTGGACGACGACATCCGGCACAACACCACCATGGCCGCGCTCGGGCGGATCTCCCACCGGGGCGTCATCGACCCGGGCCTGGAGACGGTGGAGGCCCAACGGATGAGCGAACGCATGCGGGTGCGCAGCCGCGGGGTCGACCAGACGGTGCGCACCCTCAGCGGCGGCAACCAGCAAAAGGTCGTGCTGGGCAAGTGGATGTTCACCCGACCTGAACTGCTGATCCTCGACGAGCCCACCCGCGGCATCGACGTCGGGGCCAAGTACGAGATCTACCTGATCGTGCGCCGCCTGGCGGCCGAGGGGGCCTGTGTGCTGCTCATCTCCTCGGAGCTGCCGGAGCTCCTCGGCATGTGCGACCGCGTCTACGCCATGTGCGAGGGGCGTATCACCGGCGAGGTGCCCGGGGCCGACGCCGACCAGGAGACCCTGATGAGACTCATGACCCGAACCGGGGAAACGAAGTGAACCGACCGACCTCCTCACTCCCCCGCCTGCGGGAGATGCTGCGGGGACGCACCCGCCAGTACGGGATGGCCATCGCCCTGGTGGCCATCATCATCCTGTTCCAGATCCTCACCGGTGGGCTGCTGCTCACCCCGCTCAACGTCACCAACCTGATCATGCAGAACTCCTACATCCTGATCCTGGCGATCGGGATGATGCTGGTGATCATCACCGGACACATCGACCTGTCGGTCGGCTCGGTGGTGGCCTTCACCGGGGCGATGGCCGCGATCATGCTCAACTCGTGGGGTCTGCCGACCGTCGTGGTGGTACCGGCCGCGCTGCTGCTCGGCGCGCTCATCGGCGCCTGGCAGGGCTTTTGGATCGCCTACGTGGGGGTTCCGGCGTTCATCGTCACCCTGGCAGGGATGCTGGTGTTCCGCGGCGCCACGCTCGCGGTGCTGGGCGGAGAGTCCATCGCCCCGTTGCCGCAATCGCTGCGGGTGATCGCCAGCGGTTTCCTGCCCGGGCGGAGCGACGGACCACACCTTCCCACCCTCCTCCTCGGGTTGGCCGGGGCCGCCGTGATCGTGTGGATCCAGTGGCGCTCGCGGGCCCGTTCACGCGCCCGGGAGCTGCCGGTCGCTCCGGTCGCGGTCACCGCCACCGGGTCGGTGCTGGTGGTCGCCGCCATCATGGCGTTCACCTACGTGGTGGCCGAGCACAACGGGCTTCCGCTGGTGGGCGTACTGCTGATCGCGCTCATCGTGGGCTACGCGTTCGTGATGCGCTCCACCACCATGGGTCGGCGCGTGTACGCCGTGGGCGGCAGCGAGCGGGCCGCCGCGCTCTCCGGGATCCGCACCAAACGGACCACGTTCTGGGTGTTCGTGAACATGGGGGTGCTCTCGGCGCTGGCCGGGCTGGTCTTCACCGGACGTCTGAACGCCGCGACCCCCGGCGCGGGCACCATGTTCGAGCTGGACGCCATCGCGGCGGCCTTCATCGGCGGTGCCTCCGCGGCCGGTGGGGTGGGCAGCGTCGTCGGCGCGGTGATCGGTGCCCTGGTCATGGGCGTGCTCAACAACGGGATGTCGCTGATCGGGCTGGGCGTGGACTGGCAGCAGCTCATCAAGGGCCTGGTGTTGTTGCTGGCCGTGGCCTTCGACATCTACAACAAGCGCCGCGTCGGAGGCGCGGCGCCGATCATGCCGAAGTTGCGGTCGCACCGCAAACCTCCACGGGACCCATAGCATGTCGGGGTTCGTGAGCGAGGTGTGAGGAAGTGGCATGATCAGAGTTCTCCTGGCCGAGGACATGCACATGATCCGGGGGGCGTTGCGGGCGCTGATCGGCATGGAGCCCGACATCGAGGTGGTCGCGGACGTGTGCGCGGGCGGCGACGTGCTGCCCGCGGCGCTCGAACACCGTCCCGACGTCGCCGTCCTGGACGTGCAGATGCCGGGGATCGACGGGGTCGACGCGGCCGCACGCCTCCTGGACCGACTGCCCGGCTGCCGGACCCTGATCCTCACCCAGCTCGCACGCCCCGAGGTCCTACGCCGGGCTCTGGCGGCCGGAGCCTCGGGGTTCATGCTCAAGGACGCGCCTTCGGCCGATCTGGCCCAGGCGATCCGGCGGGTGGCGGCCGGGGAACGGGTCGTGGACCCCGACCTCGCGGTGGCGGCCATCGGGGCCCGGGAAAGTCCCCTGACGGAGCGTGAGGTGGAGGTCCTGCGCCTGGCCGGGGAGGGGGACGAGCTCAAGGAGATCGCCGCCCGGCTCCACCTGGCCCGGGGGACCGTGCGCAACTACCTCGGGGCGATCGTCACCAAGCTCGACGCCCGCAACCGCTTGGACGCGGTGCGCATCGCGACCGAGGCGGGCTGGCTCTGAGCTCTCGGGTCACGACCGGGCCGAGGCCGGCTCGTCCTCGGTGCGCGTCCTCTGACGCAGGGGATGGGTCACGGTGAGTCGGTAGCGGCCGCCCTCGACGGCTCCGACGTCGAGGGCGCCGCCGGCCACGGTCACCCGCGCCGTGAGGTTGGTGACGCCGCTCCCCCCGAACGACGCGACCCGCGGGCCGCCGCGGGCACCGCCGGTGTCGGGTGGGACTCCATCGTTGACCACGCTCAGACACACCTGGTCCTGGGTGGTGGTCGCCCGGATGGAGACCCGGTGGGCCTTGCTGTGCCGCAGCACGTTGGTGATGGCCTCGCGGAGCACGGTGGCCAGCAGGGTGTCGACGTGGTCGTCCAGCAGTTCGGTGTCGATGTCGAGTTCCACGTCGACGTCCGCGGCGATGAGCGTCTCACGGGCCGAGGCGGCCTCGGTGTGCAGTGAGATCTCGGGGTCCTCGTAGGGGATGGCCCGAAGGTCGGTGAGGGCGTTCCGGGCCATCCTCTCGATGTCCCGGAACTCGGTGTCGGCCCGTTCGGGGTCGCGGGCGGCGAGTTCGGCCTTGACCGTGATGGCGGCCAGACCGTAGCCGAGCAGGTCGTGGACGTCGGCCGTGATGCGCCGACGTTCCTTGGTCGCGGCGATCGCCGCGAGCGCCCGCCGTGTCTCGTGCACCTGGGCGACGAGTTTGGTGAGCAACGCCAGGCCGTAGAACATCACCGCGACGGAGACGGTGGCGACCGAGGAGACCGCGATGACGCCGACGGGATCGGGTTTGACCAACACGAGTACGAGGAACTCGGTCAGGACGATGGCGGCGCCCAGGACCCACTGACTCACCCTGTGGACCACGGTGATCAGTGCCGAGGCCACCACAAGGCTGACCAGACTGTGGACCAGGTCGAACTCTTCGTGGATCAGGGGCAGGAGCGCCAGCCCCATCTGTAGGGGCAGGGTCAAGGCCAGGAACCGGGGGCGCCCTCCCCCCTTTCGCGGCAGCAGGTGATGGACGTACAGGCCCACGACGGCCAACGCGATGGCGCAGCCGATGATGGTGTCCGGGGCGGGGTCGACCACCGTGAAGGCCACGGCTCCGGCCATCCAGATGGCCAGTCCGCTGAGGATGATCGGCAGGGCGAGCCTGGGCGTCATGTCGGCGCGGGGCACGTCCCGCGGTGAGGTCGTGGGGATGCGTCGGACCTGTTCGCCCGCCCGACGGGTCACGTCGAGGATCTCCCGGGGGTTTCTCCGCGCGACCAGGCCGACCACCTTCGACAAGGCCGTGCCGAGGACGGTGTCCAGGTCACGGGAGATCCGTTCGCGTTCGGCCGCCACCGACTCCGCGGCCAGTTCCCTGCGAGCCGCGTGCAACTCGACGTACAGGTCGTTGAGTCGGGTCAGGCCGAAGATGATCAACCCCAGGATCAGGGTGTTCCCGGCGGCGCTCACACCCACGTAGAAGTCGGTGTACGAGAGCGCTCCCGCCGCGACGGCCACGGCCCCGAAGAGGAACCAGCGCACGCGCCCCGGGACGAGCAGCAACACGGAGGCGGCCAGGAAGGCCTTCGGCTCGCTCCAGGGGAACAACACCGCCTGGGCCGCGAGGGTCCACAGACCGCGCATCCGTTTGGTCTGCGGCAGGCAGTGCACGAACTGGAGCGCGAGCGTCAGCAGGGTCGCCACGGTCGGCTGGCCGAGGAAGGAGGGCAGGGCCAGGCCCAGGAGCGTGATGCTGAGGATCGCCACGGAGGGTCACTTTATCGCCCTGGGCCAACGTTGCCCCATTTCGCACTATTGCTCCCATTCGTGCAATACGCATGCTCGATCGGTGCGCCTGACACTGGGCACCACTCCGCGAAAACGGAATTCTCTTCACCGCGCCACGGAGACCCGCTTTTCCGGTCGATTCCGGCATACCGAGCGAACCCGTGCGCGCGTCCATGAACGAGAGAGCGGGGTTTTCGGGTGAGTACGGAACAGGTGCCGAACGTCGGCGCTTCGGAGCACGGCCGCATCGGTCCTCCCGGGGCGGAACCGGCCGGAAAGCCCCCATGGGCCGTACGCCTGTCCGGGGTGAGCAAGGTCCACGGCCAGGGCACCGGCGCCGTGCACGCCCTGCGCGACGTCTCGATCGACCTGCCCGTCGGTGGGTTCACCGCCGTGATGGGCCCCTCCGGCTCGGGCAAGAGCACCTTCCTGCACTGCGCGGCCGGGCTCGACACCCCCAGCTCCGGAACCGTCCACCTCGGGGACGTGGAACTGTCCGGCCTGTCCGAGGACAAGCTCGCCGAACTGCGCCGCGAGCGCGCCGGCTTCGTGTTCCAGGCCTTCAACCTCCTGTCCTCCCTGGACGTCCTGGGCAACATCACCCTGCCGCTGCGCCTGGCCGGCAAACGCGCCGACGCCGACTGGCTGCGCGAGGTGGTCGATCGGGTGGGCCTGACCGACCGGGTCGACCACCGCCCCGCCCAGCTGTCCGGCGGCCAACAGCAACGCGTCGCGCTCGCCCGGGCGCTGGTGGCCCGACCCGAGGTCGTGTTCGCCGACGAACCGACCGGGGCACTGGACAGCCGTACCGCCACGGACGTGCTGACCCTGCTGCGCCGCGTGGTCGACCAGACGCACCAGACCGTCGTCATGGTCACCCACGACCCGGTGGCCGCCTCCTACGCCGACGTCGTCCTGTTCCTGGTCGACGGACGAATCGTGGACATCCTTCCCCACCCGACCGTCGACACCATCACCCGACGCATGGCGTCGGCCGAGGAGAGCTGATGTTCGGGCTCGCACTCGCCACGCTGCGCGGCCGCGTCGTCGGCTTCGCCGCCTCCTTCCTCATCCTCTTCGCCGCCTCGGCCCTGGCGACCGCCTGCGGCATCCTGTTGGAGACCGGCGTCCGCGGCGACCAGGAACCCGAGCGCTACGCCGCGGCCCCGGTCGTGGTGGCCGGCGCCGACGCGCTGCGCCCCTCCGGGGCCGAGGACGCCTTCGAACTGTCCGAGCGGGCCCGGGTCGACGACGAGACCGTGGAGCGGGTCCAAGCCCTGCCGGGCGTCTCGGACGTCGAATGGCTGGACTCGGGTATCGCGCTCGGGGTGCACGGCGACGCAGACCCCGAGGAACTGGGCGAGCGGGTCGCCGAGGTTCTGCCCCCGAACACGCTGCGCGCCTACACCGGGGACGACCGCGCCATCGCGGAGTTCCCCGAGCAGGAGCAGGCCCGCAACATGGTCCTGGCCCTGGCCGGCAGCGCCGGCGGCACCGCCCAGCTCATCTCGATCTTCGTGGTGGCGAGCACCTTCGGTCTCCTGATCCAGCAACGGCACCGGGAGTTGGCGCTCCTGCGGGCCGTCGGCGCCACACCCCGGCAGGTACGCTCTCTGCTCCTCGGCGAGATCCTGGTGGCCGCCACCATCGCCGGCGCCCTCGGGGTGGCCCCCGGCGTCGCCCTCGCGCACCGGCTGCACGATCAACTCACCGCGAACGGCTTCCTTCCGCCCGGCTTCTCCCTGACGGTGGGCCCGATCCCGATGGTCGCGGCCGTCCTCCTCGGGGTCGGCGTCGCCCTGCTCGCGAGCTGGACGGCCTCCCGTCGGGCGACCCTCATTCGGCCGGTCGAGGCACTGGGCGAGGCCGCCGTGGAACGTCCCGAGCTCGGACGCGGACGCATCATCGCCGGAACGCTCGTGGCCGGCTTCGGCCTGGTCCCCCTGGTCATGATCGGCCAGATGGGCGGGCAGGCCGCCGCCTCGGCGCCCGCGGCCTCCTCGCTGATCCTGGTGATCGCGGCCGCGCTGTTCGGTCCCCTCATCGTCCGGTGGGCCTACCGGTCGGTCGGCTGGATCCCGGCCCGGATATCCCCCGTATCCGGGTACCTGGCCGCCGCGGCCACCCGAACGAACACCCGACGTCGCGCCGGCGCGGTCGCGCCGCTGATGCTGTTGGTGACCTTCGCCGGCACCACGATCCTCGTGGAGACCACGCAGTCGCACGCGGCGGAGGAACAGGTGAGCGCGGGCACCCTCGCCGAACACGTGCTGCTCCCCCCGGAAGGGGACGCCGGGTTGGACCCCGCCGTCGCCGAGCAGGCTCGGGGCCTTTCGGGCGACCCCGCGGTGACCGAGGTCGTGCGCACCCAGGTGCTGTCCAACGCCTCCTCACCGATGCCCTCGGGGGTCTCGGACTCCCCGATGGTGCCGGCGGAGATGGCCGCGGAGATCCCGGAGTCGCCGATGGTGCTGCTTCCTCTCCCCGCGCAGGGCGTCACCGTCGAAGGGCTGGACCGCAATCTCGATCTCGGTGTGCGCTCCGGGTCCCTGGCGGACCTGAGCGGGGACACCGTGGCGTTGAGCGAACTCACCGCCGACTCCGGAGACCTGGGTGTCGGCGACATGATGCCCCTGTGGATGGGCGACGGCACCGAGGTGGAGCTGGAGGTGGTGGCCACCTACGACCGTGGCCTGGGCTTCGGCGAGGTGATGTTGCCGTTCGACCTGGCCCGTGAGCACACCACGGGGCAGATGGCGCACCAGGTGCTCCTCAGCGGGCCCGAGACGGCGTCGGTGCGGGACCTGGCCGACTCCTCGGCCGGTGCGGTCGTCAGTGACCGGCAGGAGAGTCTGACCGCCCAGCGGTCGGAACGCGAGCTCAACGCCTGGGTCAACTACCTGCTGCTCGGTGTGATCAGCGCCTACATTGCGATCGCGGTGGTCAACACCCTGGTCATGGCGACAGGTGAGCGTCTCCGCGAGTTCGCGCTGCTGCGGGTGGTGGGCACCACCCGACGCCAACTGCTCGCCATGCTGCGGTGGGAAGCGCTCTTCATCGGTGGCCTGGCCCTCGTGGTGGGCGGTATCGGCGTGCTGATCGCGATCGTGCCGTTCAGCGCGATCATGGCCGGAACCCTGATCCCTCACGTACCGCCGCTCGTGGGCCTGGGGATCATGGCGTTCACGCTCCTGGTGACCTTGGCCGCCATGCTCGTTCCGGCGCGCATCGCGCTGCGCACACCGCCGACCGAGGCCCTCACCGGGCCCAGGTGAGCCCGCCGCGCGCGACCTCTCCGTGCTCCCCCTCACCCTCCGGTCCATGACCGGACCCGATACCAGGGGCGCCCCGCCCCACTTTCCGTCCCGGGGCGCCCCGCCCCTCATCCCCCGATGACGGAACCCTTCCATCCATGTCACAGGAGAGACCATGACCGCACCACAACCCCCCGAGCGGTTGCCCGCCTGGCGGGCCTTCATCAAGCGCCGTCCGCTGCTGAGCTTCTTCACCCTGTGCATCACCCTGAGCTGGGTCGCCTGGGTCCCCTACATCGTCGGCAACCACGGGCTGGGGATCGAGGACATCGGGGGCACCGACATGATGACGGGCCAGCTTCTGTTGATGCTGCCCGGCGCCTACCTCGGGCCGATCTTCTCCGCCTTCCTCGTCACAGCCGTGGCCGATGGACGGGAGGGGGTCCGCAAGTGGGTGGGCCGTCTGTTCAGGTGGCGGGTCGGTCTGCGCTGGTACGCGCTGGCCCTGCTCGGCGTCCCGGCCGCACTGATCGTGTGCAGCCTCGTGTTCTCCGGCGGAAGCATCCAGGCGCCGCCGAGCATGCTGTTCGTCATGTTCCTGCCCGGCCTGATCCTGCAGTTCCTGACGACCGGTATCGCCGAGGAGCCGGGCTGGCGTGACTTCGCCCTGCCCCGTATGCAGCCCATGTTCGGTCCACTGCCGGGCACCGTCATCCTCGGTCTGATCTGGGGTGTGTGGCACCTTCCGCTGTTCCTCACCCAGTGGGCCGGCTACCCGGAGGAGGTCACCTGGCTCTCCCCATTGGAGTTCACGGTCTCCTGCGTGGCCATCAGCATCGTGATGACCTGGGTGTTCAACCGCACCGGCGAGAGCCTGCCGGTCGCCATCCTGCTGCACGCCGGCGTCAACAACTTCATGTCGATGGCCTACGGCCCCATGTTCCCCTCGATCGACGCCCGCGACACGGCCGCCCACGTCATGCTCCTGGCCTTCGGTGTGGCCTCCATCGTTCTTCTCATCACCACCAAGGGCAGGCTCGGGTACGTGCCCGCGGTCCAGGACCCGGCTCCGCATGATCCGGCCTCGTCCCAGGGCGACCGGAAGCCCGGGGAGAATGTCCAGGCCTGACGACCTCGATCCCGAAAGAACCCGAGTAGGACCTCTTTGATCTTCAGCGACACGGCCTCCCGCCCCGCCCCCGGATGTTCACGGGCGGGGCGGTCGCCCTTTCTCCTCCCGTCCATCGCCGGCGTGGTCATCGCCCTCACCACCGGTTGCGGCGCCACCATGCCCGCGACCGCCCCCGCTCCCCCGGTCACCGGTCCCGCCGCCGACGGTGAACCGACCGAGGCGGACGTCAACGCCTGGCTCGACGGGCTCGTGCCCGCCGCGTTGGAGACGGAGGGCATCGCCGGCGCCGCCGTGAGCGTGGTGCACGACGGCGAGATCCTCACCAGCCGCGGTTATGGCAACTCCGACACCGGGGTGGGCTACGAGTACGAGGAGACGGCGGCCGGCGACATCGTGACCACGCCGGTCGACCCCGACCTGGACCTCTTCCGGGCGGGATCGGTCACCAAACCCTTCACCGCCACCGCGGTGATGCGGCTGGTCGAGGCCGGTGAGCTCGACCTGGACACCGACGTGAACGAGTACGTCGACTTCACCCTGAACACCTCCTTCGACGAGCCCGTCACCCTGCGCCACCTGCTCACGCACACGGCCGGGTACGAGGAGGTCATCGCGGCCCTGGTCCTGCCCGACGGGACCGAACCGGACCTGCGCGCCGCCGTCGCCGACGCTCCTCCCGAACAGGTCTACGAGCCCGGGACCGTCCCCGCCTACTCCAACTACGGGTACGCCCTGGCCGGATACGTGGTCGAACGGACCAGCGGTGTGTCCTACGAGGAGTACGTCGACGAGAACGTGCTCGCCCCACTGGGAATGGACTCCTCCACCACCAGGCAACCGCTCCCCGACGACCCGTCGTTATCGCTCTCCCACGGCTACGCGACCGACGACGGCAGACCCCAGGACTTCGAGATCGTGGCGGGTGCGCCCGCCGGCTCGCTGTCCACCACGGCCACCGACATGGCCCGCTTCATGCTCGCCCACCTGGACGCGGGCGGCGAGGACGGGCCCTCCGTGCTGTCACCGGAGACCCTCGACCTCATGCACGCCCCGGCCCTGGACGAGGACACGTTGGGAGGCCTGGCCGAGGGTCCCCGGATGACGCTGGGCTTCTTCGAGGAGGATCGAAACGGGCACCGGATCATCGGCCATGGTGGGGACACGTCCTTCTTCCACACCCACATGCAGATCTACCCGGAGGACGACACCGGGATCTTCATCAGCCTCAACAGCGGCGGGCACGAGAAGACCTCCACTCTGCAACTGCGCGAGGCCGTCATGTTCGGCTTCGCCGACCGCTACTTCCCCGAGCAGGAACAGGAGGAGCCTCTACCGGCCGGCGGCGAGGTCTCCGAGGGCCCGGAGAGGCGCGCCCACGCGGTGGCGGGTTCCTACAACGGTTCGCGGTCGACGCCCAGCACCTTCCTGAAGGCCCTCGACGTGTTCCGGGAGACCGAGGTGACGGTTCGCATGGACCTGAGCATCCTCGTCTCCCCCGGCCCCGAGACCGGGCGTCCCACCGCCTACGAGGAGATCGAACCCTGGGTATGGCGCGAGGTCGAAGGACAGCGGATCCTGACCGCCCGGGTGGCACAGGGCGAGGTCGAGGCCCTCGGCCACGGCCCGGCCGGCGCTCTGCTGCCCGTCGAACCGCAGCGGTCGGCGACGATAGCCCTGCCGGTGTTGTTCCTCTCCGTGGGAGTACTGGTCCTGGCCCTGCTGTCCTGGTCGATCGGCGCGCTGACACGGTGGCACCTGTCCCTGCCCGGGCGGGACCGAACCGGACGCCTGGCGCGTGCGGCCACACGGGTCGCGGTGGGTGCGACGATGGCCGCCTGCGCCGGCTGGGTCCTGGCCATCATGACGATCATGGACCTGCGGGACGTCTCCCCGCTGACGTTGAGGGCGATCCAGGTCGCTCAAGCGGTGGGCGTGCTCGGCGTCGTCCCCGCCGCGATGGTGGTCCTGGCCGATGTGCGTCGCCGGGCCGGGTGGCTCCGGTGCGCGGGCGGGGTGCTGGTCCTGGCCGCGCTGGCGGGCTGTGCCTGGTTCGCCGTGTCCTTCAACCTGCTCGTCCCCGACATCTCCTACTGAGTCCGCCACCTTGAAGCGCTGTCCACGGGAGCCTCTCCCGTGGACAGCGCTTTCTCAGGACAGCGCTTTCTCAGGCCGTGGGCAGGCGCCACGCGGTGATGCCGCGCGGTGCCAGGACGTGGGTCCCCGCGCCGGACGTGGTGACCCCCGTCAACGGGGCGCCCGACAGGCCGCGGAGTTCGACGGGTTCGTCGGTGCGATTGGTCAGGAAGCGGTACTCGGCGTCATCGTCGGCACGCACGGTCAGCTCCACCCGGCCGCGCAACCCCTCGGGGAGTTCGCCGTCGATCCCGGCGTCGGCCAACAGGCGGCCGAGCAGGGCGACTCGGTGGGCCTCGTCCAAACGGGTCGAGACGTAGGCGGCGCCACCACCGCCGGGCAGCGCGCGACGGGTCAACGCCGCTCCTCCCGCCAGGGGACCGTCGGCGTAACGGGCCAGGACCTCGGTCTCGGCCGAGGTGACGGTGATCCGGTCCGACCACACCGTTCCCGAGGAACCGTCGTCCAGGCCCACGCTCGCGCCCTCGGGCAGGGGCGCGAACTCCTCGATCCGAAGACCCAGCAGGTCGCGCAACGGCCCCGGATAGCCGCCCAGGTGGACGTGATCGTTCTCGTCGACGATCCCGGAGAAGTAGGTGGTGACCAGGTGCCTACCGCCCAAGGCGTACTCCTTCAGGCGTTCGGCGGTGGCCTCGGGCAGCACGTGCAGCAGGGGCGCGACCACCAGGTCGTAGGCCTCCCAGTCGGCGTCGGTGGGCAGCACGTCCACACGCACGCCCACCTCAAGGAAAGCGGTGTACCAGTCCAGGGCCTCGCGGTGCACGTCCAACAGCGAACTGGGCAGCGAGTCGCGGCTCACCGCCCACCTGGACTCCCAGTCGAAGACGATGGCGGCCCGAGCTGGCAGCCGCCGCGATCCGGCGACCTCGGCCAGGTCCTCGGCCAACACCCGCCCCAGTTCGGTCACGTCCCGAAAGACCCGGCTCTCGGCACCGGTGTGCGGCACCATCGCCGAGTGGTACTTCTCCGCACCGGCCGCCGACTGTCGCCACTGGAAGAAACACACGGCGTCGGCGCCGTGCGCCACGTGCAGCAGGGAGTCGCGTGCCATCTCACCCGGGGCCTTGGGCGGGTTGACCGAGCGCCAGTTGACCGCGCTGGTGGAGTGCTCCATCAAGTACCAGGGGCGCCCACGTGCCAGGCCGCCGGTGAGGTTGGCGCAGAAGGAGAGTTCGTCGGCGCCGCCGGGTTCGGGGCGCACGTAGTGGTCGTTGGAGACGAAGTCGACCTCGTGCGCCCAGTCGGCGTAGTTCATCTCCGAGACGTGGCCCATGACCATGAAGTTGGTGGTGATGGGGATGTCGGGAGTGATACGACGCAGGATAGCGCTTTCCGCCCGTAGGTGATCGAGCAGCGCGTCGGAGGAGAAACGCGCGAAGTCGAGCTGTTGGGTGGGGTTGACGTGCGAGGCGGCCAGCCGGGGCGGTAGGACCTGACCCCAGTCGGTGTAGCGCTGGGACCAGAAGTCGGTGGCCCAGGCGTGGTTGAGCCCGTCGACCGTGGTGTAACGCTCCCGCAGCCAGGCCCGGAAGGCGGTCGCGGCGTCCTCGGAGTAATCGTGGACGTTGTGGCAGCCCAGTTCGTTGGACACGTGCCAGGCGGCCAGGGCGGGGTGGTGACCGTAGCGTTCGGCCAGGGCGGTGGTCACCTCCAGCGCGTGGCGGCGGAACACCGGTGACGTGGGGCGCCAATGCTGGCGGGCACCGGGCCAGACGGTCTCACCGGTGCGGGTGACCGGCAGGATCTCGGGGTGAGCGGTGGCCAACCAGGCGGGCGGCGAGGCGGTGGCGGTGGCCAGATCGACGGCGACGCCGTTCTCGTGCAACCGGTCCATGATCTCGTCCAGCCAGCCGAAGTCCCAGGTGTGGGGGTCCGGTCGCAGCCGCGACCAGGAGAACACCCCGAGGGTGACGATGTTGACCCCGGCGCGGCGCATCAGACGCAGGTCCTCCTCCCACACCCGGCGGGGCCACTGTTCGGGGTTGTAGTCGGCGCCGTAGCCGAATCGGGGGCGGGCGGGCCGGTCGGGCCAACGCGGCCAGTCACGCGAACCGGCGTCGGTCATGGTGTTTCCCTTCGAAGAACATGGGTGTGGTGGGGACGGCCGGGGCCGCCCCCACCGGGGTCGTGCCCCGGTCAGTCACCGGTGTCGACGGTGAATCCCTGGTCCTCGCCGTAACGGGCCGAGACGTCCTGCCAGTCGGCCAGCCCCTCGGCGAGGGTGGTGTCGGAGACGTAGGCCTGGCCCACGGTGTCGTTGAACAGCGAGTTGGCGTGGGCCTGGTAGGGCAGGTAGGCCCAGCCCTCGCGCACATTGGCCGCGGAGTCAGCGTAGACCTGGTTGACCTGCTGGCCACCGAAGTACTCGGACTCGATCGCCAGGAACTCCTCCGATTCCAGGTCGGCGACGGTCGCCGGGAAGGCGCCCTGGTCGATTCGGGCCTGGATCCCCTCACCGGCGTTGGCGTACTCGATGAAGGCGTAGGCGAGCGCCTGGTTCTCCGCGCCCACCGGCACCGCCAGGGCGCTGCCGCCGCTCTCGGCGCTGGAGGTCTCACCCTCTTCCCAGGCGGGCGGCGGGGCCACCCTCCAGGAACCGGCCCCGTCGGGGACCCCGGACTCCAGGTTCAGCCCCATCCACGCGCCGGTGACCAGGGTGGCGACACTGCCGTCGCCCAACGCCTGGTACCACTCGTCGCTCCAGGAGGTCACCGGTAGCAACAGGTCCTCGTCGATGAGCTGCTGCCAGGTGTCCGCGTAGCGGGCGGTGCCCTCGTCGGTGAAGTCGATGGTGACCTCCTCGCCCTCCACCGAGTAGGGCTGTCCACCCGCGTGCCAGATCCCGGTGGTGGTGCTGCCGGCGTCACCGTTGTCGGCGGCGATGCGCACGTCGGGGTCGGCCTCGGTGAGTTCCCGGGCCGCTTCGACGTACTCCTCCCAGGTGGTGGGGACCTCCACGTCGAGTTCGTCGAAGACGTCCTGGTTGTAGAACAGGGCGATCGGCCCGGAGTCCATGGGCAGGGCGTGGATAGCGCCTTCCTCGCCCTGGACCGCGCCCCACGGTCCGGCCGTGTAGGACCCCTCCAGTTCCTCGGCCCCCAACGGGGCCAGGTCCACCAGGTGTCCGGCGATGGTGAACTGGCCCAGCGCGAAGTACTCGATGTGGGCGACGTCGGGCAGCCCCGACCCGGCGGACAACGCGTTCTGCAACGCGGTGTACTGCTCGTCGCCGGTACCGACGTTCTCCACGTTGACGGTGACGCCGGGGTGGGCCTCCTCGAAGTCCTCGGCGACCCGCTCCAGGGTGGGTTCCCAAGCCCAGACGGTGATCTCACCGCCCTCCTCCAAGGCGGTCGCGACGTCCTCGGCGGTGATGTCGGGGGCGGTGTCGTCACCGGAGCCACAGGCGCTCAGCGCCAGGCACAGTGCGCCGACCGCGGCGGCACGGGGTGCTCTGCTGTTCATCGGGGGGTCTCCTCGGTCGTGGTGGTGTGTTCAGCCCTTGAGGCTTCCGGCGGTCAGACCGGAACGCCAGTAGCGCTGCAGCATCAGGAAGGCGGCGATCAGCGGCACGATGGTCAACAGCGATCCGGTGATGACCAGGTGGAAGACGGGTTCGCCCCCGATGGTGGCGGCCTGGTCGTTCCAGGCGTCGAGCCCGAGCGTGAGCGGGAACCAGTCGGGGTCGCGGATCATGATCAGCGGCAGGAAGTAGTTGTTCCAGGTCGTCACCATGGTGAACAGCAGAACCGTGGCGGTTCCGGGAGCCAGCAGCGGCAACGCCACCGTGAAGAAGGTGCGGAGTTCCCCCGAGCCGTCGATGCGCGCCGCCTCCATCAGCTCCGTGGGCACCGCCTGGGCCGCGAAGACCCACATCAGGTACAGGCCGAAGGGCGAGATCAAGGAGGGGACGATGACCGACCAGGGGGTGTTGGTCAGGCCCATCTGGCTGAACATCAAGAACGTGGGCACGGCCAGGGCGGTGCCGGGCACCGCTGCCGCGCCCAGGACCACGGCGAAGACGGCGCGCCGCCCGGGGAAGTCGAACTTGGCCAGGGCGTAGCCGCCGAGCATCGCCAACAGGGTGGCTCCTCCCGCGCCCAGCACCACGTAGAGCACGGTGTTGAGCAGCCAACGCACGAACACCCCGTCGTCGTAGGTGAGCGTGGCGGCGATGTTGTCCAGCAGCGCGAAGTCGGAGCCGAACCACAGTCCGAAGCTGTCCAGCAGTGACTCCTGGCCCTTGGTGGCGTTGATGAGCAACCAGATCAGGGGCACCACGGAGTACAGCAGGGCCAGTCCGGTGATCAGGGTCAGGACGACGCTGGGGCGCCGGCGGGGCGATCCCTGCGGGCCGGGCGCGGAGCGGCGACGGGGCCGGGGCCGGGGCCGGGGTGAGCGGAGCGGGGTGGGGGTGCCCATGGTTCACGCGGCCTTTCGCATGCCGAACAGCTGGACCGCGTAGGCGATGACCATGGTCAACAGCCCCATGATGATCGCCACCGCCGCGGCGTAGTTCTGCTGTTGGCCGGAGAAGGCCAACGAGTAGGTGTAGAGGTTGGGCGTGTAGCCGGAGGTGATGGCGTTGGGCGCCAGACTCTGCAGGATGCTGGGTTCGTTGAACAGTTGGAAGCTGCCGATGATGGAGAAGATCGCCGCGATCACCAGGGCCCCGCGCAGGGCGGGGAGCTTGATCGCGGCGATCACCCGCAGCTGGCCGGCCCCGTCGACCTCGGCCGCCTCGTACAGGTTGTGCGGCACCGTGCGCAGCGCCGAGTACAGGATGAGCATGTTGTATCCGACGAACTGCCAGGTGACGATGTTGCCGATCGAGGCGAGGATAACGCCGGGGGCGAGCGGGTCGGGCAGGGTCACGCCCAGCAGGTCGTTGGCGTTGCCGACGAGCCCGAACCGGGTGCCGTACATGAAGCCCCACATCAGGGTGGCCACCACGGCGGGGACCGCGTAGGGCAGGAAGATCGAGATGCGGAAGAGGTCGCGCCCGTAGAGTCGACCGCTGTCCAGGGCCAGGGCCAGGAGCAGCGCCAGGAACAGCATGATCGGCACCTGGACGGCGAGGAAGAGCGTCACCCTGGACACCGAGTCCCAGAACACCGGATCGGTGAGGGCTCCGCGGTAGTTCTCCAGGCCCACGAACGAGGTGCCGCCGACCAATTGGTCGCGGTACACGCTCAGATAGAGCGAGTACAGGATCGGTGCCACGAAGACCAACGCGAAGACGGTCATGAACGGGGCGAGGAAACCCCACCCGGTCCAGCGTCTTCGGGGTCGGCTCCGCGCCGGTGGCCCGTCCGGTGAGGGTGCGGTGGGTGCGGTCGTCGGCGTCATGGGGGGTCCCTCGTCGTGCACTCCGTGTCGACCACGGCCAGGCCCCGGTGCTGGGGGCGGGAGGTGGGCACCAAGCGATGTTTACGCAAACATTTCGGTGTCGGGAGTGTTGCACCGGGGTCGCCCGGAGGTCAAGGGGTCGGGCGCGGGAAACCTTCGCGGTTCACACCGAGGGCGGCGCGGTGCTGGCGCGTACCACCAGCTCGGTGGGCACCAGCGAGGCCCCGGGGCCGTCCGCCTCCCCGCGCAGCCGACGCAGCGCCCCGGCCACGAGTCGGCGCCCCACCTCATGGAAGTCCTGCCGGACGGTCGTCAGCGGCGGCAGGAACGACGCCGCCTCCGCGATGTCGTCGAACCCCACCACGCTCACGTCCTCGGGAACCGACCGGCCCCGCTCGTGCATCGCCCGCAGCACACCCAACGCCATCTGGTCGTTGGCCACGAACACCGCCGTGCACTCGGGATCGGCTGCCAGATCCAGCCCCGCCCGGTAGCCGCCTTCGGCCGACCAATCGCCGTGGATCGGCTCGGGGATCGGGCACCCGCTCTCCCCCAGTCGCTCCCGCCAGGCGCGGGCCCGGTGTTCCGCGCAGAAGGACTCCCTCGGGCCGGCCAGATGATGCACCGTCCGATGTCCCAGGTCGAGCAGGTGCGAGACCGCCGAACGTGTTCCGCCCCTTTGGTCGGTGTCGACCATGCCGTACCGATCGTCGGCTTCGGAGTCGGCCACGACCACGTGCAACCCCTGCGGCAACCGGACGTCGGCGGCGTCCAACAGGTGGACCTCCATGATGACGATGACGGCGTCCACCGCCAGCTCGCCCAGCCGGGTGAAGGCACCCAGCACCCCGTCCTGGGTGGGCACCGCCACCGGGATGAGCGTGATCGCGTACCCCTCCTGGGCGGCGGAACCCGCGATCGCCTCCAGCGTGCGCAACGTGCCCGTGGTCGACAGGGTGAACACGATGACCCCGAGCGTGCGGAACTCGCCGCGTTTGAGGGCGCGCGCGGCGCTGTTGGGCCGGTAACCGAGCTCCTCCATGGCGGCCAGCACCCGTTCTCGGGTCTCGGGCACCACGCTGGGGCTGCCGTTGGAGACCCGGGAGACGGTCTGCGAGGAGACCCCGGCCAGTCGGGCCACGTCGGCCATGGAGACCCGGGCTCCGCGACGGCGTGCCCCCGCCACGGTCTCAGCGCCCTCTCCCATCCCCACGCCTCCGTGCCCCCTGGCGGCGTCTTCCCCGGCCGCCTCCTGCGTTCGACGGCGCTCAGTTTAGCCGGCACGGGGCGGAGCACCGGCCCTAGGCGGTCGGCGGCGCCGCCACGCTGTCGCGTTCGACCAGGGTGGGGGTGATGACGCTTCGCGTGGAACCGGTCCGTTCACCCGAGACCCGGGACAACAACACGCTCAGCGCCTCGGTGGCCACGGTGTCGAAATCGGGCCGCACCGTGGTCAACGGTGGAATGAAGTAGGCGGCCTCGGGCACGTCGTCGAAGCCCACCACGCTGACGTCGCCGGGCACCGAACGGCCGCGTTCGTGCATCGCCCGCAGGATCCCCAGGGCCAAATGGTCGTTGGCCGCGAACACCGCCGTGACCTCTGGCATTCGGGCCAACATCAGCCCCGCCCGGTAGCCCGATGCGGCGCTCCAGTCGGCCTGGCTGACCGGAGGAACCTCCGCGCCGGCCTCCTCCAAGGTCCGCTGCCAGCCGCGCAGTCGACCGGCGGCGTCGAACCAGTCCGCCGGGCCCGACACGTGCCAGACCGTCTCGTGTCCGGCCTCCAGCAGACACCGCGTGGCCAGTCGCGCCCCGGCCTCCTGGTCCACGGTCACCAGGGTGCCCTCACGTTCGGGGTCGCCGTCCACCGTCACCACGGGAACGTCGGTGGGCACCTCGGCCAGGGCCTCGTCCGCCGCGCCGGTGGGGGCTATCACCACGATCCCGGCGGCCCGCTGTTCGCGGTGGTGTTCCACCGCGGCGGCGATGGAACCGTGGTCCAGGACCCGGACCCGGCGCACGCTGACCACGAACCCCCGCGCGGTGGCGGCCAGTTCGAAGGCGGCCAGCAGCGACGAGGGGCCGAAGAGCGTGGAGTTCTGCGCCACCACGCCCAGGAGCTGGGACTTCCCGGTCGCCAGGGTGCGGGCGGCCCGGTTGGGGCGGTAACCGAGCTGTTCGATGGCGGCGCGCACACGCAACCGGGTCTGCTCACGGACGTTGGGGTGTCCGTTGAGCACACGGGACACCGTCTGGTGGGAGACACCGGCGAGCCGAGCGACGTCCGTCATCGCGGGGTCACGGTTCACCCGGACGGGCGGGGAAGTGTGGTCCACCCAAAAACTCCTTGCCGGGGTTGGTGGGCGTTAACATACTGCACTGCCATTCCCGGGGCAATGGTCGGGAAGGTCGGGAAGTAGGGGTTCTCCACCCGGCTTGTTAGCGCTCACGCCACCGGCACGGGAAAACCCCGGTCGAGTAACCGACCGGGGCGTACGGATTCCTAGGGAAGGTGGAAGACCTCGGTCAGCGGAAGCATCCCCTCATCGGGGCGACCGTCCAGGTCCTCGAAGAGAGGCGCCATCTCCGCCTGCCAGCGGGCGTTGACCTCGGTCTTCGCCATGGCGGCACGGGCCGCGTCGAAGTCCTCGGTCTCCAGGTAGCCGATCACCATGCCCCGCTCGTCGGCGAACAGCGAGTAGTTGTGCCAACCGCTCTCCGACAGGGCCCGACGCATCTCGGGCCATACCTGGGCATGGCGCTCACGGTATTCCGCCAACCGATCCTCGCGCACCTTCAGCACGAAACACACTCGTCGCATGCGTCCCCTTCCCGGGTCAGAAGTCGAAGTCGTCCACGTTGTCGGCGTCGAAGACCAGCGGCGGGCCCAGCACGACCTCGCCGTCGGTCTCGAACGTGAACTCGCCCAGGTCTCCGGCGGTGAAGGTCTCCCCCTGCGCGCCGGTGATCTGTCCTGCCTTGAGCGCGGCGCCGGTGTACCCGGCCAGGTAGCCCAGCTCGTGCGGGTTCCACAGCGCGAACCCATCGACCGTGCCGTCGTGCACGAACTCGCGCATCTGGTTGGGCGTGCCCAGGCCCGTCACCACCAGTTCGCCCTGGTACTCGGAATCGCTGACGTAGCGGGCCGCGGCGGCCAGGCCGACCGTGGTGGGCGAGACGACCGCGTCCAGGTCCGGGTGGGACTGCATCAGCCCCTGCATCTCCTGGAACGACTCCAGGTCGTCGTCGTTGCCGTAGACGGTGTCCACCAACTCCAGGTCGGCGTACTCGTCCTCCTGCAGGATCTGCTCCATCTCCTCGATCCACGCGTTCTGATTGGTGGCGTTGGGAGTGGCCGACAGGACCGCGAAGGTGCCCTCGCCGCCGAGCTGTTCCTCGACCATGTCCACCAGGGTCTGCCCGATGAGCCGGTTACTGGACTGGTTGACGAACACGTCGGTGCAGTTGGCGTTGGAGTCATAACCCACGATGACCGCGCCGTTGTCGCGCGCCTCGTTCAGGGACGGGCACACGGCGTCGGGGTCGTTGGCGGCGATGACGATGACGTCGCTGCCGGCCTGACTGGCGGCGTTGATGTACTCCACCTGGGAGTCGGCGGTGGCCTCGGTACCGCCCCGTTCGGTGGCCACGCCGCCCACTTCCTCCACCGCCTCCTGTCCCCCTGCGTCGACCAGGTCGAAGAACGGGTTGTTGAGCTGCTTGGGCAGGAAGTCGATGGCCAGGCCCTCGGGGATCTCCGCGTCCGGGTCGGCGGTTCCCGTGGGCCCCTGGGCGTCCTCGTCCTGGGCGTCGTCGATGGTGGTGCCGCCACAAGCGGTGGCCAGCAGCATCACCGCCGCGGTCGCGGTGAGGAACGAATAGCGTCGGGGGTCGATCATGGTGTGTCTCCCTCGGGGGTACGGGATGCGAGTGGGCGTGCGCGCCGGGAGCGGACCCGGGCCACGAGGTTGGGTGTGACGACGGAGGCGATGAGGATCGCGCCGGTGACGATGAGCAGGACGTCGCTGCTGACGCCGAACAGCTGCAGGGCGTTGCGCAGGACACCGAGCAACAACACGCCGCTCATCACGCCCAGGATCGAACCGACACCACCGAAGATGGACACCCCGCCGAGCAGGACGGCGGCCACGACCTGCAGTTCCAGGCCGAAGGCGGTGTCGGCGCGAGAGGTGCCGTACTGCAGGGTCCAAAAGAGCCCGGCCGAGGAGGCGACCACTCCGCTGAGCGTGAAAAGCCAGAACTTCGTCCACTTCACCGACACCCCGGAGAAGCGGGCGGCCTCGTCGTTGTTACCGATGTCGAACAGGGAACGTCCGGCGCCGGTGGCGTGCAGGAACACGGCGAAAAGCAGGGCGAGCACGAGGATCGCCACCGCGACCCAGGGCAGGCCCTCCACCCCGGGGAAGGGTGCGCGGGCCCCGCTCACCCAGTTCTGCGGGTAACTGGCCACGGCCCGATCCCCGAGCAGCACGTAGGCCAGGCCCCGGTACAGGGCCATGGTGCCGATGGTGACCGCCAGGGAGGGCAACCCCATCACGGTGACCAGCACCCCGTTGAGGGCGCCGAGCAGGGCACCGATCACCAGGCAGATCACCAGGGCCGTTTCGATCGGGACACCGGATTCCCACAGCACGCCCAGGGTGGCGCTGGTCAGGGCCAGGGTGGAGGCCACCGACAGGTCGATCTCCCCGGTGATGACGATGAGGGTCATCGGCAGGGCCATGAGGGCGATGGCGGCCACGCTCAACAACAGGAAGCTCGTGTTGCGACCGGTGGCGAACACGTCGACGAACATCGACGCGCACAACAACGCCACCACCAACGCGCCGACCACGGGGGCCTCGCGGGCCGACAGCAGGGTTCGGAACCTTCCAGGGGTGGGGGAAGGGGCGATGGTGTCAGGAGCCACGGGGACCTCCTCGGAGCCTGCGCGCCGAGCGCAGCGCCAGCAGCCGGTCCAGGCCGATGGCGGCCAGGATGAGCGCGCCGACGACGGCCTGGTGCCAGAACTGGTCGATCCGCCAGATGGGCAGGGCGGCGGTGATGGTGGTGAGCAGGATGGCACCCAGGGCAGCGCCGTAGACGGTGCCCACTCCCCCGGCGATGGCCACGCCGCCCACGACGGCGGCGGCCACGACCTGCAACTCCATGCCGAAGCCGACGGTGGAGTCGACGGTGCCGTAGCGGGCGGCGAAGAGGACCCCGGCCAGACCGGCCAGCGCGCCGTTGGCGACGAAGGCGGCCAGGACCCGGCGCCCCACGGAGATGCCGGACAGGCGGGCCGCCTCGACGTTGGAGCCGATGGCGTACAGCTCACGGCCCGAGCGGTAGTGGGACAGGAACAGGCCCACACCGACGACCACGACGATGGCGACGGCGGCGGGCAATGGTACGCCCAGGACACTCGACCGACCCAGGTCCAGGAAAGCGGAGGGCATGTCGTGGGCGTTGACCTGGCCACCGTCGGCCCACCAGTGGCCGAGCCCGCGGAAGGCGTAGAGCGTGCCCAGGGTGACGACCAGCGCGGGCACCTGGGCGAAGGTGACCAGGAAACCGTTCACCAAACCGCACAGGGCACCGACCACCACACCGGCGATGAGCACCACGGGGACGGGGAGCCCGGGGAAGGCCACGAAGAGGGTGCCGGTTCCGAAGGCCGACAGTCCCATCACCGAACCGACCGACAGATCGACGTTCTTGGTGATCAGGACCAGTGCCTGGCCCACGGCCAGAACGGACAGTACGGTCGCGCCGAGGAAGAGGTCGCGCACGCCCTGGCTGGAGAGGAACCCGGGATTGTTCAGCCACGTGGCCGCGATGAGCAGGACCACCGCCAGGAGCACACCGAGTTCACGCACCCGACGGGTGCGCCGGACGCGTCCGGTCGTGCTGGACACGACCGGGGTCTGGGTGTCGGTCACCGTCACGTCGCCCCCTTCCCCACGGTCGTTCCGGTGGCCGCGTACATGACGGACTCCTCGGTGGCCTCGGATCGGTCGAGTTCGGCGGTGAGTCGCCCCTCGTGCATCACCAGGACACGGTCGGCCATGCCCAGGACCTCGGGGAGTTCGCTGGAGACCATCACCACGGCCACCCCTTCCCCCGCCAGGGTGGTGAGCAGACGGTGGACCTCGGCCTTGGTGCCCACGTCGATCCCACGGGTGGGTTCGTCGACGAACAGGATCCGCGGTTCGGTGGACAGCCACTTGGCCAGTACGACCTTCTGCTGGTTGCCGCCGGACAGGGTGGAGACCGTGTCGGCCAGATCGCCGAACTTCAGGCGCAGACGCTCCCCCCAGTGGTGGGCCGCCTCGTTCTCCGCGCGCGAGGTCAGCAGGCCCGCGCGGCTGAGCGGACGGCGACGGGTGGCGGTGGCGTTGCGGGCGATGGAGGACTCCATGACCAGCCCCTGCTGGCGGCGGTCCTCTGGGACCAAGGCCATGTGGGCGGCCATCGCGGCCTTGGGCCGACCGGCGGGGAGCGGTCGACCGTGTACCCGAACCGCGCCGAGGTCGTAACGGTCCACCCCGAACACGGCGCGTACGACCTCGCTGCGTCCGGCGCCCACCAGCCCGGCCAGCGCGACGATTTCCCCGGCCCGCACCGTGAAGGAGACATCGGCGAAGACCCCTTGCCTGGTGAGCCCCTCCACCTCCAGGACGGTCTCACCGATGACGGCCTCCTGTTTGGGATAGAGGTCGTCGACGTCGCGGCCGACCATGCGGCGCACCACTGTGTCCACCTCCAGGTCGCCGGTGGGGTCACAGGAGACGAAGGATCCATCGCGCACGACCGTGACCCGGTCGCTGAGGGCGAACACCTCGTCGAAGCGGTGGGAGATGAACAGCAGCGCCGCTCCGGCGTCGCGCAAGGAGCGGGCGACCCGGAACAGGCGTTCGGCCTCCACCCCGGACAGCGCGGCGGTGGGTTCGTCCATGATCAGGACCCGGGCGTCGCGGGTGATGGCCTTGGCGATCTCCACGAGCTGCTGGTCGGCGATGGACAGTCCGCGCGCGGGACGTTCGGGATCGACCTCCACACCCAGACGGGTGAACGCCTCCCTGGTCAGGCGACGCATGCGGGCCTTGTCGATGGTGCCCCAACGGGTGCGGGGCTGGCGACCGACGAAGATGTTCTCGGTGACCGACAGGTCCGGGAAGAGGGTGGGTTCCTGGTAGATGACCGCGACCCCGGCCCGTTGGGCGTCGGCGGGGGCGGTGAACTCCACGCGTGCGCCGTCGACCAGCACACGGCCGTGGTCGGGGCGGTGCACTCCGGCCAGGGTCTTGACCAGGGTGGACTTGCCGGCCCCGTTCTCCCCTACCAGGGCGTGGATCTCGCCCGGGTGGAGTTCCAGGGACATGTTCCGAAGGGCGCGGACGTTGCCGAAGGCCTTGCTCACGTCGGCGAGGGAGAGGACGGGCGGACCCGTGGGGCCTCGAACCGCCATGCTGTCCTCCTTCCGTTGAGGACTCGCGTCGAGGTCGATACGCGGAGGGATCGGTGCGTGGGTCGGATCAGCAGACAAAACGTTTTAATATGAGGGTGATGTTAATTAGGCCACAGGCAGCCGTCAAGACATCCGGGAAACATCCTGATAAAGGGCCAGGACCGCCCACAACACCGCCCGGATCGGCGAGGGACGCCCCTCGCCCCTGAGTCACTTGTACGATTGACATTGACACGTTTCAATCACGGTGTGACCATGAGCGCACCTTCCAGGCTGGGAGTACCGCACGTGCCCGAGAACCCGAACCCCACCGCGGCCCGGCGCTCCGTCGGCATCACCCAGGTCGCGAAGCACGCGGGGGTCTCGCCCGGGACCGTGTCCAACGTCCTCAACCGCCCCGAACGAGTGGCCACGGAGACCAGGGAACGCGTCGAGGCCGCCATCCGCGAACTCGACTACGTGCGCAACTCCTCCGGCAGCAACCTGCGGTCCGGCCGCAGCGACTGCGTGGGACTACTGGTCCTGGACGTGACCAACCCCTACTTCACGGAGGTCGCGCGCGGAGTCGAGGACGAGGCGGTGGAGTCCGGCCTGGCGGTGCTGCTGCTCAACTCCGCCGAGGACCACACCCGACAGGAGCGCAACCTACGCCTGCTCGCCGGACAGCGCGCCGCCGGCGCGGTCGTCATGCCCATCGACGACGACCTGTCCGACCTACGCTGGTTGAGCAAACAAGGGATCCCCTGGGTCGCGCTGGACCGCGGCGACGTGCCCATCGAGGAAGGCTGCAGCGTCAGCGTCGACAACGAGGCCGGCGGACTGGCCGCCGGGCGCCACCTCATCGGGCTCGGCCACGAACGGATCGCTTTCCTGACCGGCCCCTTCTCCATCGACCAGGTCCACCGCCGCCACCAGGGTCTACTCCAAGCCGTCACCGAGGCGGGCCTGGACCCGGAGACCGCCCTCGACCTGGTGCACGTGCCCCAACTCAACCCCGAACAGGGCGAGAAGGCCGTGGACACCATCCTGGCCGGTGGGCCCCGCCAGCGTTCCACCGCGGTGTTCTGCGCCAACGATCAGCTCGCCCTGGGCTTCCTCAAGGGGCTTGGGCGACGTGGCCTACGCGCCCCCGACGACATCTCGGTGATGGGCTACGACGACATCGACGTCGCCGCCCTCGTGCATCCCGGGCTCACCACGGTCGCCCAGCCCAAGTACAAGCTGGGACGCACGGCGATGAGCCTGCTCCGGGAGCACTTCGACGACTCCGGCCACAGACACGAGCGCCGGCTCTTCACCCCGGAGATCGTGCTGCGCGGCTCGACGGCCGCACATCGGGCCTGAGTTGAGTTGACTGAGTTGGTTGAGCTGGCTGAGCTGAGCTGGCTGAGCTGAAGCTCGGGCGCGTCCGAGCGTTCGCGTGCATGCCCATGCTGATCTTGATTCAGTGCGAGTTTAAAACGATTCATCTTGGTGGGTGCGTGGGGCGCCTGGGCTAGATAACCCTGGGGTGGTTGGGCGGGGTGGGGGTGGGTTCTCCCTCCTTCCCCGCCGCGTGATTGTTGCCGCCCGCACCGCACGCGTCAAGGCAATGTCGTGTGCTCTGGCAGCGGGGCTGGTGGCCTTGACCCGTACGGCGCGGGCGGCGGTTTGGCGGCTATCGGGGAAGGGGGGAGAGTGGTTGAGGTCCCAACGGCCCTGCGGGCCTGCGGCCCACTCCGGCCGTGGCCGGCCGGATCCCTTCCCTTCCCTCTGGTGTCCTCGTTGAGCGCGTCGCCACTACGTGACGGGTCAGGCAACGAAGGACCCGCTACAGGTGGGGTTCGGGGCGGGGCGCGTCCCCGCGGTAGCCGGCTCTGGTCTTCACAGCGATGATCTTGCTCCTAGCGCCCATTTGGGCGCCCAACATGGCGCTACGGACAAGATCAAAAACAGGATCCCATTCGATTCCGGATTATGGATAACCCACAACAGGGACCAATTCATGGTAGGCATGTCGGCTCCAGAATTCGGTTAATAAACTGGAGGGTGGGCCTGTCATTTCCTGGGGTGTTCGCATATAATCAGAGTATGAGCTTTCCTCCCCACACACCGCGCCCGACCGGGAACACCCCGGTCGATAAGGCGATGGCGGGTGCGCGGGAGATGGCGGTGGAATTCTCCGGCCGGGATATCCCGTTCGGGTGTGAAACCGAGACGCTCGCCCAGTTTCGCCGGCTCAATGGTGAAGTCGACCGGATCCGCTACGGGATGTTGCCCGCCCTGGCCCGCATGGAGACCACCGGCGCCTTGTTGGAAGAGGGTGGCCAGCGCAGCATCCAGGCGTGGATCACCCACCAGTGGGGGACCTCTCCGGCCGAGGCCAAGAGCCTTGCCACCCTCGCCCGGGCGTTGTGCCAGCAGCAGCTCTCCCTGGTGGAAGAAGCCTTCCAGACCAGCGCCCTGTCCTTGGGTGAAGCCTGCGCCATCGCGACCTCCACCGAAAAGGCCACCACCGAGTGGGCGAAGGTCCTCGAAACAGCGGATGAGGAATTCCGTGCCCAGCGTCCTTCGGTGGAGGGGTTTCGGGCCCGGTTGGAATACGGGCTCATCGCCTATAAGAAGGAATGCCCGCAGGCTTCGGTGCGCCAGTTGCGGGACGCGGCGAAATGGTTCGTCGCCCGCCTGGACCCGGATAAGGCCGACCGGGACTATGACGAAACGTTCGAGAACCGGGGCGCGCAGTTCTCGCCCACGTTCGAGTCCGGGTTTTTGTTGCGGATGTGGGGTCCGGGGGCCGATAACGAGCTCATCCAGGCCGCTCTGGAGGCTTACACCGAGCCGTATGGGCCGGATAACACGGCGATGCCGAAGCATCAGCGCACTTATGACGCGATGATGCGGATCTTCGAGACAGCTCTGACCCACCGGGGTTGCTCCAGCCTGAGCCGCCAACCGTTGGCCACGTTGAACATCACCGTGCCCCTGAAGCGCTTCCTGGGTGATGGGTCGGCTGAGCCGGCCACCACCGAGGATGGGGTGGTGTTGCCCGATCAGATGGTGGCCCGTTTGACCCCCGAGAGTTGGTTGCGCCGGTTCGTGACCGATGCCCAGGGTCGGACTCTGTTGGATGTGGGGCGTAAGCAGCGGTGTGCTCCGGATCCGGTGCGCCAGGCGGCGGGGTTCAAGAAGCCTTACTGCGAGTGGCACGAGGGTTGTGATGTGCCGCGTAGTTGGTCGCAGTACGACCACATCGTTCCGTTCTCCCACGGCGGGGTCACCAGCGCCGAGAACATGCAGGTGTTGTGCTCGACCCATAACCGGCTTAAGCACCGGTTGCAGGCGAAGGTGAATCGGCAGATCTGGGAGCACCACCACGCCCAGAACCGCCAGGAAGCGGGAAAGGAATCCGGGTCGGGGGATGGGGAGGGGGAGCCGGCCCCAGCCACTGTCCTCTAACCACCACCATCCGCTTCCACGACCATGCGTTTCCGCCAGGTGGAACACCACCCCGCCGCGACCACCCCGAGATCACCCCCGGTTGGGTGTCAGAACCCAAGGGCCCTGTGTCCTGTGGGGATATCGGTATGTCCCCGCCGCGAACCCCCTACCCGGAGTCATATCCCGGGGCCGGAGCGGCTCCCGTTGGGGGTCTCGGCGCCACTGCCACCCCTGGTACCGGCCCACCGGCACCATCAACCCCGTGTTGTCTCTCCATCATGATGATCTTGTCCGTAGCGCCATGTTGGGCGCCGAACATGGCGCTACGAGCAAGATCATCGCCAAAGGGGCGCCGGTGCCGGCTACCGCAGGGACGCGTACCGCCCCGAGCCTCACCTGTAGCGGGTACTTCGTGACCGGACCCGTCACGTAGTGGCGACGCGGCCCACGAGGACACCAGAGAGAGGGGAAGGCATCCGGCCGGCCACGGCCGGACCGGGCGAAGCCCGGGGCCGTTGGGACCTCAACCACTCTCCCCCCTTCCCCGATAGCCGCCAAACCGCCGCCCGTGCCGTACGGGTCAAGGCCACCCACCCCATCGCTACAGCACTCGACATCGCCTTGACGCGTGCGGTGCGGGCGGCAACAATCACGCGGCGGGGAAGGAGGGAGAACCCACCCCCACCCCGCCCAACCACCCCAAAGAGCCAGAAAACCGAGGCGCCCCACCAACACACCCCACACCCGCCCCGTGAACCGGAGGACCCACCGCCGGCGCCCCGCGTTTTGTTCCCCGCGCCCCGCGTCTTGCTCCCCGCGCTCCGCTCCGCTCCCGCTTCCCGCGCCCTACCCTCACCTCCCCCCCGCCCACGTACCGACCCGGGCCGGAGAGTCAGCGGACCACGTCCACCCAGACCATGCGGTGGTCCGAGCTCGGGAACGGGTAGTCGCCGGTAAGCCGGAACAGAGGGTCGTCCACGGTCGGCCAGAACACCCCCGACGCGCGGGCCGGCAGCGAACGCGAGGGCAGCACGTAGTCGACCCGCAGGTTGCCCGGACCCGGCTCGTCCACGAAGTCCGCGCTGTCCAGCTCCGGGTCGCCCATCTGGTCGTCGTTCGCGGCGCCCTGCCGCTCGGCCGCGCCGCGTCCGCCCTGGCTGGAGGGGCGCACGTCCACGATGTCCCGGTGCTCCAACAGCTGAGTCATGGCCTCGGGATGCCCGTCGCCGTCGTTGGGGTCGGCGTTGAGGTCTCCGGCGATCACGAACCGGGCCCCCGGCGCCAACCCGCCTCGCACCCCAGCGTCGTCGTAGACGTAGTCGGCGGCGCGGGGACGCACGTAGTCGGCCCAGAATCGGATCTCGTCGTGGTTGCGGGCCACGTTGCGCTTCTCGGGGCCGTCGAAGGTCGGCGGCGTGGGGTGACTGGCCAACAGGTGCACGGGTCGTCCCCGCCCGGTGTCGATGGGGAGATCCCAGTGGCTCTTGGAGGACAGTCGCAGCACTTCCAGGGCCTCCTCCGAGTAGTAGGACTCGCCCGTCTCGGGGTCGGTGGGAAGCAGCGCGTTCGGCATGTCCGCCCAGCGGAAGGTCTGGAAGGTGCGCACCTCCTCGGTGACGATCGGGTACTTGGACAGCACCGCCATGCCGTACTGGCCGGGGAAGACGCCGTACCCGAAGGCGTCCTCGGCGTACTCGGGGGTTCCCGGCTCGGTCACGGCCTCACCGTCGCCGTTGAGGTCCACTCCTGAGGCCACACCGGTGTTCACCGGGGCGTTGTACACGTACGGGTAGTCGATGGGGTCGGCGCCGTTCTGTCCCACGGACAGGTAGTTGTCCTGGAACCGCCGCAGCCCCACGCCCTCCTCGTCGTGGTCGAACTCGTTGACCAACAGCACGTCGGGCCGCGCGTGCTGGATGATCTCGGCGACGTTGCGGGCCTGGTCGCTGTCGGGTGAGGCCAGTTCCTCGGCGAGCATCCCCTCCTCGGGGCGCTCCAGAGCGGTGTTGAAGGTCGCGAAGCGAACCTCGTGCTCACCGGGCGGGGCGGGGATCGACGGCGACTCCGCTCCGGCGGCGGGCATCGCCACCAGGGCGGAGGCCGCCAGAACGAGAGTGGCGGTGGAAGCGATGCGACGGGGCGTCTTGGTCACGGAGATGGTCCTCTCAGCGGGGGTTCGCGCGCCGGAGCGTAACAGGGGATCGTGTCCGAACGGTGTACCACCGTCGTCCGAACGACACCGAAATCCCCTTGGCGAACCCTCCCCACCCTGTTCGAATGGAGTCCCCATGGCACACAAGGAACCCAACCTCCCCTTCCGCTGGAACATCCCCGGGGGAGACCGCATCGGCTCCCTCACCGAAGGCATCGACTACGACCCCACCCACGTCGACGAACTCGCCGAGTGCGCGGCCAAGGTCCTGGCACGCAGCGCGGACGGTGACCTCTACTTCGTCGGACGCTCCCCGGACAGCGTGTACGACCTGCTCACCGGGGTGCTCGCCGATACCTCCCACCACACACGGCTGCACCGCCTGCCGTTGTCCCTCTACGGTCTCGACGGCGAGGACCTGACCCCCGACGAACGCGCCCAGTTGCGCGTCAACCTCGACGCGACCGGGATCAGCCCGCAGACCCTGGCCGCCCGCGACCGCCCCGTGGTCTTCACCGATCTGGTCGCGCGCGGTTCCACCTTCGGCAACCTGCACCAGCATCTACGAGACTGGATCGACGACGAACGGGCCGCCTGGAACGTGATCCGCCACAGGGTCCGCTACCTCGGCATCACCTCCCGCGAGAAGACCAGCCCCAATACCTGGCGCTGGCAGCAGCACGCCGAGTGGACGAACGACCTGCCGCCCAGCTCCGTACGCAACGTGTCCATCGGTGGATTTCTCTGGAGTCACCTGGGCAACTCCCAGCCCAAGACCGAGGACTCCTTCCGGCGCACCCGCTGGTCCGACCCCGCCGTCACCCGACCCCGCCACGACGAGAGGGCCCGGCAAGGGCTGGCCGACGCGCTGAGCTGCCACGAACACGGACGCACCCGCCGGGTCCGCTCCCTCGTCCACCGTGTCCTGACCGGCGAACCGGCCTTCCGCGACCCGTGGCTACGCACCCTCGCCCACGACCTCCGAGCTTCCAAGGGGACCTCACGACCCTGACCCGCGGCGGGACTCGGGAAGCGGTCCGGATCGACCCGGGAGACGTGCGCGGAGACCTCTCCACGGCGACACCCCCGAAGGGCCGTCCCCACGCGCAGATGGAGGCCTCGACCCCCGACGAATCGCGAGCCTCCCCGGGCCGGGCCCGGCGCATTGATACGGGCCCGGTTCGTTGTCCACAGGTGTCCCCGAGAGTCACAGGGAAGTCGTAGTCTCAGGAGTCACCACCCGTCCGTCTACCCGCCTGGGGGCACACGCGTCATGGCCGACTCCTTCGCACATCTGCACGTCCACACCGAGTACTCGATGCTCGACGGGGCGGCGAAGTTGAAGCCGTTGTTCAAGGAGGCGGCGCGGCTGGAGATGCCGGCCGTGGCCATGACCGACCACGGCAACATGTTCGGCGCCTACGAGTTCTACCAACAGTCCAAGGGCACCGGGGTCACCCCCATCATCGGTATCGAGGCCTACGTGGCACCCGAGTCGCGCTTCCACAAGAAGCGGGTGTTCTGGGGGCGCTCCAACAGCTCCGACGACGCCTCGGCCGAAGGCGGCAAGGACATCTCCGGTGGTGGCCGCTACCTGCACATGACGATGCTCGCCGAGAACGAGCAGGGCCTGCGCAACCTGTTCCGGATGTCCTCGCTGGCGTCCATGGAGGGCTACTACATGAAGCCCCGCATGGACCTGGAGCTCATGCAGGAGTACAACGAGGGCGTCATCGTCTCCACCGGCTGCCCGTCGGGTGGTGTGCAGACCCGGTTGCGGCTGGGCCAGGAGAAGGAGGCCATCGCCTACGCGGCGGGGCTGCAGGACATCTTCGGCAAGGACAACGTGTTCCTGGAGCTGATGGATCACGGGGTGCCGATCGAAAAGGAGGTCCGTGACGGTCTGCTCAGGGTCGGCCGGGAACTGAACATCCCGCCGCTGGTGACCAACGACTCCCACTACGTGTACGAGTCCCAGGCCTCGGCGCACGACGCCCTGCTGGCGGTGGGTGTGGGCAAGAACCTGGACGACCCCACCCGGTTCCGGTTCAACGGCTCGGGTTACTACCTCAAGTCCGGCGACGAGATGCGCGGGCTGCTCAACTTCGACGAGTGGGCCCAGGGGTGCAAGAACACCCTGCTCATCGCGGAGCGGGTCGACCCGAGCGCCTACGACAACGTCTTCGCCCACCGTGACCTGATGCCGGTCTACCCCGTCCCCGAAGGCGAGACCCAGGCCTCCTGGCTGGCCAAGGAGGTGGAGCGCCGCATTCCGGTGCGCTACCCGAACGGGGCCACGGACGAGGCGCGTTCCCGCATCCAGTACGAACTGGGCATCATCAACGAGATGGGCTTCCCCGCCTACTTCCTCGTGGTCGCCGACATCTGCGACTACGCCCGGGAGAACGGCATCGCGCTGGGCCCGGGCCGTGGCTCGGCCGCCGGTTCGATGATCGCCTACATGTTGGGCATCACCGACCTGGACCCCTTGGACCACGGTCTGCTGTTCGAGCGGTTCCTCAACCCCGAACGTGTGTCCATGCCCGATGTCGACCTGGACTTCGACGAACGTCGGCGCGGGGAGATGATCGAGTACGTCACCCGCCTGTACGGCGAGGAGCGGGTGGCGCAGATCCTGACCTTCGGCACCATCAAGGCCAAGGCCGCGATCAAGGACTCCACCCGCATCCTGGGCATGCCCTACTCCACGGGCGACCAGATCACCAAGGCGTTCCCGGCCCCGGTGGGCGGCAACGAGATTCCGCTGGACGCGGTGTACAACACCGACCACGAGCGTTACGGCGAGACGACCGAGCTGCGCAACCTGGTCGACAACGACCCGCAGGTCAACAAGGTGATGGAGACCGCTCGGGGTATCGAGGGCCTGACGCGTGGCACGGGTGTGCACGCGGCGGGCGTCATCCTGTCCAAGGAACCGTTGCTGGACGTCATCCCGCTGCACAAGCGTGACGCCGACGGCGCCATCATCACGGGCTTTCCCTACCCTCAGTGCGAGGACATGGGTCTGCTCAAGATGGACTTCCTCGGCCTGCGCAACCTGACGATCATGGACGACGCGGTCAAGAGCATCAAGGAGGCCGACGGCGTCGACGTCGACCTCGGAAAGCTTCCGCTGGACGACCCGAAGACCTACAAGCTCCTGGCCAGGGGGGACACGCTCGGTGTGTTCCAGCTGGACGGCGGCGCGATGCGCAACCTGCTCAAGCGGATGGAGCCGAAGGCGTTCGGTGACATCACCGCCGTGCTCTCGCTGTACCGACCCGGTCCGATGGCGGCCAACGCCCACAACGACTACGCGGACCGTTCCAACGGCCGGCAGGAAGTCACGGCGATCCACCCCGAGCTCAAGGACGCCCTGGAGGGCATCCTCGGTGAGACGTATCACCTGATCGTCTACCAGGAGCAGATCATGGCGATCGCCCAGCAGTTGGCCGGGTACAGCCTGGGCGGCGCCGACCTGATGCGTCGGGCGATGGGAAAGAAGAAGAAGGAGGCCCTGGAGAAGGAGTTCGAGAAGTTCTCCGCGGGCATGATCGAGAAGGGCTTCTCCCGGGAGTCCATGCAGGCGATCTGGGACGTCATGCTCCCGTTCGCCGGTTACGCGTTCAACAAGTCGCACGCCGCCGGATACGCCCTCGTCGCGTACTGGACCGCCTACCTCAAGGCCAACTACCCCGCCGCGTACATGGCCGCGCTGCTGACCTCGGTCAGCGACGACAAGGACAAGATGGCGGTGTACCTGGCCGAGTGTCGGGCCCAGGGAATCAAGGTGCTGCCGCCCGACGTCAACGAGTCGGGTCTGCGCTTCACCCCGGTGGGCTCCGACATCCGCTTCGGTATGGGCGCGGTCCGCAACGTGGGCGCCAACGTGGTCAACTCCGTGGTCAAGACCCGGACCGAGAAGGGCAAGTACACCTCCTTCACGGATTTCCTGTCCAAGATCGAGCTGGCCGCCTGTAACAAGCGGGTGATCGAGTCGCTGGTCAAGGCCGGTGGGTTCGACTCCCTGGGGCAGCCGCGTAGGGAGCTGTACCGCCACCACGAGATGGCGGTGGACGGCATGATCAGCTCCAAGAAGCAGGAGGCGAACGGCCAGTTCGACCTGTTCGGTGGCGGGGACGACGACGGTGACTCCACCCCCATCGGGTTGAACATCCAGTGGGGCGACGAGGAGTGGGACCGCAAGACCAAGCTGGCCTTCGAGCGGGAGATGTTGGGTCTGTACGTGTCCAGCCACCCGTTGGCCGGGGCCGAGCGGGTGCTGGCCCGCTCTCGGGACACCTCCATCGCGCAGATCGTCGCCGGCGACCTGGGACGGGAACGCGGTGAGGTGCGCATCTCCGGGTTGATCTCCAAGGTGGACAAGCGCACCAACAAGGCCGGTAACCAGTGGGCGATCGCCACGGTGGAGGACCTGGACTCCTCGATGGAGGTGTTGTTCTTCCCCAAGACGTATCCGCTGTACGTGGAGGCGTTGCTGGAGGACACCGCGGTCACGGTCAAGGGCCGGCTCAACGACCGTGACGGTACCTGGTCGATGTTCGCCTCGGAGATGTCGATCCTGGACATCTCGCACATCACCGAGGGGGAGCCCCCGGTCCTGCTCACCTTGGACGAGAAGCGGCTCTCCCCGGACCTGGTGGGCGACCTGCGCCAGATCCTGAGCACTCACAAGGGCGAGACCCCGGTGCGGGTCCGCGTGGACAACCCGGTGCGTTCGCGGATCTACGCGCTGGAGAACTACTCGGTGCGGATCTCCCCGGAGTTCAACGGTGAGGTGAAGAGCCTGCTGGGGGCGTACTCGGTCGACTACTGACCAGGCGGAATCCACGCTCCGTGGAGCACCGGCCCTCGTGTGTCACGGCACACGGGGGCCTTATCGGCCGACGGAGCCGTCGGCCAACTCCCGGAGCAGGTCCAGGTGTCCGTTGTGGCGGGCCGTCTCCTCGACCATGTGGTTGAGCACCCAGCGCAGGGTGGTCCGTCCCGGGCCGCCCTGGAGGACGTGGCGGGAGGAGTTGCCCAGCTCCAGATGGGAGGTGATCTCTCGGGAGCGTTCGCACTGGCGTTCGTAGTCGGCCAGTAGTTCGTCCAAGGGAAGCCGGGCGCCGACCCGGAACTCACCGTCGGGGTCCAGGGTCGAGTACGGCGCCACGTCGGGTTGGTCGAGCATCACCACCTCGAACCAGAACGCTTCCATCCAGCGCAGATGCGACACGATCCCACCGATCGTGGTCATCGGCGAGGACGGGATCGGAGCGGCCGAGGACAGGGCCGGGTCCAGGCCCGCGCACTTGAGGTGCACGGTGGAGCGGTGCCACTCCAGCCAGGACGACAGCATCGTCCGCTCGTCCGCCGCCATGGGAGGATCGACACGTTTGGGCAGGGCCACGGGACCGCTCTTGTCGTACATGCGGGTATTGTCCTTCGGGTCGTGACCGGGTATCCACTGGTTTTCGGCAGGTCCGGGACACGAAGGGGGCAGACAGGGTGAAGACGGAGGGCGGCCGTTCCGGCGCGTCGAGGGTGGGGCGCGGATTGGCCGTGGCCGCGGCGGTGTTCGGCGCGACGGCGCTGCTCGGGGCGCTCCTGGGCCCGTTGTGGTGGTGGCTCGCCCCCCGCCCGGAGGTGACCGCGCTGGGCGAGGGCGAGGTCTTCGCCGGCGCCACCGAGGAGGTCTTCGCGGGTGAGGGCTACTTCGTCCTCATCACCGCGCTGGCCGGTATCGTCACCGGTTACGCCTGCTACATGATCCAGTTCGGACTGTCCGAGCGGCGTGAGCAGGACCTTCGGCTCCCGCTGCTGTTGGTGGGCTTCCTGGGCGCCGTCGTGGGCAGTGCCCTGGTCTGGCGGATCGGTGTCGCGTTGGACGCCCCGGCCCGGGAGGTGCTCCTGGCGGCCGAACCCGGTGACACCGTCACCGGCGCGCTCCAGCTCCAGGCCCTGGCCTTCCTCATCGTGTGGCCCTTCGTGCACGTGCTGCAGTACGGGCTGCTGGACGGAATCAGCCTGCTGCGCTCCGATCAACCCGGCGTTCCCGAACCGCTCCGTGAGCCCGAACCCGAACCTGACCGCGAACCCGGGCCCGACCGCGAGGGCCGGCTTCCCTGATCGTGCTCACAGGCGCTGGACGGAGCCCTCGTACATCGCGTCGAGCAGTTCGGCGTACTTCTCCTCCACCGCCCGGCGGCGCATCTTCAGACTCGGCGTGATCTCACCGGCCTCCACCGTCAGCGGGCTCGGCAGGATCGTGAACTCCTTGACGGACTCGTGCCGGGGCAGGTTCTCGTTCAACTCGTCGATGGCCTCCCCGACCATGGCCCGAACCTTGGGCTCCCTGGTCAGACCGTCGTAGTCGAGCGCGCCCAGCCCGTTGGCCTCGGCCCACGCGTCGATCGACTCCGGGTCCAGGGCCACCAGGGCCACGCAGTAGGGTCGCCGGTCGCCGTGCACGACCAGGTTGCTCACGTACGGGCACAGTGACTTGAATCGGCTCTCGATGCCCTGCGGCGCCACGAACTTGCCGCCGGAGGTCTTGATCAGTTCCTTCTTGCGGTCGGTGATCCGCAGACGCCCGTTCTCCAGCGCGCCGATGTCACCGGTGGCGAACCAGCCGTCCTCGGTGAGCACGGCCTCGGTGGAACCGGACAGGTTGTGGTATCCGCGCATGACGCCCTGGCCGCGCAGCAGAACCTCGCCGTCCTCGGCGATCCTGACCTCGGTTCCGGGCAACGGCAGCCCCACCGTTCCGAAGCGCACCTCACCGGGCCGGTTGAGGAAGGCGCCCGCGGAGGTCTCGGTCAGCCCGTAGCCCTCCAGGATGGTGATCCCCGCGCCGTAGAAGAACCGGCCGATCTCCGGGGCCAACGGCGCACTGCCGGAGACGAAGAAACGCAGTCGGCCACCGAAACGGGCCCGCAGCCTGGCGAACACCAGACGGTCGGCCACCTTGTACTGGGCCGCCAGCACCCCGGTGGGTTCCTTGCCCGTTTCACGGAGCCGGGCCACCCGATCGCCCACGCCCACCGCCCACTTGAAGACCCGGTACTTGGCGGCGCCGCCCTCCTTGGCCTGTAGGACGACCTTGTTGTAGACCTTCTCGAAGATGCGGGGGGCCGCCGCCATGAAGGTCGGCCGCACCACGGCGAGGTTGTCGACGATCTTGTCCACGCGCCCGTCCACGGCGGTGCGAAACCCCAGCCGCAACTGGGCGACCTGCATGACCTTGCCGAAGGCGTGGGCCAGGGGCAGCCACAGGTACTGCACGTCGTCGATGGTCAGCATCTGCCGACCCCGGGCGCTCATCTCCTGGTCCAGGGTCTCCAACGCCTGTGCCTCGTACAACCAGTTGGAATGGTCCAGGCGCACGCCCTTGGCGCGGCCGGTCGTGCCCGAGGTGTAGATCAGGGTGGCGAGGTCCTCGGGTTCGACGGCGGCGACGAGTTCGTCGAAGAGTTCGGGCCGCTCCGCGTGGAGTTGGGCGCCGTGCTCGGCCAACTCGGCCAGGCCCATGACCCAGTCGTCGTCGCCTCCCGCGTCACCCTCGAACGCGATCACCTTGGACAGCCCGGGCATGGCGGCGCGCTGCTCCCGGAGCTTGGCGACCTGTTCGTCGTCCTCGGCGAAGGCCACCAGGCTGCCGGAGTCGGAGACGATGTAGGCGCAGTCCGGCGGGGTGGAGCCGGGATAGATGGTGGTGGAGGCGCCGCCGGCGCACAGGATCGCCAGGTCGGCCAGGATCCACTCGATCCGGGTGCTGGAGACGATCGCGCAGCGCGCCTGTGAGGTCAGGCCGAGGGAGTGCAGACCCAGGGCCAGGTCGCGCACACGGTCGCGGGTCTGGTTCCAGGTGAGGCTCTTCCAGGTTTCGGGACCACCACCGGGGGAGGGGACGGGGTGGCTGAACGCCTCCCGGTCGCCGGATCGGGCGACGCGGGAGGCGAACATGTCGGGGACGGACCTGTAGGGGGATGAGAGGTTGCCCATTTCACAAAGCTACCGCCGGGTAGGGGGGTGGGCAACAGCCTGTGGCCGAATGTGCCGGGGTCCATGGACCTCTGTGTCACAGCGGAATCCGCTGTGTGCGGCACCTCACCTCAGTCCGATGAGATGGGTGCGGTGATCGCCTCGGTCAATCGGATCAGATCGGCCGGGGCCAACTCCATCTGCAGGCCACGCCGCCCCGCCGACACGTACACCGCGGCCAGGGCGGTGATCGAGGAGTCGATCACCGTGCGCAGCCGTTTGCGCTGCCCCAGCGGGCTGATGCCGCCTCGCACGTACCCGGTGATCTTCTCGGCTCTGGCCGGTTCGGCCATGGTCGCCCTCTTACCGCCGACCGCCATGGCCAACGCCTTGAGGTCCAGCGAACCGCTCACCGGGACCACCCCGACGGTGAACACCCCGTCCACCTCGGCCACCAGGGTCTTGAACACCTGATGGTGCGGCACCCCGATCGCGTCCGCCGCGTAGGCCCCGTAGGAGTGGCCGTCGCCATCTCCGTCGACCTCGTAGGGGTGCAGGGTGTAGGTGGTCTTGGTCCGTCCCGCCGCCACGGTCGCGGGCGTGGCTTTTCCACTCATCGGCTACCTGGGCTTTCCACTGGTCTATGGCTTGCGGGCAGGCTAGCGCAACACGTGCCCGGATTCGACGGGCACACTAATTGAAGGAGACCCCGTTGTTGAGGAAGGGGCCCGCCGGCAGGTTCGGCAGGGTGGGGGCGGCCACGATCCGGTTCTCCCGACGCAGGAAACGCGCGGCCACGGCCAACCGGGTCGCGCCGTCCTCGGCCTCCAACAGGCGCTGCTTCTCCGCCGGGTCCAGCACGATCGAGGCGGCCACCGCGTGGGACAGCGCGATGGGGTCGCGTGGCAGGTCGCGGGAGGTCTCCGGGGCCATGCCGATCTCGGACAACCGCCCCCGGTAGACCTCGTACAGGTCCAGCACCCGATCGGCGTGTTCCTTGGCGTCCGGCCCCAGGGCCTCGGGGAGCAACGACACCGATGCGGTGGAGTAGTCGTCGGTCCCGAAGGTGTCGACCTCCGACAGGTCGATGACGCGGAACCGGGTGCCGCCCTCGACCACCAGGTCGTAGCGGCCGTCCTCGTAGGTGCGTACGTCGCGCACCACCGCGGTGCATCCCACGGCGCTCACCACCGGAAGCGAGGGCGAACGCGTGTGCTCGACGGTGTGCGGCACCCCGGTGTCGGCACCGCCGGCGCCCTGACCGGACTCGCTCGCCACCTCGTGGCCCAGCTCGATCCACACGACACCGAAACGGGCCGGTCCGCGTTCACGGCCACCGGCCTCACCTCCGGCCATCGTGGGTCCGAGCAGTTCCGAGACCAGCTTCCGGTACCGCTTCTCGAAGACGTGCAGGGGGATCGTCATCCCCGGGAACAGCACGGTGTTCAGTGGGAAGATCGGCAGAGCCTCAGGCATGTCCCCAGTATGCCCCCGACGGGCCACATGGCGACGCCCCGCCCGGGGCCCGGGCGGGGCGTGTGTTCACGCCGGGCGTCGTGGGTCAGGACACCGTGGGGCCGGCGGTACCGGGCGCACCCTGGCTGCCGTTGTCCTCACTGGGCATGTCGCGGGCCACGAAGGTCTCCACGTCGAACAGGTTGCCGTTGGAACGGTCCACGACGTTGAGGAGGGTCGACATCTTGGCGACCTCCTCGACCTGCTCCTGGATGAACCACTGCAGGAACTGTTCGCCCGTGTAGTCCTCTTCGTCACGGGCCACCTTGGCCAGGTATTGGAACTGGTCGCTCACCTCTCGCTCCTGACGCAGGGCCAAGGCGACAAGGTCGCGGGAGACGGCGAAATCCGTCTCGATCGCGTCGACACCCGGTAGGGCGAACGTCACGTCGTTGTCGAGCAGGTACCGCACGAGCATCATCGCGTGGTCGCGTTCCTCAAGGGACTGCTCGTAGAAGACCCGGGCCAACTGGGGCAGGTCCTGGTCGTCGAACCAGGCGGCGATCGCCACGTACTGGTGCGAGGCGGTGAACTCGTGCCGGACCTGGTCGACCAGGAGTCGGTGGAACTTGGAAAGGCCGCTATCGCCGGAAGAGTTGGAAGTCATGGTTCTACGATAACGCATTAGAATGCATTTTGTGAAACACGAGAAACGGTTCGGGTGTTTGTTAGGCAAGCCTTTCAAAAGATTGATCAGGTAAGGTTGTCCAAAGTTAGGTGACGCTTATCAGGGGATTGTTCGGCGGTTTTATGCGGCCTTGGGTCGTGAAGTCCGCCCGGCCGGGTTCATGCCGGTCGGGCGGGTGTGGTGTCCATCATTCGGACACCACCGCCCACCGGTCGGGTCGGGCCCCCTAGACTGGAGTGGTGATCAGTCGAATCGACCTCCGAGGTTCCACAGGCGACCCGCGCGACGCACTTCCGCGCGCCGAAATGGATGTGGCCGACGCCACCGAACGCGTCCGCCCCATCGTCGAAGACGTACGCCATCGTGGAACCGAAGCGCTGATCGAACTCACCGAACGCTTCGACGGCGTCCGGCTCACCGATGTCCGCGTCCCCAAGGACGTCATCGAGAGCGCCCTGGTCGACCTCGACCCCGCCGTGCGCGCCGCGCTGGAGGAGTCCATCCGTCGCGCACGCAAGGTCCACGCCGCCCAGCGCCGCACCGACCACACCACCCAGGTCGTCCCCGGCGGCACCGTCACCGAGAAGTGGGTGCCCGTCGAGCGGGTCGGCCTCTACGTCCCGGGTGGCCGCGCCGTCTACCCCTCCAGCGTCATCATGAACGTGGTCCCCGCCCAGGAGGCGGGGGTGTCCTCCCTCGCGGTCACCTCACCGCCCCAGAAGGACTTCGGCGGGCTGCCCCACCCGACCATCCTCGCCGCCTGCGCCCTGCTCGGCGTCGACGAGGTCTACGCGGTCGGCGGCGCCCAGGCCGTGGCGATGTTCGCCCACGGAACCGAGGACTGCCGCCGCACCGACATGGTCACCGGCCCGGGCAACATCTGGGTCGCCGCCGCCAAACGCCTGCTCAAGGGCGTCATCGGCATCGACGCCGAGGCCGGACCCACCGAGATCGCGATCCTTGCCGACCACACCGCCGACCCCGACTACGTCGCCGCCGACCTCATCAGCCAGGCCGAACACGACGTCGTCGCCGCCTCCGTCCTGGTGACCCCGGACGAGGCCCTGGCCGAGAAGGTCACCGAACGCCTCGCCGAACGCGTGGCCGCCACCCGGCACGGCGAACGCGTCCGGGAGGCCCTCTCGGGTCCGCAGTCCGGCATCGTCCTGGTCGACGACCTCGACCACGGGCTGGCCGTCGTGGACGCCTACGCCGCCGAGCACCTGGAGATCATGACCGTCGACGCCCCGGCCCTGGCCGACCGGGTGCGCAACGCCGGCGCCATCTTCGTGGGCGACCACAGCCCGGTCTCCCTGGGCGACTACGCGGCCGGCTCCAACCACGTGCTGCCCACCGGCGGCTGCGCCTGCCACACCGGTGGCCTGAGCGTGCAGACCTTCCTGCGCGGGGTGCACGTGGTCCACTACGACCGTGACGCGCTGGCCGACGTCGCCCACCACGTCATCACCCTGGCCGAGGCCGAGGACCTGCCCGCGCACGGCGAAGCCGTCGCCGCCCGCATGGACCACGACCCGAACCGGGACTGAGAACACCGACGCACCCGACGGAAGGACGTGCGGAGCCGGTCATACCGGAACCGCCCGCCCCTCCCACGACCCACCACGAGCGTGAAACCAGTGAGCTTCACCCTGAACGACCTGCCGTTGCGCGACGACCTGCGCGGGCGCTCGCCCTACGGTGCCCCGCAGTTGGACGTGCCGGTGGTCCTCAACACCAACGAGAACCCGCACGCGCCCTCATCGGCCCTGGCCAAGGCGCTGGCCGACGCCGTCGCCGGCACCGCCCTGGGTCTGAACCGCTACCCCGACCGGGACGCGGTCCGACTACGCGAGGGCCTGGCCGCCTACCTCGGCCACGGACTGACCTCGGACCATGTCTGGGCGGCCAACGGATCCAATGAGATCCTCCAGCAACTACTCCAGGCCTTCGGCGGCCCCGGCCGCACAGCCATGGGCTTCGAGCCGTCCTACTCGATGCACCCGATCATCTCCCGGGGCACCGGGACCGGATGGGTCTCGGTGCCGCGCGACGCCGACTTCCGGGTCGACGTCGACGCCGCCCTGGCCGCGATCGCCGAACACGCGCCCAGCGTCATCTTCCTGACCTCACCGAACAACCCCACCGGAACCGCTCTGGAAACGGACGCCATCGAGCGCATCGCCCAGGCGGCCCCCGGCGTGGTGGTCGTGGACGAGGCCTACGCCGAGTTCCGCCGCGAGGGCACCCCCAGCGCCCTCTCCCTCCTGGCGGAAAACCCCCGGATCATCGTCTCGCGCACCATGTCCAAGGCCTTCGCCCTGGCCGGCGCGCGGGTGGGCTACCTCGCCGCGCACCCCGCGGTGGTCGACGCCCTCCAACTGGTCCGCCTGCCCTACCACCTGTCGGCCGTCACCCAGGCGGTCGCCGTCACCGCCCTGGAGTACGCCGACGAACTCCTCGGCGCCGTCGCCGACCTGCGCGCCGAACGCGACGCCCTCGTCGCCTGGCTGCGCGAACACGGCTTCCGGGTCGCCGACTCCGACGCCAACTTCGTCCTGTTCGGGGAGTTCGAGGACCGCACGCGCGTGTGGCAGGACATGCTCGACCGCCGGGTCCTCATCCGCGAGGTCGGACCCCCCGGGTGGCTTCGCGTCACGGTCGGCACCTCGAAGGAGATGGCCGTCTTCCGCGAGACCCTCCTACAGGTCACCGGCCGCTGACCTCGCCCCGACTTCCCACCGCACCACCGAAGAGAGTGACCATGAGCCGCACCGGACGCATCGAACGCGCAACCAAGGAAACCAAGGTCCTGGTCGAGGTCGACCTGGACGGCACCGGCGTCGCCGACATCTCCACCGGTGTCGGCTTCTTCGACCACATGCTCGACCAGCTCGCCAAGCACGGCCTGTTCGACCTGACCGTGCGCACCGAGGGCGACCTGCACATCGACTCGCACCACACCATGGAGGACACCGCCCTGGCCCTGGGTGCCGCCTTCCGCGAGGCCCTCGGCGATCGTGCCGGCATCCGCCGCTTCGCCGACGCCAAGGTGCCCCTCGACGAGGCGCTGGCCGAGGTCACCGTCGACGTGTCCGGCCGCCCCTACCTGGTGCACAGCGAACCCGAGGGCATGGCCCCGACCATCGGCCGCGACTACGACACCACCATGACCCGGCACATCTTCGAGTCCTTCGTCGCCCAGGCCCGCGTGGCCCTGCACATCCACGTGCCCTACGGCCGTAACGCCCACCACATCGTCGAGGCCCAGTTCAAGGCGTTCGCCCGGGCGCTGCGCTTCGCCACCGAGGACGACCCGCGCGTGAACTGGGTGCCCTCCACCAAGGGCGTCCTGTAGATGGACACCGACCTTTGGGGGCTGCTCCTGATCATCCTGGGCGGGTTCCTCGCGGGTGGCGTCTACGCGATGTGGCACAGGAGCCGCTCGGTCGCCATCGGCCTGGCCGTCTGCGTCGTGCTCGCGATCGCCTTCGGCGCGTTGCGGCTCGGCTACCTCTAAGAAAGGCACACACCCGATGTCCTCACGTGTGGTCGTCCTCGACTACGGGTCGGGCAACCTGCGCTCGGCCCAACGCGCCATGGAACGAACCGGAGCCGACGTCACCGTCACCTCCGACCCCCATGTCGCGCTGGAGGCCGACGGGCTGGTCGTGCCCGGAGTCGGGGCCTTCAGCGCCTGCATGGCCAGCCTGAGGGCCGCCGGTGGGGACCGCGTCATCGACCGCCGTGTCGCCGGTGGGCGCCCGGTCCTGGGCATCTGCGTGGGCATGCAGGTCCTCTTCGACCGAGGGATCGAACAGGCCGACGTCAACGCCGCGGACAGCGCCACCGAGGGCTGCGGGGAGTGGCCCGGCACCGTCGAACGCATCAAGGCGCCCGTGGTGCCCCACATGGGGTGGAACACGGTCACCCCACCGGAGGGCACGCGCCTGTTCGCCGGGATCGACCCCGAGGAACGCTTCTACTTCGTGCACTCCTACGGGGTGCGCAACTGGGAGTTCGTCGCGGCCAGTGACCGCATCCCGGCGCCACTGGTGACCTGGTCCGAACACGGGGAGCCGTTCGTGGCCGCCGTGGAGAACGGGCCGCTGAGCGCCACCCAGTTCCACCCGGAGAAGTCCGGTGACGCCGGCGCCCGGGTCCTGGCCAACTGGGTCGAAGGACTCTGAGCAGACATATTTCGTGAACAGAACCGAGAACGAGAAGGCGAGTATGACCGGCGAGCAGATCACGTCCACCCCCGCACTCGAACTGCTGCCGGCGGTGGACGTCTCCGGCGGGCAGGCCGTCCAGCTCGTCCAGGGCAAGGCCGACACCGGCGGTAAGTACGGCGACCCCTACGAGGCCGCCATGGCCTGGCAGAACGCCGGCGCCGAGTGGATCCACCTGGTGGACCTGGACGCGGCCTTCGGGCGTGGGCACAACCGCGACCTGTTGGGCGACATCGTCGGCCGCCTCGACGTCAAGGTCGAGATGTCCGGCGGCATCCGTGACGACGAGTCGTTGGCCGCCGCCCTGGCCACCGGCTGCACCCGGGTGAACATCGGCACCGCCGCCCTGGAACACCCCGAGTGGTGCGCCAGGATCATCGCCGAGCACGGGGACAAGATCGCCATCGGCCTGGACGTGCGCGGCACCACCCTGGCCGCCCGCGGCTGGACCCGCGACGGCGGTGACCTCTTCGCGACCCTGGAGCGGCTGGAGACCGAGGGCTGCGCCCGCTACGTCGTCACCGACGTCAACAAGGACGGCATGCTCAAGGGCCCCAACCTGGACCTGCTGCGCACCGTGTGCGAGCGCACCGAGAAGCCGGTGGTGGCCAGCGGGGGCGTGTCCAGTCTCGCCGACCTGGAGGCCATCGCCGGTCTGGTTCCCGAGGGTGTCGAGGGCGCCATCATGGGCACCGCCCTGTACGAGGGCGCCTTCACCTTGGAGGACGCCCTGGCCCTGGTCGGGGGTGGGCGCCGATGAGCCTCGCGGTACGGGTCATCCCCTGCCTGGACGTGGACGCCGGGCGGGTGGTCAAGGGCGTCAACTTCGAGAACCTGCGCGACGCCGGCGACCCCGTGGAACTGGCGGGGACCTATGACGCGGGCGGTGCCGACGAGCTCACGTTCCTGGACGTGACCGCCTCCAGCGGCAACCGGGAGACCACCTACGACATGGTGCGCCGCACCGCCGACCAGGTGTTCATCCCGCTCACCGTCGGGGGAGGGGTGCGCGCCACCGAGGACGTGGACCGTCTGCTGCGCGCCGGCGCGGACAAGGTGGGGGTCAACACCGCCGCCATCACGCGCCCGGAACTGATCGGGGAGATCGCCGAACGCTTCGGCCGTCAGGTGCTGGTGCTCTCCGCCGACGTGCGCCGCGTCCGGGCCGGTGACGCCCCCACGACCAGCGGGTTCGAGGTCACCACGCACGGTGGGCGCAAGGGCACCGGGATCGATGCCCTGGAGTGGTGCGAGCGCGCCGCCGACCTGGGGGCGGGGGAGATCCTGCTCAACTCGATGGACGCCGACGGCACCAAGGCCGGGTTCGACCTGGAACTGATTCGGGCGGTGCGCGCCCGTGTGGGCGTCCCGCTGATCGCCTCGGGCGGTGCCGGAGCGGTGGAACACTTCGTGCCCGCCGTCGCCGCGGGCGCGGACGCGGTGTTGGCCGCGACGGTGTTCCATTTCGGAGAGTTCACCATCGCGGACGTGAAGAAGAGCCTGCGGGAGGCCGGTTACCCGGTCCGCTAGCACGTGGGTCCCGGGCCGGTCGGTGGATCGTCCCGGGACCCGACAAGAAAAAATTACCAATCGTGGTCAAGGCGTGGCGCTAAGTTAACTCAGTTGTGATTCGTGTGAGCATGAGGCCGTCCCAAGCACACGACACGGGAGTTCGCACCATCATGTCCGATCACTTCAGCGGCGGAGTCATCCGTCGAATCGCGACCCTGGCGACCGCCGGGTTCGTCGCCCTGAGCGGGGCGGCCCTCTTCGCCCCCTCCGCGTCCGCCGACGACCTGGAGCGCACCCCCCGCGAGGTCATCGAGCAGATCGAGGCCCAGAGCTGGCCCAACTACTCGATCGAGAACCCCGGCCCCAGCGTCGACATCCGGTTCGCCCTCTCCTTCCTGAACGACCTCGGGTTCATCACCCCCGACCCCGGTGACGAGTTCACCGAGGACGTCGAGGCGACGATCTCCGAGTTCGACGGTCACTACGACCTCAACGACGACGCCACCCTGGAGTCGCAGACCTGGATCAAGATCCGCAACCTGCACTTCCCGAGTGAGGCCGACGCCTACGAGGTCGGTGACCGCGGCTGGGCCGTCATCGGCATCAAGGCGATCCTCAACGAGAAGTTCGGCGCGGACCTGGACGAGACCAGCGGTCTGTACGACGAGGACACCGCCGCCGCGGTCGAGGCCGCCCAGGAGGAGCTCGGCATCGGCGTCGACGGTGCCTTCGGGTGGCTGAGTTACAAGGGTGTGGTCACCTACGAGGGTGAGGCGGCGGCCGACGCCTCCAGCGATGACGTCGCCGCTGAGGAGGCCCCGGCCGAGGATGCCGAGGGCGCGGAGGGCGCCGAGGCCGGTGTCCTGACCGAGGGTGTCGAGGAGGCCGAGCGCGACCACCACTAGTTCGGCGACTGTTCCTCGCCGTTGCCGCGCCACGCGGGCCCGGACACCCCAGGAGGGGCGTCCGGGCCCCTTTGCTTTCCCGGACACCGCTTGAAACCGGAAAATCTTAATCGTTATTGAAGCGTGGCGCTGCATTGCCTTTTCCGTTATGAGTGTGAGCATGTCCACGTCTCAACCGCACGACAGGGGAGATCACACCCATCATGTCCGAGTACCTCAACAGCGACTTCGCTCGTCGCGTCGTCTCGTTGGCCACCGCCGGCTTCATCGCCTTCGGTGGTGTCGTCATGGTCGCTCCGACCGCTTCCGCCGACGACTACGAGCGCACCCCCGACGAGGTGATCGAGCAGATCGAGGCCCGCTCCTGGCCCGTCTACTCGGTGGACCAGCCCGGCCCGAGCGAGGACATCCGAGCCGTCCAGTACTTCCTGGCCGCCCTCGGGCACAACATCCCGGAAGAGCCGGGGGACGAGTTCGACGAGGAAGTGGAAGCGCTGATCCTCGCGTTCGAGGAGGAAGCGGGGACCATCGAGGAGAACGGGGTCCTGGAGTCCCAGACCTGGGTCAAGCTCAGGAACACGCTCTTCCCCTCTGAGGCCGACGCCTACCAGGTCGGGGACCAGGGCCCGGCCGTCGTCGCCATCAAGATCCTGCTCAACGCCAAGTTCGGCGCCGACCTCGACGAGACCGACGACGTCTACAACGAGGACACCGCGGCGGCCGTTGAGGCGGCCCAGGAGGAATCCGGAATCGGCGTGGACGGCGCCTACGGTCGTATGACCTTCAAGTGCTCCATCACCAAGCCCGAGGCGGGGGCGCCCGGGGAGAAGTGCGTCGACGAAGGGGCCTCGGCCGACGAGGAGTCGGTCGTCGACGAGGAGCTGGAGCCCGTCGAGGAGTCCGACGACGAGAAGACGCCGGCCGGCCACGGCTACCACTAGTACGTCACCGGCGGTTCCCTGACACCGACTCGCCACACGGGCCCGGACACCCTCGAAGGGGATGTCCGGGCCTTCCTCGTGGCAGGCGAACAGAAGTTCGTTTGGACGGAATAGCCCGGATGCGTCCGGCGCTGAAACAATCCGGTGGAGGCTTGTCGGTGCCGCTGGATAGGTTGTGCGGACACCCCACGACCGCACCCGGACACAACCGGGCTCGTCGGGGTGCGAACACACCGGTTCACCGGTCCGGGAACAGAAAGCGGGGGCGCATGGCGCAGGGCACGACTACGGTGGGGCCGGAGGAACGGGAGGACACCCCCGGATCCGATTCCGGGTCCACGTCCACCGGTGACACCTCCGGGCGGGCCCAGTACAAACGGGTCTTCACCCGCGGTCTGCGGGTCCTGTGGGTCGCGGCCCGCACCGAACCCTGGATCTTCCTCCTCGCCGTCGGCGGCGCCATGACGCACGCCGCGGTCACGGTCGCCTCCGCCTCGGTCCTGGGCCACATCACCGACCACACCATCCTGCCCGCCTTCGCCGCGGGCGAGGCCACCCTGGCCGTGCTCACCGGGGCCGCCGGCCTTCTCCTGGCCGTAGGACTCGGCAAGGCCATCGGCCTGGCCATCCGACGCCTGCTCGCCGGCTTCATGCAGTTCCGCATGCAGGCCCGTTACCGACGCTCCGTGGCCCGCAAGTACCTCGAACTACCGCTCTCCTGGCACCACCGTCACCCCACCGGACAGCTGCTCTCCAACGCCAACGCCGACGTCGAGGCCACCTGGCAGCCGCTCGCACCCCTACCGATGGCCGTGGGCAGCGTGTTCATGCTGATCATCGCCGCCGTCGCCATGGTCGTCACCGACCCGGTCCTCGCCCTGGTCGCCTTCGTCGTCTTCCCGGCCCTGGCCATCGCCAACGTCATCTTCCAACGCCGTGTCTCCCCGATGGCCTCCCGCGCCCAGTCGCTGCGTGCCGAGGTCAGCGGGGTCGCCCACGAGTCCTTCGACGGGGCCCTGGTCGTCAAGACCCTCGGCCGTGAGGACACCGAGACCGAACGCTTCGCCGACGCCGCCCACCGCCTGCGCGACGCCCTCATCCAGGTCGGCCGGCTGCGCTCCATGTTCGATCCGTTCATGGAGTCCCTGCCCAACCTCGGCGTCCTCGCCGTCCTGCTCCTGGGCATGTGGCGCCTGTCCACCGGCGCCATCGACCCCGGCGAACTCGTCCAGATCGCCTTCCTGTTCACCCTGCTGGCCCAACCCATCCGCTCCTTCGGTTGGCTCCTGGGCGACCTGCCCCGCAGCGTCGTGGGCTGGGACCGTGTCCAGTCCGTCCTGCGAGCCGGCGGATCCATGGTCTACGGCGACCGGACCCTGGAATCCTCGCCCCGCGGCCTGGCCCTGAGCGCACGCGACGTCACCTTCTCCTACGCCGACTCCTACGACGCCGACGGCGGCGGACGCGACCTCATGGACGACCCCGACGTCCACGAACGCCGCACCATGGTCCTCAACGGTGTCGACCTCGACATCGCCCCCGGGCGCACCGTCGCCATCGTCGGCCCCACCGGATCGGGTAAATCCACCCTCACCACGGTCCTGATGCGCCTGGTCGACCCCGACACCGGAACCGTCGCCTACGACGGCGTCGACCTGCGCGAACTGGCCCGCGACCAGGTACCCCACACCGCCGCGCTCGTCCCACAGAGCACCTTCGTGTTCGAGGACACCGTCCGCGACAACATCACCCTGGGCATCGACGCCGACGACGAACAGGTCTGGGCCGCCCTGCGCCTGGCCCGCGCCGACGGATTCATCGGCGCGCTCGACGGTGGACTCGACGCCGAACTCGGCGAGAAGGGCACCACCCTGTCCGGCGGCCAACGCCAACGCCTGGCCCTGGCCCGCGCCATCGTGCGCCGGCCGCGCCTGCTCATCATGGACGACGCCACCTCGGCGGTCGACCCGCAGATCGAGGCGCAGATCCTCGCCGGCCTGCGCGAACGCGACGACGCCGCCACCGTCGTCCTGGTCGCCTACCGACGCGCCACCATCGAACTCGCCGACGAGGTCCTCTACATGGAGGGCGGTCGCATCCTGGCACGCGGTACCCACGACGAACTCCTCACCACGTCGTCCGGATACAACCGTCTGGTCACCGCCTACGAGCGCGCCTCCGCCGAGAACGAGGCGGAACGCACCCCGATCCCCGAGGAACCGGGACCGGCCGAACCCCACCTTCGAGGACCAGGCACCGACTCCAAGGAGGAGAGCACCCGATGAGCGCACCCACACGGGCCCGTACCGACGACAGGTCGGCCCGGGACACCGAGGGGCCGCGCCCCACGGGTGACCAGGCCCCCGCACTGCACCGCAGCGACGACGGCGCGTTCGGCACGATCAAGCGCGGCCTGCGACTCTCCCCGGAGTTCGCCAAGGGACTGTGGCTCACCCTCGTCTTCGCCGTGGTCGCCACCGCCGGCAAGGTCATCGTGCCCATCGCCGTGCAGCAGATCATCGACAACGGTCTCACCGCCGAGGGCGGCCCCGACCTGGCCTTCGTCACCCGCATGGTCACCGGCTGCGCAGCGCTGCTGGTCGTCACCATGTTCTGCTCCTACCTGATGAACCTGCGCCTGTACCGGGCCACCGAGTCCGGGCTGGCCACCCTGCGCCGCAAGGCCTTCAGACACGTCCACGACCTGTCCGTCCTGACCCAGAACAGCGAGCGCAAGGGCGCTCTGGTCTCCCGAGTCACCGGCGACGTCGACCAGATCAGCCACTTCATGCAGTGGGGCGGGCTCCTCCTGCTGGTCAGCACCGGCCAACTCCTGGTCGCCACCACCCTCATGGCGATCTACTCCTGGCAGCTCACCATCGTGGTGTGGCTCTGCTTCCTGCCGCTGCTGTTCGGGGTCCGTTGGCTCCAAAAGCTCCTGTCCAAGGCCTACCTGAAGGTCCGGGAACGCACCGGTGACATGCTCGGCGCCATCGGCGAGACCGTCATGGGCGCCGCCGTCATCCGCGCCCACGGCACCGAGGAGCGCACCGCCGGCCGCATCGACACCACCGTCCTGGCGACCCGCAAGGCCCAGGTCAGGGCCCAACAGCTCTCCATGGCGGTGTCGCCCTTCGCCGAGATCGTCTCCGCGATCGCCAACGCCGCCGTCGTCATGGTCGGTGTGTGGCTGGGCGTGGGCGGCGACCTCACCGCCGGGCAGCTCATCGCCTTCCTGTTCCTGATGACGCTGTTCGTGCAGCCCATGATGATGGCCACCGAGATCTTCAACGAGGCACAGAACGCCATCGCCGGCTGGCGGCGCGTCCTGGGCGTCCTGGACACCGTCCCCGACATCGCCGACCCCGGCGAGGCCGGCCGCGTCCTTCCCCGCGGCGCCGTCCAGGTCGACTTCGACCACGTCACCTACGCCTACCCCGAGGGTCCCGTCGTCCTGGACGACATCGGCGTGCGCATCACACCGGGCAGCCGGGTGGCGGTCGTCGGCGAGACCGGCTCCGGCAAGACCACCTTCGTCAAGCTGCTCACCCGGCTCATGGACCCCGACGACGGCACCGTCCTCGTGGACGGGGTGGACCTGCGCGAGGTCGCCTTCTCCTCGCTGCGCAGCCGCGTGGTGATGGTGCCGCAGGAGGGCTTCCTGTTCGACAGCTCCCTGGGCGACAACATCCGCTTCGCCCGACCCGAGAGCACCGACGTCGAACTGGAGGCCGCCGTCACCGAACTCGGTCTCGCCGACTGGCTGGGCAGCCTCGCCCACGGCCTGGACACACCGGTCGGCCAGCGAGGCGAGTCCCTGTCGGCGGGGGAGCGCCAACTCGTCGCCCTCGTGCGCGCCTACGTCGCCGACCCCGACCTCCTCGTGCTCGACGAGGCCACCTCGGCCGTGGACCCGCACACCGAGACGCGCATCCAGCGCGCCCTGGACCGGCTCACCCGAGGCCGCACCTCCGTGGCCATCGCCCACCGACTGTCCACCGCCGAGGCCGCCGACCGGGTTCTGGTCTTCGACGACGGCCGCATCGTCCAGAGCGGATCCCACGACGAACTCGTGGCCCGCCCGGGCGTGTACGCGGACCTGCACGCCTCCTGGGTCAGCTCTTCGGCCTAGATCGTGTGTGAGCGGGCACCACCCGGTCACCCGCTCGAAGAAGCACGTCCCCACCAGTGGGCGGCCAGCAGTTCGGCCACCACCGGTTCGGTCAACAGGCGCACGTCCGGGTCGCCGTCACCCGGATAGCGCAGGGTCAGCGCCGCCCCCGGCACGCGTTCGCGGTCGGGGGTGGCGCCCACCGCCACGAACGCGCCCCGCAACTGCACCAGGTGCTCGGCGAACCTCTGGTCGTACAGGGAGCCGGCGAACAACAGCGCCCGGTAGTCCGTCACCGCCGCGAGGTGCCGATCGGTGTGCGACCACTCCCCGGTCTCCGCCTCGTACGCCGGGCGGACCGGACCCCGGCGCAACACCTGGACCCCCTGCCCGGCCGAAGCGATCCGCTCCGCCGGCGCCACCAGGTGCACACCCGTGGGGGAGTCCAGCACCTCCGCGACCTCGGGCACCCAGTCGGGGGCCTTGTCCAGCAACGTCCCCACCGCGTTGGCCACCCGGAGCAACAGGCCGGGGAAGTTCCCGCTGCCGCCCACGGGAGCGCCCAACCGATGCCCCAACAACAGCAACAAGGCCAGGGCGTGCTGATAGGCGCGACATCCCAGCCCCGACGCCTCCGTTCCGGCGTGCAACGGCACCAGAAGGTCCGCGTAGCGCGCCACCACCGTGTCGGAGTCCGGCGCCAGCACCACCACGGGAGAGCGCCCCACGTAGCGGTCCAGGACCGTGCTCAGCTCCCGCTGACCATCGCCCAGGGTCACCGCCACCACGAGGGTCTCCGCGCCCGCGGGTGGTTCCTCCACCGAGGTCGACGGGTCGGCGCTCGCCCCGATCCCCGCCCGGCGCAGCCGCGCCGCGGCCACCTCGCACGCCCGCCGCGCCGGACCCAACGCCAGGAACCGCACCGAGGCGGGTTCGTCGTCCAACAGGGCCGGCAGCGCGGAGTAGGGGTCCCAACGGGGGAACCTGCGGGCCAGCGCGGCCAGCGCGTCGGGCTTGCCCGCCAGATCGGCGGCCAGGGACTCGGCGGTCAAAGTGGGAACCCTCCAGGTCGTCGAGGCGAGGGGCGCCGTCGCGCACGATCGCACTCTAGAACGTGTGAGCCCGCACCCGTTGGCCGGTACCCGGTGAACATCGCCGGCCGAGCGCCCATAACCTGGTGGCATGAGCGTCACCAACCTCGACCCGGACATCGCCGCGCGCCTGAAGCGGAACCCGGACGGACTCGTCCCCGCCATCGTGCAGCAGCACGACACCGGGGAGGTCCTCATGCTCGCCTGGATGGACGACGAGGCCCTGCACCGCACCCTCACCACCCGCGAGGGCACCTACTGGTCCCGCAGCCGGGGCGAGTACTGGGTCAAGGGCGCGACCTCCGGCCACACCCAGCGTGTGGTGTCGGTCGCACTCGACTGCGACGGCGACACCCTCCTGGTCCGAGTCGACCAGACCGGTGCGGCCTGCCACACCGGAGACCACACCTGCTTCGACGCGGGACGGCTGCTGTGACCTCCACCTCCACATCCACCCGGTCCACGGGCAGCGGACGCGAGTACGGGATCGTCACACTCGCCATGGCCGCCGGCGCCGCCCTCATGCTCGCCGCGTCCGGCCGCGTGTGGGTGACCGGCATGCTCGGTTCACCCGGCCCCGTCGCCCCGGTTCCCGTCGAGGTCATCGGCGGCGACCTCACCGGGGCCCTCAGCGGCCTGGGCTGGGCCGGACTCGCCGGCATCGCCGGACTCTACGCGGCCCGCTCCTGGTCCCGACGCGTGGTGGGCGCCCTCATCGCCGCCTGCGGCGCGTTCGCGCTCACCGCCCTGTGGTCGGCGACCCGGCCCGGCACGCTCACCTCGGCCATCGTCGAGTTCGCCACCGACACCGCGGGCACCGGCGAGGTCGTGGGCGCCCCCGAGATCCACGCCCTGGGCCCCGTGATGGGAGCGGCCGGCGCGGTCCTGCTGATTCTCAGCGGCCTCGTCGCCGTTGTGCGCGCCCCCTCCTGGCCCGGTATGGGAAACCGGTACGATCGGGACGCCGCACCGCGCCCGCAGAAGGCGGAGACGCCCGCCGACCTGTGGAAATCCTTGGACGCCGGTGACGACCCCACACTCGACTCCCCGGGCGACGGCACGCCCGCCCAAGAGCCACGGGCGGACCGAGCCGAACCCGGTGACGACACAGAACCCGTAAAGCCGTCCGACCGGCCGGCCGAACCGAAGGAGAACCACTGATGGCCGACGCGCACCTCGAAGAACACGACGACCACGGCAACACCGTCTCCGCCTGGTTCCTCACCCTCTCCTGGATCGTGGCCTGGACCGTGGCCGCGGTCATCATCATCATGGGCGGCTCCCTGGTCACCTGGACCGTCATCGCCCTGGTCGCCAGCGTCGTGTTCGCCGTGATCGCCGGTGTGATGAAGAAGGCCGGCCTGGGCCGCAAGACACCGCGTCCGGTGCCGCCCACGCGCGAGGAGTGGGAAACGGGTCGTGAGTCCGCGGCCACGAGCGGCAACTAGCGACAGTGCGGGACGGGTCCGGGAAAGCGCAGCTCACAACGGATGAGTAACGTAAAATGGACGTAGGTCCCACCGGGAAGGTACATTTTCAGCACCGGCCCTTCCCGCCGTTTTCGAAGACGGTCGGCGCTGTCTCGCCGATCTGTCATGATTCGAATTCGCCGGCCTGCCGAGTCTGGTGATTTCCAACCTTGTCCCTCGTTGGGAACCACGTGTGCCCAGGCCGCATCACACCAGACAGAACCCCTTGTCCTCTTCCGGAAAGACACTCCACTCATGAGCTATGGTCCCCCGCCTCCCGGCAACCCCGGCCCGCCTCCCGGTGGCTACGGCACCGGTGGGTACGGTCCGCCTCCCGGCGGCTACGGTCCGCCCAGTGGGGGCCAGCCCGGTTTCGGGGGTCAGCCCCCCGTCGGTGCCGAGCCGCCCAAGACGTACCTGTGGATGAACATCGTCGGCATCTTCACCTGCACCGTGGCCGGCATCATCGGCCTCATCTTCGCCCTCCAGGTGAACAGCAAGTGGCAGATGGGCGACTACGCGGGCGCCGAGTCCTCGTCCAACACCGCCAAGATCACCGGCATCATCAGCCTGGTCGGCCTTGGTCTGTGGATCGCCTACTTCATCTTCTGGATCATCATGGTGGTCATCGCCATGAGCACCACGCCGTCGTACTACTAGTCGACCACGCGGCATCCTCCACTCCGCCCCCGGCATCGCCGGGGGCGCAGTCGTTCCACCGGTCCCTCGGGGCCTCGATAGGCTGGATCCCGTGCAGCACGACGACACCCCCACGACGCCCGCCCGCTCCTCCCTGGCCGACCGGGTCGGGGCCCTCGGCGCGCGCGTCCACCCCGGCACCTGGCCGATCGCCCTGGGCGTCCTCGGCCTGATCGGAGCGGCGATCCTGCACACCCTCGACCCCAACGACCCCGGCAACGGCTATCCCGGTTGCCCCTGGCTTGCGCTCACCGGCACCTTCTGCCCGGGCTGTGGCACCACCCGGGCCCTGGCCGCCCTCACCCACCTGGACGTGGTCGGCGCCGCGAGCATGAACCTTCTGCTCATGCTGTGCCTGCCCTACATCGCCTACGCCTACGTGACCTGGCTGACCCGTTCCCTGCGCTCTGCCCCCGGGCCCAGACGCGTCGTCGTGGTCAGACCCTGGCTCGCCTGGGCCATCCTGGGCGCCTTCGTCGCCTTCTGGGTGCTGCGCAACCTGCCCTGGTTCTCCTTCCTCGCGCCGGGCACCCCGCTCCTACCCACCTGGTGACCACGAATCCTCCGACCTGCAGGGGGCGGCGACCCCCACGCGGACCGGGATGGATACCATGACCACCACACGGTGTGACGGCGACGCGTCCCAAAGCCCGCCGAGCCGACCCGCGCCCCAGGAGCCGGATCGGTCACCGTGAACCGATACTTCACGAGGGAGCAAGAACTGGTGAGCGTGCTCGACGAGATCCTCGAGGGAGTACGCGCGGACCTGGCGCAGCGGCAGGAGGCCCTTCCGCTGGACCGCCTCAAGGCCAAGGCCGAGACGGTGCCCGTCCCCGCGGACGCCGAAGCCGCCCTGCGCCGCCCCGGCGTCCACGTGATCGCCGAGGTCAAGCGTGCCAGCCCCTCCAAGGGGCCGCTCGCGACCATCGACGACCCCGCCGACCTGGCCCGCGACTACGAGGCCGGTGGAGCCACGTGGATCAGCGTGCTCACCGAGAAGCGTCGCTTCAACGGCAGCCTTGAGGACCTCCAGAACGTCCGCGCCGCGGTCGACACCCCCTTGCTGCGCAAGGACTTCGTGGTCAGCTCCTACCAGCTGTGGGAGGCCCGCGTCTTCGGCGCCTCGGCCATCCTGCTCATCGTCGCCGCCCTACCCCAGGAAGCCCTGGTCTCCCTGGTCGAACGGGCCCGCTCCCTGGGCCTGACCCCCCTCGTCGAAGTCCACGACGAGGCGGAGGTCGCCCGCGCCCTCGACGCCGGCGCCACCGTCATCGGCGTCAACGCGCGCAACCTCAAGACCCTGGAGGTCGACCGGGACACCTTCGCCCGGTTGGCCCCGCTCATCCCCGCGGACCGCGTCAGAATCGCCGAGTCCGGGGTTCGAGGCCCGCATGACCTGCTGGCCTACGCCGGAGCCGGAGCCGGAGCGGTCCTGGTCGGAGAGAGCCTGGTGCGCGGACGCAATCCGCGCGAGGCCGTCGCCGACCTGGTCACCGCGGGAGCCCACCCCGCTCTGCGCGACCGGAACTGACAGGGAACCACGACCGATGGGAACGACGACCACGCACGCGGAGCGGCACACGCACACGCTCCCGCGCAGATGGCGATGGCTCTAGGGAGCCCGTGGACACACCTGTCCGCGGGTTCCCGCCGCCGCGTTGACCCCTGACCATCCCGCCGCCGGAGCCGGCGGCGCACACCGGTCGACGCGCGGCACCTCCGCGGCGCGGACGCCGGCGGGGGAACGCCGCGGTCGGCCTCCTTCCAGGAGAACTTCCCATGAGCCACGCTCTACCGGTGCCCGACGACGGCGGACACTACGGCCGTTTCGGTGGCCGTTTCGCGCCCGAGTCCCTCATCGCGGCCCTCGACGAGGTCGAGGCCCAGTGGGCCAAGGTCAAGGACGACGCCGACTTCCAGGCCGAACTCGACCACCTGCTCAAGTCCTACGCCGGACGACCCAGCCTGCTCACCGAGGCGCACAACTTCTCCGAGCACGCCGGCGGCGCCCGCGTCCTGCTCAAGCGCGAGGACCTCAACCACACCGGCTCGCACAAGATCAACAACGTGCTCGGCCAGGCCCTGCTCGCCAAGCGCATGGGCAAGACCCGCATCATCGCCGAGACCGGGGCCGGACAGCACGGCGTGGCCACCGCCACCGCCTGCGCCCTGCTGGGTCTGGACTGCCGCATCTACATGGGCGAACAGGACACCGAACGCCAGGCGCTCAACGTCGCCCGCATGAACATGCTCGGTGCCGAGGTCGTCCCCGTCACCATCGGCAGTCGCACCCTCAAGGACGCCATCAACGAGACGTTCCGCGACTGGGTCGCCAACGTCGACCACACGCACTACCTGTTCGGCACGGCCGCCGGCCCGCACCCCTTCCCGAAACTGGTGCGGGACCTGCACTTCGTCGTGGGCGCCGAGGCCCGTGAACAGGTCCTCGAACTCGTCGGGAGGCTGCCCGACGCCGTCGCCGCCTGCGTGGGCGGCGGATCCAACGCCATCGCGATCTTCGCCGCGTTCATCCCCGACGAGAGCGTCGCGCTGTACGGCTTCGAGGCCGGGGGAGAGGGCGCCGACACCGACCGGACCGCCGCCTCCATCACAGCGGGCAGCCCCGGCGTCTTCCACGGCGCCCGAACGTTCGTCCTGCAGGACGAGTACGGCCAGACCCTGCCCAGCCACTCCATCTCCGCCGGACTCGACTACCCGGCCGTGGGCCCCGAACACGCCCACCTGGCCGCGACCGGTCGCGCCAAGTACGAGCCGGTCACCGACGCCGAGGCCATGGAGGCCTTCCGGCTTCTGTGCCGCACCGAGGGCATCATCCCCGCCATCGAGAGCGCCCACGCCCTGGCCGGCGCGCTGCGCCTGGGCAAGGAACTGGGCCCCGACTCCGTCATCCTGGTGAACCTCTCCGGGCGCGGGGACAAGGACGTCAACACCGCCGCCGACTACTTCGGCCTCGTCGACTCGGAGGGACAGGCGTGATGCCGACCACCACACTGCAGAGCAAGCTGGCCCAGGCCCGAGAGGCCGACCGCGCCGCGCTCATCGGCTACCTGCCCGCCGGGTTCCCCGACGTGGAGTCCTCCATCCGGGTGGTCCAGGCCATGGTCGAGGGCGGCTGCGACGTCGTCGAGGTCGGTCTGCCCTACTCCGACCCCATGATGGACGGCCCCACCATCCAGCGCGCCGCCGGCCGGGCCCTGGACGCCGGCACCACCACCGACGACGTGTTCCGGGTCGTGGAGGCCACCGCGGCCACCGGCGCCGCCGCCCTGGTCATGTCCTACTGGAACCCGATCGAACGCTACGGCGTGGAGCGCTTCGCCACCGAACTGGCCAAGGTCGGGGGAGCCGGGGTCATCACCCCCGACCTCATCCCCGAGGAGGCCGACGAGTGGATCGCCGCCTCCGACAAGGCCGGGATCGACCGCGTCTTCCTGGTCGCGCCCTCCTCCTCGGACCGTCGTCTGGCGCTGACCACCGAGGCCTGCGGCGGCTTCGTGTACGCGGCGTCCCTCATGGGCGTCACCGGTACCCGCACCCAGGTCTCCGACACCGCCGAGGTCCTGGTCCGCCGCACCCGCGAGGTCACCCGTGATTCGGGACTGCCGATCTGCGTGGGACTGGGCATCTCCAACGGGGCCCAGGCAGCGGAGGTCGCCGCCTACGCGGACGGGGTCATCGTGGGTGCCGGGTTCTGCCAGCGGATCCTGGACGCACCCGACCTGGAGACCGGTCTGGTCGCCGTCCGCTCCTTCGCCGAGGAACTGGCCGAGGGCGTTCGGTCCCGTTAGGAAGGCCCTTCCGAGGTCATCCAGGGACCCGGGTCCCTTGTGATGGGCCGCACCGTCATGGTGCGGCCCATCTTTTCTCTCGCCCGGTCAAGGCCCGGGTTAAGAGGGTGAGAATCGGGTGAGAAGAGGCCCCGAAAGAACGTGAACCCGCCCCATGGCGGCGGATTCGATGGTGGGATGACGGGAGCCCCGAGTATCCGAGAGCGCCCTTCTGGCACCCGGATGCCACAGCCCTGTGTCACGCGTGAACTACAGACAGTAGGATCTGTTTCGACGTGAAGAGCGGCCGGACGCGGAACCCGCGCCAGGCTCGCGGTAGACCGACCCCCTCCCTTCCGAAGGCGCCAGATGACGGACACACTCGACGACACCCCGAAGGCACCCACGCGGTGGGAGAACATCCAGCCCTGGGTCAGCCTCGCCTGCCGCCTCGGCCTGGCCGCCGTCCTCATCACCGCCGCCGTCACCAAGTACCCACCGGCCCTGTCGATCCAGGCCGTGGAGGCCTACGACCTCTTCCCGACCGAGGTCGCCCGACTCATCGGCTACACCCTCCCGCTCTTCGAACTCGCGCTGGCGCTGCTGCTCCTGCTCGGCCTGGCCACCCGCTACGCCGGGGCGATCGGCGCGATCCTCATGGTCGCCTTCATCGCCGGGATCGTCTCCGCCATGGCCAGGGGCCTGTCCATCGACTGCGGCTGCTTCGGCGGTGGCGGCCAGGTCGACCCGGGGGAGACCACCTACGGGCTCTCCATCGCCCGCGACATCGCCTTCGGCGCCATGGGGGCCTTCATCGCGATCTGGCCCCGTTCACCCTTCGCCCTCGACCGCGTCCTCGGCCTGTACCGGTGACCCCGACGAGCACCGAGACGACGATCGACCACCCGAAAGTCAGAAACAGAGGAAAGCATGGGGAGTGAAGCGCGCAAGCGCTCCCGCGAGAAGCTCAAGGAACAGCGAGAGAAGGAGAAGCGGGCGGCCCGACGCAAGAAGAACCTCCTCGTCGTCGGTATCGCCGCCGCCGTGGTCCTGCTCATCGTGGGGATCGGCTACGCCGTCATGACCTCGGGCGAGGACGAGGGCTACGACGGCGAACTGGCCGCCCAGGTCCTCCAAGAGGACGGCAGCGTCGTCATGGCGAACGAGGGCGTCTCCGCGCCCGTCGTCGAGGTCTACGCCGACTACCAGTGCCCCGCCTGCCGCCAGTTCGAACTCCTCAACGGAGACCTCCTCAAGGAACGCGCCGCGAGCGGCGAGGCCATCGTCCACTTCCGGCCGGTCAGCATCTTCGCCCAACAGCCGACCCCCATCAGCAGCAACTCGCTGCGCGGTGGTGTGGCCGCTCGGGCCGCGGCCGACCACGGAGTCTTCGTCGAGTACAACGACCTGCTCTTCGAGAACCAGCCGGCCGAGGGCCGCGAGGGCTTCACCGTCGACGAACTCAAGGAATGGTTCCGCCAGACCGACGCCGACGAGGCCCAGGCGAGCGAGTTCGACGAACGCGTCGACGCCGAGGCCGAGGTCGTCACCGAGTTCACCGAGGAGTTCCTGCCGGCCCTGACCGCGGACGCCACCGAACAGATCGGTGAGGAGACCCTCGGAACCATGGTCCTGACCGACCTGCTCGCCTGGGGAGCCGACAACGGACACGACCCCGCCTTCCTCGACGGGACGTACACGGGCGAGATCATCGACGCCACCGGAACGGCTTACACTCGCTACAGCGGAGACAACATGTTCCGCGGCACCCCTGCCGTCTACATCAATGGCGAGTTGCTCGACAACAACTCCGCCATGACGGCACGCGGTCTCTCCGAGGCGATCGCCTCCGCCGGCGCGGGCGAAGTCGAGACCGAGCCGGCGGGCGACGGGGGTGACACGGAGTAGAACCCCTGAACAGACTCCCCGCACGCGGGGCGGATCCGAGAGCAGAGCAGTGACATTGTCGTCGACAGCTTCGGAGGGCGCGGCCGAGTACGGCCGCGCCCTCGCGGCCATTCCCAGCCCTCAGGTCAACTCGATCCCGATCGGGCCCCTGGAGATCCACTTCTACGCCCTGTGCATCCTCGCCGGTGTCATCGTCGCCGTCTTCTGGAGCGAGCGCCGCTGGAAGGCCATGGGCGGTGAGCCCGGCACCATCATGGACATGGCGGTCTGGGCGGTCGTCCTCGGGCTCATCGGTGGCCGTCTCTACCACGTGATCAGCGACGCGCAGCTGTACTTCGGTCCGGGCAAGGAACCCATCCGAGCCCTCTTCATCTGGGAGGGCGGGCTCGGTATCTGGGGAGCCGTTCCCCTCGGCGCGGTCGGTGTTTGGCTGGTCGCCCGCAAGCGCGGACTGTCGATGTCCAAGCTCTCCTTCGCCATCGCCCCCACCATCCCCCTCGCCCAGGCCATCGGCCGCTGGGGCAACTACTTCAACCAGGAGCTGTTCGGTCGCCCCACCGACCTGCCCTGGGCCGTGGAGATCAACCTCACCCCCGAGGGTTACCTGCGCGCCGGCATGGAACCCGGCGTGACCACCTACCACCCCACCTTCCTGTACGAATCCCTGTGGTGCCTGGGTCTGGCCGTCCTCCTGGCCTACCTGGGCCGACGCTTCGAGAGCTCCCTCCAGGGCGGGCGCCTGTTCGCCCTCTACGTCATGGGCTACTGCGCGGGCCGCTTCTGGATCGAGTACCTGCGCGTGGACCCGGCCAACGACTTCTTCGGTCTGCGCCTGAACAACTGGACCTCCATCGTCGTGTTCCTGGGCGCCCTGGCCTTCTTCGTGTGGGCCGGTACCCGTATCGACCGCTTCTCCACCGCCGTGGTTCCGCACGGCCAGGACGCGGGCACCCAGGTCTTCGGTGACACCGGCGCCAGGACCGAGGAGGAGGGCACCGTCTACAGCGCGGTCGACACCGAGGGATCTGCGTTCGACCAGGACAGTGGCGTGTCCAACGAAGCCGGTACGGAATACCACCCGAGCCCTGAGCGATCTAGTAGCGAGGGCTCGACGGAGGACGACGCCAAGGGCGCGGGAGACGACTCCGGGTCGAAGCCCGAGTAACGCGGGACGCCGAATTTCGGCGCCGCGGCCCGTGGCCGCAGGCGCCGCGGGCCATTTCCGCACCAGTCGAGCAGACCACGGGTTGATGATTTGAGAAAGACCGTGAGCAGAGCCGAGTCCGGTTTCGGACGCAAGAAGCGGCGCGGCGGTTCCCGTCGCGCCGCCGGCACCCACACCGAAGAGCACGCCGACTACGGGCGTGACGACGACGGGTACGACCAGGGTTACGACCCGGAGGAGGACTTCTCCGCCGAGTACGGACACACCCAGGACCGGTCGGGTGACCAGGACTCCTACGAGGAGTACGACTACGACGACGCCGACTACGACGACCGCGACGGGGACGACCCCCAGGCGGACGGAGCGGTGGGAGGTCGTCGGGGTGGACGACGCAGGAGCAAGGAGAAGCGCGGCGTGGGCCGCGTCTCCGCCTTCTCCGCGTCCGCGATCAAGAAGGTGTCGGTCCTGGGGGACCGGCCCAACCAGATCGTCTACACCCTGGCCGAACAGAGCAAGCGCAAGCGTGGCACCGCCGTGCTGGGCATGCTCCTGGGCGCCTTCGGTATCGCCCTGGTCGCACTCCTGGGGGTGCTGGCCTACCAGCTCGTCAGCGGGGGCGGCGGAACCAGCGGAGGCGACCAGAGCGTGGTCGCCCCACCCGATGGCCACAGCACCCTCACCCCGGAGCAGTACCGCTTCCAGGAGAACGACCCGGAGGTGTTCGGTCCCATCGACGAACGTCCCGCCGAGGCCGAGCCCATGACGGAGGAGGCGGTCTTCGGTTCCGTGGGCGAACTGGAACTCGGGGACATGCAGCTGGAGCTGCGCGACTCCGCCGTCACCGACTCCTGCACCTCCATGGTGTGGGGCGACGAGCTCGGACAGAGCCTGATCGACGGTGACTGCGTCAACGCGGCCTCCGGCGTCTACACCGACTCCGACAACGAGTACGTCGCCCAGGTGACGCTGTTCGACCTGGCCGACAGCGAGGCCGCCACCGACGCCGCGGCGGCCCTGGACCCGACCAACTCCGAGACCGACCTCGGCTTCCTGCTGAGCCAGACCGGCGGGGACATCGAAGGGTTGCAGGAGGGCTACAGCCAGGCCAGCACCCAGGTCATGGGCCACTACCTGGCCGTGTTCTGGACGGCCAAGGCCGACGGCTCCGAACCCGGAGACGACTCGGACCTGGCGACCCTGGACGTGGCCTCCATGAGCGCGTTCTCCTTCGTCTACGACGAGGTCGTCGCCTACCGGGGCGAGGAGGGCGAGTAGCGCGAGCCGAACCTCGGGCCTGTCCGGCCCTGTCGGACGTCCCGATAGGATCTCGGACAGATCGACCCGCCCGCCGGGGTCGTGTCCGAGGTGGAAGCTCCCTCCTCTCGTAACCCGAGCGCAAGCGGGCCGGTCACCACAGGTGACCGGCCCGAACCCACGGAAAGGTCCTTTGGGTGTCCTCTTCTGAACCCTCGACGCCTGGCAGGCCGGGCCGCCGGAGGAAGAACAACGAACCCGACGAACAGCAGACCCCCGCCCCCTCCCAGGAGGGTGGGCGTCGACGAAGCGGTGGACGACGCAAGAAGGAACCCCGACGCTTCGGTCGGACGCTGGTCATCCTCGTCGGGACGCTGGTCGTCGCCCTCATCGCCTTGGGCGTGGTCCTGTTCTTCCAGCTGTCGGGGGACGAGGGGAGCGACGCGGCCGCCCCGCAGACCCGCCCGGCCGACTACAAGGTCCGCGACGCCGGGAACATGAACGAGGTCCTGGCCTCCCGCGAGATCGACGGCCGTGTCCTCAACGAGGGTGAGCTGTTCGAACGCCGCAACGCCGAGATCTCCAGCCAGAGCATCGACTTCACCCTGGAGGAGTCGGAGCTGACCGACGACTGCTCCAGCGCGGTGTGGGGCGAGCAGGCCACCCAGGCCCTCGCCGACGCCGACTGCAGCCAGGCCGGACGCGCCGCCTACCTCTCCGACAACTACTTCGGTGTGGCCACCGTGTTCAACCTGGCCGACGTCGAGGGCAGCCGCGCGGTGGCCGAGGCCCTGAACCTGCCCGAACCCGAGGGAGGCGATCCCGAGGAGGAGGTCGTCGACCCCGGGTTCGTGCTGCCGCCCTCCGGCGCCGAGCCCTTCGATCGCCTCGGTTCGGGCTACAGCGCCGCCGACGCCATCGTCAGCGGCCACTACCTGGTCGTGGTCTGGGTCCAGCCCACCGACTCCGACTCGGTCGACGAACGCGTCACCCTGTCCACCCCGCTGGTGGCCCTGGCCAATTTCCGTGACCCGCTCTTCCGTCGCATGATCGAGTACGACGACGATGAGAGCACGGGAACCGAGGGCGCCGAAGGCACCGAGGAGACCGGCGGCGAGCCCGGAACGGAACCCGGTACCGAGCCAGGCACCGAAGAGGTCCCCGGCGAGGTCCCCGGTCAACAGGAGGGGCTGCCCGGCGAGGGTGAGGTCCCGGTGGCGCCCGGGGAGTAGGACCGGGGTCACACACCCACCGAACGTGCGGCGGGCCCACGGAGAGTCGTTCTCCGTGGGCCCGCCGTCCTACTCGGGAGCCGTCCTGCTCGGGAGGGGGACGTCAGCCGGCCCTGACCTCCTCCACCCTGGCCAACAGCTCGGAGGACAGGACCCGCAGATCCGAGAACCGGTGCTCGGGCAGGTCCAACAGGGTGTGCCCGGGCAACCACGCCGGGGCCGAGGCCACCGCCTGCCGGGCCGTGCGCTTGTTCACCGGCCGCCCGCCCCAGGCCGTCACCTCCATCAGACCGGTCCGCAGCGTCGTGGTGAGCGACCCGTGCGCACGCCCCTGGACATGGGCCAACAACCGGCCCGAACTCCCACCCGGTTCGGGGTCGCGCTCCAACCGGATCGCCGTCAGGTCCGAGGCACCGAACCCGCGCAGGAACCGCACCCGCATCCCCGGCTCCACCATCGACCGGAACGCCCCCTGCCCGGCCTCGTCGCGCACCCACTTGGACGACGACGGCACCAGGACGTAGGCGTTGTCCGCGGTCGTGGCCAACGCCACCCGCGCCGCGATCCGGTCCCAACCACCGGTCAGGTCGATCACCGCGCACGGGCCCACCGCGGTGGGGGAATCCATCCAGGTGGACAGACGTACCCGGACCTCCTTGCACACCTCGCGAGGCCAGTCGCCCACCAACGCCGGAGAGCTCCCGAGCTCCTCGTGACCCCGCCCGGCGCTGTCCTCGGTGACCCGATCCAGCACCGCTCGGGCCCGCTCCACGTCCGTTCCGCCCCGCGCCTCCTTGGCGTTGACGCCCTGGCTGTACACCCGGGCGCTTTCACCGGCGGGGGCGGGCAACGTCTTCGACAACGGCCGGAGCACGTACAGGTCGCTGGCGGCACCGATCGACTCCCCGCCCAGGTAACGATTGAAGTCCGGCAACACCGCCTCCATGAGCAGCCCCATCCGCACCAACCGCGTCTGGACGGCGGCCGCCAGCTTCGGGGTGGTCTCACTGGCCCCGTAGGCCACCAACACCCGGCCCTTGCGCGGGTCAGCCAACCCCTCCACGCCCCGGCGCACGAACAACTCCACGCCGTCCGGGGTGTAGGGCGGGTCGGTGAAGACCACGTCGGCGCGCTCGCGCAACCTCTCGGGCAGCCCCAACCGCAGGTCGGCGCTGTGCGTGTGGATGGTCACACCCAGGCGCTCGGCCACCGTGTCGATGTGCTCCAGGACCCGCTCGTCCAGGTCCACGACCCCCACCTTCGCCCCGGGCAGTACCAGCGCCAAGGCCAGCGACGTCAGGTCGTGGTCGCCCACGCACAACAGGGTGCGCCGGGTCAGGTCGAAACGGGTGGTCAGGAACAGGGCGCGGCGCAGGGCCGTCTCCGCCGTCGCCGCCACGTGGTCCAGGTTCAGGTCGGAGGCCGGTCCCTCGGCCACCGCCCGCACCAGCTCCGTGGCGGCCCGCGGGTGCTCGGGCAACATGTGCGCCACCGGGTCGGCGAGCATCGGCGCCGTCGCACCCTGGTAGTGGGAGGGACGCAGCAACCGGTAGCGGTCTCCGTCCCTGGCCACCTCGTCGGCCTCGTCGAGGACCCGCAGTAGCGAACGCACCACGGAGTGGGCGATGCCACCGGCCCGCACCAGGTCGTTGGTGCTCCACCAACGTCCGTCGGAGAGCAACGCCAGGATGAGGCGCGGGCGTGGGGCGTCGATCCCGTACTCGGTGAGGAACGTCTCCGCCACTTCGGGCAGAGGAGGGCCCGAACCGGCGCCGGGCGCCGCCAGACCGTCCAGGACCGGGGTACCCGGTGCACGTTCGGGGTCGATTGAGGTCCCGGAATCCGGGCCGGGGGAAGTCGGGTGTCCTGCCATTCGGCGATCCTCCCACGGTGTGCGGACCACACCGGTGACGCAGGTCAGGGTGGTTCGTCACCGATGAGGGAGATATCACTCCCTGGTCATGTTCATCCCCCCTTGGGAAACGCGTTAACAGCGACATAACCTGGGATCACGCCGGTGGGCGCCGCCCCGCCACGGTGAAAATCGGACCATGGTCCGGTCTTCACCGCGCCCGGGAAGGTTTAGCGGGGTTCGCGCGTGGAACAACGGGCAAGGCCGGCCGTCATCGGAAAAAGCGCGATCGCGCGGACCCGAGAGGGACACGAGCGGGAAACGCCGGACACACGACGATTCGCATCGTCACCGGGCCGGCGTGTATAAGAGAACCTGCCCGAAACCGGGCGACCCGAACACCACCGGCGTCACGAGGACGTGAACGCGACACGGCGGGTGCCCCGGGGCGCCCACAACGGCGGGCCACAACTCCATCACGTACGCAGCAGGGCCAATGTCGTCCCGAATGCGCTTTTCACAAAGCCGACTTCAAGACGACAGGAGGGTAGATGCCTGCTGGAAACGTGCGGCGTTCGTCCGTCCGAACGAACCCCGAAGCCACACCCCAGGGCCTGTACGACCCCGCCCACGAACACGACGCCTGTGGTGTCGGGTTCGTGGCCGACCTCACCGGCCGCCGCAGCCACGACATCGTGGACAAGGCGCTGACCGTCCTTCGCAACCTCGACCACCGAGGCGCCTCCGGGGCCGACCCCGACGACGGCGACGGCGCGGGCATCCTGACCCAGGTCCCCCACGAGCTCTACGCCGAGGTCTGCGACTTCGACCTTCCCGAGGCGGGCGCCTACGCCACCGGCATCGGTTTCCTCCCCGCCGACGCGGCCGCACGAGCCGCCGCCGTGGAGCGGATCGACGCCATCGTCGCCGAAGAGGGCCTCACCCTCCTCGGCTGGCGCGAGGTCCCCTTCGAGCCCCGCTACAGCGGTCCCGCCGCCCGCGAGGTCATGCCCTACTTCGGGCAACTGTTCATCACCGGCCGCGAGGGCGGCCCCACCGAGGGCCTGACCGGTATCGACCTGGAGCGCCACGCCTACTGCGTCCGCAAGCGCGCCGAACACGAGACCGACGTCTACTTCCCGAGCCTGTCCCCGCGCACCATCGCCTACAAGGGCATGCTCACCACGCCCCAACTGGAGCCGTTCTTCCCGGACCTGTCCGACCGGCGTTACACCTCCGGCCTGGCCCTGGTCCACTCCCGGTTCTCCACCAACACCTTCCCGTCCTGGCCGCTGGCCCACCCGTTCCGCTACGTCGCCCACAACGGTGAGATCAACACCGTCAAGGGCAACCGGAACATGATGCGCTCACGCGAGGCCAAGCTCGCCACCGACCTCATCCCCGGTGACCTGGACCGCGTCTTCCCCATCGTCGACCCCGACGACTCCGACACCGCGTCCTTCGACGACGCCCTGGAACTCATCCACCTCGGCGGCCGCTCCCTGCCGCACGCCGTCCTGATGATGATCCCGGAGCCCTGGGAGAACCACACCGAGATGGACCCGGCCGTCCGGGCCTTCTACGAGTACCACTCGACCCTCATGGAGCCCTGGGACGGACCGGCCTCGGTGTCCTTCACCGACGGCACCCTCGTCGGCTCCGTACTGGACCGCAACGGTCTGCGCCCCGGGCGCTACTGGGTCACCGAGGACGGCCTCGTCGTCCTGGCCTCCGAAGCCGGCGTCCTGGACATCGACCCCGCCACCGTCGTGCGCAAGGGCCGCCTACAGCCGGGCCGTATCTTCGTGGTCGACACCGCCCAAGGGCGCATCATCGAGGACGAGGAGATCAAGGCCGACCTCGCCGCCGAACACCCCTACCAGGAGTGGATCGACGCCGGAGTCCTGCGCCTGAACGACCTCCCCGCAGCCGAACCCACCCCGGTCACCGAACCGGACCTCGCCCAGAGGGTGTTCGGCTACACCGAGGAGGAACTGCGGATCATCCTCACCCCGATGGCCCGCACCGGCGCCGAACCCATCGGCTCCATGGGCACCGACACCCCGGTGGCGGCCCTGTCCGACCGCCCGCGCCAACTCTTCGACTACTTCTCACAGAACTTCGCGCAGGTCACCAACCCGCCACTGGACGCCATCCGCGAGGAGATGGTCACCAGCCTGTCCACGCTCCTGGGCGCCGAACACAACATCCTGGGCGCCGGCCCCGGCGACAACCGGCGCCTCGTCCTGCCCACCCCGGTCGTCGACGAAGCCGAACTGGCCGCCATCGTCGCCGCGGGACAGACCGACCCCGCGCTGAAGACCTTCACCGTCGACGGCACCTACCCCGTCGACGGCGGCGGTGACGCCCTCTCCGCCCGCCTGGCCGAGATCGAAACCGAGGTCTCCGCGGCCATCGCCGACGGCGCCCACATCCTGGTCCTCAGCGACCGCCGCGCCGACGCCACCCGCGCACCCATCCCGTCACTGCTGCTGACCGGGTCCGTCCACCACCACCTGATCCGCGAGAAGACCCGTACCGAGGTCGGACTCGTCATCGAGGCCGGCGACGTCCGCGAATGCCACCACGTCGCCCTCCTGCTGGGCTACGGCGCCTCCGCGGTCAACCCGTACCTGGCCCTGGAGACCGTCCGCGACCTGGTCCGGCGCGGCACCCTCGCCGACGTCGACGCCGACACCGCCGTGCGCAACACCCTCAAGGCCTACGCCAAGGGTGTCCTCAAGGTCATGTCCAAGATCGGTGTCTCCACCGTCAGCTCCTACACCGGCGCCCAGATCTTCGAGGCCCTGGGCCTGGGCCAGGAGGTCATCGACCGCTGCTTCACCGGCACCACCTCCCGTCTGGGCGGCGTCGGATTCGACGTCCTCGCCGAAGAGGTCGCCATCCGTCACCGCCGCGCCCACACCGCCAACCCCAACGCCCACCGGCGCCTGGAGGTGGGCGGTGAGTACCAGTGGCGCCGCGAGGGCGAACCCCACCTGTTCAACCCCGAGACGGTCTTCAAGCTCCAGCACTCCACCCGGAGCCGCAAGTACGAGATCTTCAAGGAGTACACGAACAGGATCGACGACCAGGCCGAGAAGCTCATGACCCTGCGTGGGCTCTTCCGACTCAAGGAAGGCGTGCGCGAACCCATCTCCATCGACGAGGTCGAACCCGTCTCGGAGATCGTCAAGCGCTTCTCCACCGGAGCCATGTCCTACGGCTCCATCTCCGCGGAGGCACACCAGACCCTCGCCATCGCGATGAACCGCCTCGGTGGCAAGTCCAACACCGGAGAGGGCGGCGAGGACCCCGACCGCTTCACCCGCGACCCCAACGGGGACCTGCGACGCAGCGCCATCAAGCAGGTCGCCTCCGGTCGCTTCGGCGTCACCTCGCACTACCTCAGCAACGCCGACGACATCCAGATCAAGATGGCCCAGGGCGCCAAGCCCGGCGAGGGCGGACAACTGCCCGGCCACAAGGTCTACCCGTGGGTGGCCGACACCAGGCACTCCACCCCCGGCGTCGGCCTCATCTCGCCGCCGCCCCACCACGACATCTACTCCATCGAGGACCTCGCCCAGCTCATCCACGACCTCAAGAACGCGAACCCGTCCGCACGGGTCCACGTCAAACTGGTCTCCGAAGCGGGAGTGGGCACCGTCGCCACCGGCGTGTCCAAGGCGCACGCCGACGTCGTCCTCATCTCCGGCCACGACGGAGGAACCGGCGCCTCGCCGCTGACCTCCCTCAAGCACGCCGGTACCCCCTGGGAGCTCGGCCTCGCCGAAACCCAGCAGACCCTGCTGCTCAACGGACTGCGCGACCGCATCGTCGTCCAGGCCGACGGCCAGATGAAGACCGGCCGCGACGTCGTCATCGCCGCCCTGCTCGGCGCCGAGGAGTACGGCTTCGCCACCGCACCCCTGGTCGTCTCCGGCTGCGTCATGATGCGCGTGTGCCACCTCGACACCTGCCCGGTCGGCGTCGCCACCCAGAACCCGCTCCTGCGGGAACGGTTCTCCGGCAAGGCCGAGTACGTGGTGAACTTCTTCGAGTTCATCGCCCAAGAGGTCCGCGAATACCTCGCCCGGCTCGGCTTCCGCAGCCTCGACGAGGCCATCGGCTCCGTCGACCTGCTCGACACCGCCGACGCCGTCGACCACTGGAAGGCACAAGGCCTGGACCTGTCGCCCATCCTGCACGAGGTCGAACCCATCGCCGGCGACCACCGCTCCCGGCGGCGCGACCAGGACCACGGCCTGGAAAAGGCCCTGGACAACACCCTCGTCCAACTCAGCGAGGGCGCCCTGGACTTCGGCCGGCCCGTCGCGCTCCAACTGCCGGTCCGCAACGTCAACCGCACCGTCGGCACCATGCTCGGCCACGAGGTCACCAAGCGCTACGGGGCCGAGGGCCTGCCCACCGACACCATCGACGTCACCTTCACCGGATCCGCCGGACAGTCCTTCGGTGCCTTCATCCCCAAGGGCGTGACCCTGCGCCTCCAAGGCGACGCCAACGACTACGTCGGCAAGGGTCTCTCCGGCGGACGCGTCATCGTCCGCCCCGACGAGAACTCACGCCTGGTGGCCGAGGACCACATCATCGCCGGCAACGTCATCGCCTACGGCGCCACCTCCGGCGAGATCCACCTGCGCGGCATCGTCGGCGAACGCTTCTGCGTCCGCAACTCCGGAGCCACCGCCGTCGTCGAGGGCGTCGGCGACCACGGCTGCGAGTACATGACCGGCGGTCGCGCCGTCGTCCTGGGCCGCACCGGCCGCAACTTCGCCGCCGGCATGTCCGGAGGCGTCGCCTACGTCCTCGACCTGGACCCCGAACGCGTCAACGGAGAAATGGTCGAGATCGAGGAACTCACCGACGACGACCGCGACTTCCTCACCGGAGTCCTCGCCCGACACCACGCCGAGACCGGATCCACCGTCGCCGAACGCCTCCTGGTCGCCGGACACCAGGGCCTGGACCGCATCGCCAAGGTCATGCCGCGCGACTACAAGCGAGTCCTGCTCGCCAAGGCCGAGGCCGAACGCGAAGGACGCGACGTCGACGAGGCCGTCATGGCCTCCGCGCAGTCCTGAAAACCCGGTCCACGAAAGGAGGAAGAACCATGGCAGACCCCAAGGGTTTCCTGAAGATCACCGAGCGAGAGCTCCCCGCGCACCGGCCCGTCGACGTGCGCATCCAGGACTGGCGCGAGGTCCACGAGGACTTCGACCGAGGAACCGTCACCAAGCAGGCCTCACGCTGCATGGACTGCGGCATCCCCTTCTGCCACAACGGATGCCCGCTCGGAAACCTCATCCCCGAGTGGAACAACCTCGTCCACACCCACGACTGGGCCGAGGCGATCGAACGACTCCACGCCACCAACAACTTCCCCGAGTTCACCGGCCGCCTCTGCCCCGCACCCTGTGAATCGGCCTGCGTGCTCGGTATCGACCAGCCCGCCGTCACCATCAAGAACGTCGAGGTCTCCATCATCGACCGTGCGTGGGAGGAAGGCTGGGTCAAGCCCCTGCCGCCCACCCACCGCACCGGCAAGAAGGTCGCCATCGTCGGCTCCGGCCCCGCTGGCCTGGCCGCCGCACAGCAACTCACCCGCGCCGGACACGACGTCACCGTCTACGAACGGGCCGACCGCATCGGCGGCCTGCTCCGCTACGGCATCCCCGAGTTCAAGATGGAGAAGCGGCACATCGACCGCCGCATCGCCCAGATGACCGCCGAAGGCACCACCTTCCGCACCGGCGTGAACATCGGCGTCGACCTCACCGTCGAACGACTCAAGAGCGACAACGACGCCGTCGTCCTCACCGGCGGCGCCACCCGGTGGCGCGACCTGCCCGCCACCGGCCGCGAACTCGACGGTATCCACCAGGCCATGGAGTACCTGCCCCTGGCCAACAAGGTGCAGGAGGGCGACCTCGACCGCGCACCCATCCACGCCCAGGGCAAACACGTCATCGTCATCGGCGGCGGTGACACCGGCGCGGACTGCGTCGGCACCGCACACCGCCAGGGCGCCGCGTCGGTCACCCAGCTGGAGATCATGCCCAAGCCCCCGACCACGCGCCCCGACCACCAGCCCTGGCCCACCATGCCCATGCTGTACAAGGTCACCAGCGCGCACGAAGAGGGCGGCAAGCGGATCTACTCCGTCAACACCCTGGAGTTCCTCGGCGACGAGAACGGGCACGTCCGCGCCCTGAGACTCGTCGACGTCGAACGCGGCCCGAACGGCTTCGAACCCGTCGAGGGCACCGAACGCGAGATCCCCGCGGACCTGGTCACCCTCGCCATGGGCTTCGTCGGCCCCGAGACCAAGGGCATGATCGAGGACCTGGGGGTCGAACTCGACGGCCGCGGCAACGTCGTCCGCGACAGCGACTACAGGACCACCGTCGACGGCGTCTTCTGCGCCGGCGACATGGGCCGTGGACAATCCCTCATCGTGTGGGCCATCGCCGAGGGCCGCTCCGCAGCCGCCGCCGTGGACCACCACCTCACCGAGGACGGGACCCTGCCGGTCGCCATCGCGCCCACCGAGCGCCCGCTCGTCTGACCGAGAGGCCCCAGAATCCGCCCGGGCGCGGGGGCTACCCCTCGCGCCCGGCACGTCTCTAGGCTCAAGGACATGATCTACCGACTGATCGGTGAAGGCGCGATGGCCCTGCACATGGCCTTCCTCGTCTACGTCGCCGTCGGCGGATTCCTCGCCTGGAAGTGGCCACGCGCCTTCTGGCCCCACCTGGCCTGCGCCCTCTACGGTCTCGGCATCACCTTCATCGGATGGGACTGTCCCCTGACCCACGTCGAGAACTGGGGACGAGAACGAGCCGGGCAGGAGGGCCTCTCGGACACGGGGTTCGTCGACCACTACCTCACCGGGGTCGTCTATCCCGCCGAACACCTGACCGGCATCCGACTCCTCACCGCCCTCATCGTCGCGGTCTCCTGGGCCGGGCTCCTCGTCATCCACCTACGTCGTCGACGAAGACCATCCTCGGACACGGCGTAAAGATCGCGAATGGATCCCGCGCACGTCCTTCACCCGCAGGTCACACGGGTCTACGGTCGAGACATGACCGTTATGACCTGGGACTCGTACCGCGCAGCCGACCACTTCATCATGCGCAGCGCCCGGCTCATCGACCGGCACCGCTTCGCCTTCCACTTCCAGTCAGCGTCCGCACAACCCGTATACGCGTCACTGGCCGCCCACCGAAACCTCGACGGCGGCTACGGCAACAGCCTCGACCCCGACCTTCGGGGGCACGGCAGCCAACCCGTCGCCACCGAGACCGCCCTGCGCTACCTCGACGAACTCGGAGCCATCCCCGAGGACGTCGGACAGGGCATCTGCCTCTTCCTCGCCGGCAACGCCAACGACGACGGCGGAGTACCCGCCGTGCTGCCCACCGTCCGCCACACCGAAGCCGCGCCCTGGTACCGGGAGACCCGCGACTTCTCCAGCCGCCTCGACGTCACCGCGATGATCATCGGGCTGCTCCACAAGAACAACGTCGCCCACCCGTGGCGTGACCGGGCCACGGCCTACTGCTGGAAGACCATCAACGGGCTCCACTGGACCGACCCGCACGAGGCCATCGGCATCTGCACCTTCCTGCAGTACGTGCCCGACCGGCCCCGAGCCGTGGCCACCATGAACCACCTGGCCACCATGATCCGCGCCGTCATCGACGTCCGACCGAGGGCCACCGGCCACGTGCACACGCCACTCGACCTGGCCTGCCACCCCGCCCACATCGCCCGACCGCTCTTCACCGACGCCGAGATCACCCGCAACCTCGAAGCCTTCGAGGAGGAGCAACGCCCCGACGGTGGTTGGGACGCCTGCTGGGAGCACTGGGACACCACCGCCACCCTCGAACGCCAAGGCATGCGCACCATCCAACGCATGCGCATCCTGCGCGCCTACGGTCGCCTGGTACCCGACCTGCCCCGCCCACGCCGGTCCCTCTGACGGCCCGCGCACCTGGCGCCCCGTACCGCACGCGGGGCGCCACACGATGACGTGGCCTCACCCCAACGCCAGGACCCGCACCCCCGCGCCCGACCCGCGCTGAAGCGCCGTCGACCCGGGTCCGGTTCACCTCCGGCGAGAAACGCACTCGCGGCGAGTAATACCCGGCCGCCGGCACCAGAGCGGCGGCCGGATCCGCCGTGCCCCCGTCCAGGGCCACCGATACCTGGTGCAACGAGCCCACCGTGTGCACCGACAACGCCGTCACGTCCCACGGCACGCACCGTGTCGCCTTCACCACATCCGACTCCGACAATCCCAGCAGCACCTCCTCCAAGGCCGCCACCTCGTCCACCAGAGCCGCCATCACCACGCCACGCCCGAACAACCACGCCCACCCTTCACCGACGGCGAAACGCCCACACGACAACGACCCGGAGAAACCCGCGCCGGCCCACCGACCCCACCCTCGACCACCCGATCACCCCACGAAAACGGTCACCGAGGGTGACCGAATTCGCTCCCACTCCACCTCGCATACGTCCGTTCGCAACCTGGTTTAGACCACTCCATCCCCCAGACGCTCTAAAGTGATACATGTGACACGTCGAGCAAAGATCGTTGCGACCCTTGGCCCCGCCACCTCGAGCCCGGAGACCCTCCGGCAACTCGTGGATGCGGGCTTGGACGTCGCCCGCCTCAATCTCAGCCACGGAACCCATGACGACCACTACGCGAGCCTGACCAACCTCCGGCAGGCCGCACAGGACGCCAACCGCGCGGTCGGCGTCCTCGCCGACCTCCAAGGGCCCAAGATCCGCGTCGGAACCTTCCCCGACGGGCCCATCGAACTCGAAGCCGGTGACGAGTTCACCGTCACCATCGAGGACGTCCCCGGCGACCGGAACAGGGTCTCCACCACCTACAAGGGACTCCCCGGCGACGTTCGCCCCGGCGACCGCGTCCTCATCGACGACGGCCGCGTCGTGCTGGAATGCACCAAGACCACCAGCACCGACGTACAGACCCGCGTCATCTTCGGCGGCACCGTCTCCAACCACAAGGGACTCAACCTCCCCGGAGTCTCCGTCAGCGTCCCCGCCCTCACCCAGAAGGACGAGGACGACCTGCGCTGGGCCCTGCGACACAACGTCGACATGGTCGCCCTCTCCTTCGTCCGCAGCCCCGCGGACGCCGAGGAGTGCCACCGCATCATGGACGAAGAGGGCCTCACCGTCCCCCTCATCGCCAAGATCGAGAAGCCACAGGCGGTCGAGCGCCTCCAGGACATCATCGAGGTCTTCGACGGAGTCATGGTCGCCCGCGGCGACCTCGGCGTCGAACTGCCCCTTGAGAACGTCCCCATGGTGCAAAAGCGCGCCGTGGAACGCTGTCGCGACAAGGCCAAGCCGGTCATCGTCGCCACACAGATGCTCGAATCCATGATCAGCGCGCCCCGGCCCACCCGCGCCGAGGCCTCCGACGTCGCCAACGCCGTCCTCGACGGGGCCGACGCCGTCATGCTCTCCGGTGAGACCAGCGTCGGCCAGTACCCCATCGAGACCGTCGAGACCATGGCGCGCATCGTGGGGGCGGCCGAGCAGGAGTCCCTGCGCGCCTCGCACATCCTCAACCGGGTGCCCGAGACCACGGGTGGCGCCATCGCCCGTGCCGCCGCCGAGATCGGCGCGACCGTCGGCGCCAAGGCCCTGGTCGCCTTCACCATGTCCGGTGAGACCGCCCGGCGCCTGGCCCGCTACCGCTCGCCCATCCCGCTGCTGGCCTTCACCACCGAGGAGAGCACACGCGGCCACCTCTCCCTCACCTGGGGAGTCGAGAGCAACCTGGTGCCCTGGGTCGACAACACCGACGACATGGTCCGCCAGGTCGAGAGCGAGCTCCTGGGACTCGGCGACTACCACAAGGGCGACAAGGTCGTCATCGTCGCCGGTAGCCCGCCCGGAACCACCGGTTCCACCAACTTCCTGCGCGTGCACCGAATCGGTGACGCCGTCGCCTTGAACAACAACTGACGCGGGGCGCCCACGGCGCCCGCACCCACGGGCCGCATCAGGTCCGGCCCGGAGCCCGGCGGAATGAGTCACGCCGGAGCGTTCCGGGCCGACCGGTGCGGCGGGGGAGTGGACGGGCCGGCCTCGGCTCAGTCCTGGTTCGAGGAAGCGCCTTCGAACGGAACCCGCTCCAACGGCATGTCCCACGGCAACAGGTTCCACGGGCTGCCCGAGTCGTCGTCCAACAGACCCAGCGCCACCCACAGCCGGTCCTCGTCCCCGTGGTCGCCGCCCACGCCCTTGTCGGGCCACAGCAGATAGCCCGCGTGGAAGGCCGACGACAGCTGTCCCCACGACGAGTACCGCCGCTGTAGGTCCGAGGCCACCCGCCGCAGGAGGGTCTGCGTCTCCACCGGGCTCAACCAGTCCAGCGACGCCCCACCGCACACCAGTCGGATGACGTGCACCGACTTCCACCACTGGTAGGCGCCGATCATCACCGTCTCGTCGCCCTCGGCGACCCCGGTGACCGACCGCAACCGCGTCACCTGTTCGTCGGACAACCGCACCATCGCGCCGGTGTCCTCACCGCCGTCGGGCAGGCGCGAACGCGCGATCCCCGACCGCAGGTCCACCGCCAGGTCCAGACTCGGGCCGGAGTGCAGCTCCTCCAGCAGACGCTCGACCGCGGCCAACAAGGACTCGCGGTCCACCACCGACCACTGCTGCTCCAGCATCCTTCGGTAGCGGCGTCGCAGACTGGGCCGGGCCACCACGTCCCAGGGTTCGGCCAACGCGACCCGGAACGGGGCCGCGACCGCCGCGGCCCATCGTTCGGTGCTCAACGGGGCGTCAGGCGACTTGGTCCGGATCGTCGGTTGTTCACGCGAGCCCACCACCAATTCGGCGAAGGAACCGGTGGCCAGCGCGAGCGTCGGCACGAACGACCAGCCGGGAAGATCCAGGGCCACCAGCACGACCGCGAGCAACGCCACCGGAGTCCACAGCCACGGCTGGCGACGGCGGGATCCCCAGGCCACCACGACCCAGGCCCCGATCACCAGCGCGCCGATCACCCCGGCCAACGCGGTCAACACCCGATGCCCCTCTCCTCGCGCCAAGCCCGTTCGGGCAGGGCTACACGACATCAAGGATCAGGGACGGCGGAGCTCCACCGCGACCGAACCCACGGGTTGTGCTCAGGTTGTGGCCGTGATGTGACCGGTTCAGCGTGCCTGTGCCCCCAGAAAGTGACAAAAGACCTATTTGGGGTCTAAATGGTCGGGTAGTTACGGAGGTTCTGGCCAGTCTGTCCCACAAAGGCCAGAACCCCCGAAAAACCACCCGGGACGCAGGTCAGCCCAGTGCGTCCACCACTACTTCGGAGGCCTGCGCGATCAACGCGTCGTCGTGCTCGGCGCCCTCGACATCCATGCTCGACATCACCGCCAGCACGATCGGCTCACCCTCCTCGGGCCACAGCACCGCGATGTCGTTCCGGGTCCCGTAACCACCGTTGCCGGTCTTGTCACCCACGACCCAGCCCTCCGGCACACCCGCCCGGATCAGGTCGTCCCCCGTCACGTTGCGAACCATCATGTCCGTCAGAACCTCACGGCGGTCGTCCGGCAGGACGTCCCCCAGAATGAACGCCTCCAGGCTCCCCGCCATCGCCTTCGGAGTACTCGTGTCCCGCACCTCACCCGGGACCGCGTCACTCATCTCCACCTCGTACCGCTCCAACACCGTCACATCGTCACCGGTCAGCTCACCCAGCGACTCCGTGAACCCCGCCGGACCCCCGATCTCGTCCAGCAACAGGTTCGCCGCCGCGTTGTCACTGAACCGCGTCGTCGCGTCACACAATTCCAGCAACGACATCCCCGAATCCAGGTTCTCCTCCACCACCGGCGAATGCGGCTGCAGCACCCCCTCGTCGAAGGTCACCACCCGCTCCATCTCCTCCAACGAGTTCTCCGACAACACCACCCCCGCCAGCAGCGCCTTGAACGTCGAAGCGAACGCGAACCGGTCGTCCGCCTGGAACGCCACCTCCTCACCCGACCCCGTGTCCAAGGCGTACACACCCAGCCGCGCGTCGAACTCCTCCTCCAACGCCTCAAATTCCGCCGCGTAGTCCACCACCGCGGCCGACTCCGTCGCCGACAGTGAAGACGCCCCCGAAGGACCCCCCGCGCCCTCCGAGGCCCCACAACCCACCAACGGCACCAACAACGCCGCCGCCACGAACCCGCGCACCCCGAAACCCCACACCCTGGACCCCGACATCACGACCCCCATCGAAAACTCCCGACACTCGACGAACACGAACCAGGACCGGCCCGCTCCCGCAGTCTCGCCGGCCCCCACCCATGCTGTCCAAGACGAAAACGACCAATCCCATGCCAGAAGCGCATAACCTCAGGTCATGGACCTCGTAGGAGCCTGCAACGCCTTCGTCCACGTCAGCGACAGAGGCAGCTTCACCCACGGAGCCGCAGCCGCACACATCCCCCAACCCGTCGCCAGCCGACGCATCGCCGCCCTCGAAAAACACCTCGGCGCACCCCTCCTCGACCGCACCGGACGCCACCCCACCCTCACCCAGTTCGGCCACGCCGTCCTCCCCACCGCCCGACGCCTCGTCGACCTCGCCCACACCCTCGAACACGACGCCGCCACCGCCCGCCTCACCCCACTCCGCATCGCCGTCCCCACCACCTGCACCACCCACGACCTCGCCCACCTCACCGCCCGAGCCCGCCACCACGACCTCAACCTCGACCCCCACCCCGCACCACCCGCACAGCGCACCCACCTCCTCCACACCCACCAGGTCCGCGCCGCCCTCACCGCCGTCGCACCCGACCAGGCCACCTGGACCGCACCCCTGGGCCTGGCCACCCACCACCCGCCCACCGCGCACACCCACTACCTCGAAACCCTCAGGGCCGGACGCGCCCCCACCACCCCACGCCGACGCGTCTGGATCCAACCCGAGGACGACACACCCCACATCCGCGACCCCCTCACCCGTACCGGCCACGCCCTGGGACTCCACCCCACCCAGATCACCGTCGCCACCAGCCTCACCACCGCCACCGCCGAAGTCCTCACCACCCACGACCTCCTCCTCTGCACCCCGCACCAGGCCGAACGACTCGACCTCCACTGGCGTCCCATCGGAGAAATCCACCCCACCCGCGACCACACCGCCACAGGAGAACAAGCCGAAACCCTCCGCACCCACCTGCACGCACACATCGCCCGCTGCCTCGGAGCCACCCACCCGTGATCACCCACCGCCTGCGCGCCGAACTCCACGAAGCCGGACTCCACGGCTCCTTCCTCGTCCGCGACCTCCACACCGGTCACGAGATCGGCATCGAACCCGACACCGAATACGCCACCGCGTCCCTGGTCAAAGTCCCCCTCGCCCTGGCCACCCTCCACCGCATCCACCAAGGCGAACTCGACGGCGCCACCCCCATCCACCTCACCCCCACCCACATCGACGCCGGACCACCCGGCACCGGCCCCTTCGGCATCAGCAAGTTCCGCCACCCCGTCACCATCGCCATCGACGACCTCCTCCACCTCAGCACCTGCCTCAGCGACAACATCGCCGCCGACGCCCTCTTCGACCTCACCCCGCCCACCCACGTCAACCGACTCCTCCACGAGCACCGGATCCAGGGCCTCACCGTCCGCCACGGCATCGGCACCCTCAACGCCACCCCCGCGGAACGGCTGGCCCCCGACGAGACCCACCTCGCCCACACCCTCGCCATCCAGGCCGGCACCGACGGACGCGGCCACCACATCCCCCAACTCGACGTCACCATCGCCAACTCCGGCTCCGCCCGCGCCCACGTCGACCTGCTCCACGCCCTCTGGCGGCCCACCCACATCCACCCCGACGTCGCCCACGGCGTCCGCGCGCTCATGGCCGACAACATGATCCGCCACCGTCTCGCCCCCGACTTCACCAGCGACGCCGCCACCTGGGCGTCCAAGACCGGCACCGTCCTCAACCACCGCCACGAGATCGGCGTCGTCGAACACACCAACGGTGAGGCCTACGCCATCGCGGCCCTCACCGCGTCACAGGTCCCCGCCCGCCACCAACCCGAGGCCGAAGCCCTCATGGGCCGCGTCGCCCGCGCCCTCCGTGACCACCTGCGCTCCACCTGAACGCATCACAAGTCGGGGCGTTCCGGGCGGTTACCGGCGCCGATTCAAAACCCGCATCGCACAGAATCCCTGTTTCCCCCACACGAGGGCCTCCGATCCCATAAGAATGTTGGTGAAGGAACCCCCTCATCTCCTCCTGAGGGTGGCTCCTGGACCGAGCCCACGGGATCCCCTCCCCGAGGCTCGGTCACACGTGGCGCGGAACTCGACCCCATCGCGATTCGCGCCGCCACAGGGCCGTCCCGGCCGGTGCCCCCACCGGGACGGCCCCTTCCGTTGCTCGTGCCGGGACCGACGAAAGTCCTTCGGGATTCTGGTTCTGCTCACATGAGCGCCCTGTATCCGCTAGAAATGGCGGTGAAGGAACCCCCGCCCCTCCTCCTACGGGGGTTTCTGAGTCGGTCGTGCCCGGATATCCCCCTTTCCGGGGTCCGGCCGTGTGTGCCTGACGCGAAGTCCCCACACGCTTCGGGCGCCACTCGCCCTTCGGGGCTCCGGGGCCGTTCCGGTGAGCACGTTTCGTCCACCGGAACGGCCCCGCACATCAGTGCTTGGGCCCCACGAAGGCGTCCAACCTGGCCACGGCCTCCCTCCGGGAGACCGAGACGACGTGCGTGTCCCTGCGCCGTGGTTCGGACGGCTTCCTCACCTGTGCCTTCCAAGCCACATCCAGATGGTCGAGGGTGGTGGTGAGCAGCCCGACGATGTCCGTCGAGACGTTGGTGAATTGGTAGCGGGGGTATTCGTAGGACTTCACCTCGCCGTCCGGACGCTTCTTGCGTATCCGGTTGATGAGCCGGCACCCGTCGGAGTGGATCAACCCGCGAACGAAGGCCTTCGGTTCCGCGTCCACGATCTCCTGCTGCCACCTCTCCAAGAGGATGCGCCGGTCATGCTTCTTACCGGGGCCGTGCTGGGGGAAGACGCACGGCCAGTGCTTCCAATCGCCGTGCACCTCGGTACAGCCCTGGGAGGGAACCCGGGACACCTTGTGGTGGGGGCGGATCGAGGACAGGGCCAGGACACACTCGTCGATGAGCCCCGGCCAGTCGTCGCCGCACATGATGCGGAGCCGCCACACGCCCTTGGTCGGGTCACCTGCCGGGGTGATGCAGCCGTCGCCGAGATAGAGACCCAGGAGATAGGCGTAGGAACGCCCATCGGTGGGCGGTCGGGGGATGGGTTCGCAGCGCGGACAGAGGTCGGTGTCCTCGTACTTGTCCACCAGGGATCGGTCGGTCATCCAAGTACGAAGAGTGGACCGGTTGATCCCGGTGCGCTGAGCGACCTCCGAGTAGGAGATCCCCGAGTCGAGAAGGGAGGTGGCTTGACGCCTGACATGCGGTGAGTACATGCAGTGCATGTTCGCTCACGCTTCGGACATTCTCGGGTCGCGTGGTCCTGGGCAGCAAGAAAGCCACCCGATTGGATGGCTTTTTGGTGTCCTGGGTGGGATTCGAACCCACACTGGATGGTGTTTGAGACCATTGCCTCTGCCGTTGGGCTACCAGGACGGGTTCACTTTGTCAAGTGATTTTCCGGGGCCTTCAATAGTCGGTTAGGCGATGCTCGGTCAACAGTGGTGTCACGATTGACCGGCATTGCCGGGGCCAACGCACAGCATACTAGCGGATCTCTGTAACCTCGTGTACGTGACGAGGACGCAGAGCCGTGTGGTGATCGCGGAAGACGAGGCCCTGATCCGCCTGGATCTCAAGGAGATGCTGGAGGAGGACGGCTATGCCGTCGTGGGTGAGGCCGGTGACGGCGAAGCCGCCATCAGGCTCGCCCGCGAGCTCAAGCCGGATCTGGTGATCACCGACATCAAGATGCCCGTGCTCGACGGCCTCACGGCCGCCGAGCGTATCGCGGGGGAGCGCATCGCCCCCGTGGTGATCCTGACCGCCTTCTCTCAGCGAGAGTTGGTCGAACGGGCCCGGGAGGCCGGGGCCATGGCCTACCTGGTCAAACCCTTCAGCAAGTCGGATCTGGTGCCGGCGATCGAGATGGCGACCTCCCGGTACGCCGAGCTGTCGGCGTTGGAGGCGGAGGTCGGTGACCTCCAGGACCGGTTGGAGACGCGCAAGCTGGTGGAGCAGGCCAAGGGGCTGTTGCAGAGCCGGCACGGCATGAGTGAGCCGGAGGCGTTCCGCTGGATCCAGAAGAACTCGATGGATCGCCGTTTGACCATGCGCAAGGTCGCCGAGACCGTGGTCGAGACCCTCGGTGGACAGCAGGGCTGATCTTTCCCGCTTAGGAGAACTGAACAATCGACGTAAGGGGCCGCGCCCAAGGGGGCGGCCCCTTTGTCGTGTCTGGAATCGGGTCTCAAGTGTGGTCATCCGGTCACTACAGGTAGGACCAAGTGACAGATCGGCTGGGGTGTGGGCGGAAAACCTGGACGCCTGTACAGATTCAACTCGCATCTCATACCGGTTTGATCTCGGTTGCGCACAATGGGGTGACGGTTGTGTCACGTGGCTTTAGCTGTGCTGAATGACCACCATAAACCGGGCTAAACTCGGCGCACCGAACAGCTAAAGGACAGTGGTGCCCGAATGCTCACATCCGGGTGTCACGTGACCTCAGATGCGCAAGGAGCGCGCGTGCGCACACGTCTCGTGACCGTGTTGCTCGCCCTGATCACCGCATTCCTGGTGATCCCCGGGGCGGCGGCGACGGCAGACGAACAGGGCGGTGAGGCGCTGCACGGTCAGATCACTCAGCCCGATGATCGGGATCTCGGTGTGGAAGGCATCGAGATCACGGTCTTCGAGGGTGACGACGAGATCGAAGCGGCGGCGACCGACTCTGATGGAAATTGGGAAGTGGTGTTGCCCGGACCGGGCGACTACCGCGCAGTGGTGGATCAGGAGTCCATCCCCAGCGAGTACGAGGTCCGCGAGACGGTTCTCCTCGTCGGTGGTGAGGCCGAGGTCACGGTCGAGGCCGATGAGCGGCGACCGCTGATCGTCGCCTTGGACGAGGCCGGTACGGCCGCGGAGGAGCCGGAGGAATCGGAGAGCCCCGCGGAGGGTGACGGCGCCGCGGAGGAGGACGAGGAGGCCGCCGCCGACGACGAGGCCCTGGAGGTCGAGGGGGTCAGTGGTGGCTTCGGTGATCGCTTCGCCCAGCTGACCGCGGCCGGTCTTCTCTTCGGCCTGGTCATCGCGGTTTCCGCGATCGGTCTGTCGTTGATCTTCGGGACGACGCAGATCATCAACTTCTCGCACGGTGACATGGTCACCTTCGGTGCGATGATGGCGCTCCTCTTCAGCACCGGCGCGGCCGGGATGGGCAACTCCCTGCTGGCGATCTTCGCCGGTCTGGGCGTGGCGATCCTGTTGGGCGCGTTCATGGAGAACAGGCTCGGCCGGACCCTGTTGATCGTTCTCCAGTGGACGGCGATCTTCGGTGGTATCGCCCTGGCGACCCTGTTGGGTGTGCTCGGTGACGCCTTCGAGTGGCAGGTGCCGCTATGGGCGGCGGCCGCGATCGCGGTGGTCATGGGCGCGGTGCTGGGCGGCACGATGGAGCGCTACCTGTGGCGTCCGTTGCGCAAGCGCAACGTGGCCCTGATCCAGATGTTCATCGTGTCGATCGGTGTGGCGCTGGTGCTGCGGCACGTGCTCCTGGTGCTGTTCGGCGCGAACCGGACGCGGTACGCGGGCTTCCAGGTGCAGGAGTTGGTGCACCTGGGTCCGGTGTCGATGCCGCCTCGCGACCTGGTGATCATCGCCGTGGCCATCGTGATCCTGGTGTTGGTGGCGTGCCTGCTGCAGTTCACCCGTATCGGCAAGGCGATGCGCGCGGTCTCGGACAACCGGGACCTGGCGGAGTCGTCGGGTATCGACGTGGACCGCGTGACGATGTACGTGTGGCTGCTCGGTGGTGGTCTGGCCTCGCTGGGCGGTGTGCTCTTCGGCCTGAACCAGGTCGTGGACTACGAGATGGGCTTCCGTCTGCTGCTGCTGATGTTCGCCGCGGTGATCCTCGGTGGTCTGGGCACGGCCTACGGCGCGATGGTCGGCGGTCTGGCCGTCGGTCTGGTGGCGATGTTGTCCACCCTGTGGTTCCCCGCACAGCTCATGAACGCGTGGGCTCTGGCCCTGATGATCCTCATGCTGCTGATCAGGCCCCAGGGTCTGCTCGGTTCGCGTGAGCGGGTCGGCTAGGAGAGGTAACGATGGATATTCTCATGATCCTCGCCGAGGCCGCTCGATCCGCGGTCGGCCCGGTCGCGGCGATCTACGCGTTGGCCGCCGTGGGGTTGAACCTGCACTTCGGTTACACGGGTCTGCTGAACTTCGGTCAGGTCGGCTTCATGCTGGTGGGCGCCTATGGCGTGGGAATCAGCGTGGCGGTGTTCGACCTGCCGGTGCTGGTCGGTTTCCTCGTCGGCCTGGGTTGTGCGCTGGTGTTGGCGTTGCTGCTCGGTATCCCGACTCTGCGGTTGCGGGCCGACTATCTGGCGATCACGACGATCGCGGCGGCGGAGGTGCTGCGCCTGGTGTATCGGGCGGGGTTCGCCGAGCCGGTGACCAATGGTGTCTACGGCCTGCAGAACCTGTCCTCGGGCTTTCGTGAGGTGAACCCGTTCGACGCGGGTGGGCGTTACGGGGTCGGGGCGATGACGTTCACCGGTAACCAGATGTGGTTGATGACGGTGACGTGGGGCCTGGTCGCGGTGTTCGCCGTGTTCACGTGGATGTTGATCCACAGCCCCTGGGGCCGGGTGATCAAGGGCGTTCGCGAGGACGAGGACGCGGTGCGCAGCCTCGGCAAGAACGTGTTCGCCTACAAGATGCAGGCGTTGGTGCTGGGCGGCCTGATCGGTGCGTTGGCGGGCGCGATGCTCGCGGTGCACCAGGGGGCGATCCAGCCGGACCAGTTCAAGCCGCAGGTGACCTTCTTCCTGTGGGTGATCCTGCTGTTGGGCGGTGCGGGCCGTGTGTTCGGTCCGATCATCGGTTCGATGGCGTTCTGGTTCCTGATGAACTTCACGGACGGGTTCTTGAAGGGCTTGGGCCGTGAGGGGTTGTTGCCCTTCCTGGAGGGGCCCGACTACGGCGCGATCCAGTTGGCCTTCGTGGGGCTGTTGCTGGTGCTGTTGATCGTCTTCCGGCCGCAGGGGCTCATCGGTGACCGCAAGGAGATGCTGATCAATGTCAAGTGATGAGGTGGACACCTCCGCGGCGGTCGAGGTCGACCGGATGGCGGACGCGGTGGCCGAGCCCGGGTCGCCGAAGTCGGACCCGATCCTGGTGGCCGACAGCGTGAAGCGTTCCTTCGGTGGTCTGACCGCGGTGGACGTGAACCACTTGGAGGTGCAGCGGGGGACGATCACTGCGCTGATCGGTCCGAACGGTGCGGGCAAGTCGACGTTCTTCAACCTGTTGACCGGGTTCGACCGGGTGGACAAGGGCCGGTGGACGTTCGAGGGTAAGCCGATCAACGGTCGTCGTGGCCACCAGGTGGCGCGGGCCGGCATGGTGCGGACGTTCCAGTTGACCAAGGCCCTGACCCGCATGACGGTGCTCGACAACATGTTGTTGGGTGCTCAGGGCCAGTTGGGCGAGCGGATGGTCGGCGCGTTCCTGCGGCCGATGTGGCGTTCGCAGGAGAAGGCCAACACCGAGCGCGCCATGGAGTTGTTGGAGCGGTTCAAGCTCGTCGACAAGCGTCAGGACATGGCGGGTTCGTTGTCGGGTGGTCAGCGCAAGCTGTTGGAGATGGCGCGCGCGTTGATGACCGATCCGAGCATGATCATGTTGGACGAGCCGATGGCGGGTGTGAACCCCGCTCTGGTGCAGTCGCTGTTGCAGCACATCACGTCGTTGCGGGACGAGGGCAAGACGGTCCTGTTCGTCGAGCACGACATGGACGTGATCATGGGCATCAGCGACTGGATCGTGGTGTTGGCGCAGGGCGGGGTGATCGCGGAGGGTCGTCCTTCGGACATCCGGTCCGACCAGCAGGTGATCGACGCCTACCTGGGAGCCCAGGAGGTCGAGGGCGAGTCCGGGGAGAGTGGCGATGAGTGAGGAGAACGGCGGGTCGCGCCCTGAGCCGGAGGAGGTTCCGGTGGAGGCCGAGGAGGCCGCCGCGGTCCAGGAACACCGTGAGGAGGTCTTGGAGCACGCCGGTGTGGCCTTGGAGGTGGGTGGTCCGGAGGACTATCTGCTGTTGGCCCAGGACATGGTGGCCGGTTACGTGCCGGGGGTGAACATCCTGAACGGGTGCACCCTGACCCTCTCCGAGGGTGAGGTCGTGGCGATCATCGGTCCGAACGGCGCGGGCAAGTCGACGTTGATCAAGACGATCTTCGGGCTGATCCCGGTACGCGAGGGTTCCTTGACGTTGCGGGGTTCGAGTATCGCGGGTCTGCCGGCGCACGGTCTGGTGGAGCGTGGTGTGGGGTACGTGCCGCAGACGCGGAACGTGTTCCCTTCCCTGACGATCGAGGAGAACCTCCAGATGGGGGCGTTCCTGCGGCCGAAGTCGTTCGCGGAGCGGTTCTCGGTGGTCTCGGACCTGTTCCCGTTGTTGGGGAAGCGGCGCCGGGCCAAGGCGGGTTCGCTGTCGGGCGGTGAGCGTCAGATGGTGGCGATGGGTCGGGCCTTGATGATGGACCCGTCGGTGCTGTTGTTGGACGAGCCGACCGCGGGGTTGTCGCCGATCTACCAGGAGGAGGTCTTCCAGCGGGTCAAGGAGGTCAACTCCACGGGTGTCTCGGTGATCATGGTGGAGCAGAACGCGCGACGTTGTCTGCAGATCTGTGACCGCGGGTACGTGTTGGACCAGGGCCGGAACGCGTACACGGGTACGGGTCGGGACCTGTTGAACGATCCGAACGTGATCGAGTTGTATTTGGGGACGCTCGCCAAGGCGTGAGCGGTGGGTCTTGGGACCCGGGCGAAGAGGGGGTGGGGCCGCGCGGCCCCACCCCCTCCGTCGTGTTCGTGGTGTGCGGGGTCAGCCCTGGAGCGAGTACTCGGTGTAGCCGAGGATCTCGTAGCCGTCGTCTCCGAAGTGGAAGAGTTCGAAGGTGGCGGAGGTGGGGTCGCCGTTGTCGTCGAAGTCGATGTCGCCGCTGGTGCCCTGGTAGTCGATGCTCTCGCCCTGGTCGAGGAGGTCGCGGCATTCCTCGAAGGAGTTGCACTCGGTGCCTTGGGGACGGCTGATCTCGGGCAGGTGTTCGACGTAGACGGTCGGGTCGGGTGACTCGGCGGATTCGGCGGCCAGGGCGATGGCGGTGACGCAGTCGAAGATCTGGGGCGCGAATTGGAAGGCTTCGAGTTCGGGGTCGAACTCGCGCAGTCCTTCGTTGAACTCGGGGTTGTCGGCGCTGGGGGCGACCCCGGTGGTGCCGAGGACGGCCTCGGGCCGATTGTCCGCGACGGTTTCGGCCAGGCCGGGGTCGTTGAGGCCGTCGGTGAGGTAGAAGGTGCTGCGGACCTCGCTTTCGATGAGGGCGGCCATGAGCTGTGTGCCCTCTTCGAAGGAGATGAGGGCGATGGCGTCGGCGTCGGCTCGGAAGACCCCGTCGATGACGGCGCCGAAGTTGGTGCTGTCGGGGTCGTAGGTCTCGCTGACGAGGACGTCGACGCCGAGGGAGTTCAGTTCGTCCTCGACGGCCGTGAGATAGCCGGTGCCGTAGTCGTCGGCGCGGGCGACGATGGCGGCGGAGGTGTGGCCGTCCTCGACGATCTGTTGGGCGAGGACGGGGCCCGCCATGAGGTCGCTGGGGGCGGTGCGGAAGAAGTAGCCGTCGTCGTTGATCTCGGAGAGTTCGGGGGCGGTGTTGGAGCCCGAGCACTGGACGATCTGGGAGCCGGTGATGGTGTCGTAGGTGGCCTGGGTCATGGCGGAGGCGGCGGCGCCGATGACGGCGTTGACGTTGTCGTTGACGAGGGTGTTGGCGGCTTCGTTGGCCTGGGCGTTGTCGCCGGCCTCGTCGGCCTGGACGGGTGGTGGTACCTGTTCGCCGAGGATGCCGCCGGCGTCGTTGATCTGGGATATGGCGTATTCGACGGCGGAGAGCTGGGGCGGGCCGAGGAAGGCCAGGGATCCGGTCTGTGGGTAGAGCAGGCCGTAGGTGAAGGCGCTGTCGTCGGCTTCGGAGGCGTCGGAGCAGGCGCTGAGGGTGAGTACGGCGGCGAGCGCGGTGGCGGTGAGCGCCAGGGCCGGGCGCGTGTCGGTGGTCATCGGGTCGGTCCGTTCGGGGGTCGGGGGGCGGTGTGGGCTCGGCGCGCGTGTGGGTGGGCGCCGGCCCGGCGTGCGTGGGGTCGGCCGTCGTGGGCGGCGGGTGCGAGGACCATCGCGGTGGTCGTGGCGGTCGGGCCGAGTGCTTTGGTTCGTGCCACGGACTCGGTCATTTTGTACGGATATGACGAGGCACGGCGCGCGGGTGGCGGCCGTGCCGGTCGGAGGAATGGCGCCGGGGGTGCGGGGCGCGGGCCCCGCACCCCCGGCGCGGTGTTGCGTGTGCGTCGATGAGTCCGCTACTTCGGGACGTGGCGTCCGGTGTGGGGACTACTCGTCGGTGGAGTACTCCTCGTAGCCCCGGACCTCATGGGTGTCGCCGTCGAAGCCGAAGACCTCGAAGGTGGCGGAGGTGGGGTCACCGTTGTCGTCGAAGTCGATGTTGCCGCTGGTGCCCTGGTAGTCGATGTCCTCGTCCTCGTTGAGCAGGTCGCGGCATTCCTCGAAGGAGTTGCACTCGGTGCCTTCGGGGCGGCTGATCTCGGGCAGGTGTTCGACGTAGACGCTCGGGTCGACGGAGCCGGCGGACTCGGCGGCCAGGGCGATGGCGGTGACGCAGTCGAAGACCTGCGGGGCGAACTGGAACACGTCCAGTTCCGTGTCGAACTCACGGATCCCGTCGTTGAACTCGGGGTTGTCGGCTCCGGGCGCGATGCCGGTGATGCCGTCGACGATGGACGGGTCGTCCTCGTTGACGGTGGTGCCCAGCTCGGGGCTGTTGAGGCCGTCGGTGATGTAGAGCTGGTCGCCCTCGACGCCGCTTTCGAGGAGTTCGGCGATGACCTGGGCGCCCTCTTCGAAGGAGATGAGGGCGACGGCGTCGGGTTCCTCGTTGGCGACGGAGTTGACGACACTGTCGAAGTTGGTGGCGTCGGGGTCGTAGGTCTCGGTGAGCGCGACCTCCGCGCCGAGGGCCTCGAGTTCGTTCTGGACGGCTTCGAGGTAGCCGTTGCCGTAGTCGTCGGCGCGGGCGACGATGGCGACACTGGTCTGGTTGTTGTTGACGATCTCGCGGGCCATGACGGGGCCGGACATCAGGTCGCTGGGCGCGGTACGGAAGAAGTAGCCGCCGTCGTTGATGTCGCTGAGGTCGGGCGCGGTGTTGGAGCCCGAGCACTGGACGATTTCGGCGCCGGTGACGGTGTCGTAGATCGCCTGGGTCATACCGGACGCGGCGGCGCCGATGACGGCGTTGACGTCGCTGTTGACGAGGCTGTTGGCGGCCTCGTTGGCCTGGGCGCCGTCGGCGGCCTCGTCACCTTCGACGACCTCGGGGACCTCGGTGCCGAGGATGCCGCCGGCGGCGTTGATCTCGGAGACCGCGTACTGGGTCGCGGTGATCTGCGGTGGGCCGAGGAAGGCGAGGGCACCGGTCTGGGGGTAGATGATGCCGTAGGTGAATTCCTCGCCCGCGGAGTCTCCGCCGCTTCCGCCGTCGTCACCGTTGCCACACGCGGTCAGCCCCAGCACTAGGGCCGCGGTCGCGGCAGTGAGTCCTAGGACCTTCTTGCTTGCCATGATCGTGGTCACTCCGTTCAACCGGCGGTGCACGTACTGCGTGGCGCAGCCGTGCCGATGATGCATATGCGTCCTGAAGTCCGCGATGTGTGGCATGACTTAATCAGGAGCGTTAGTGGAGCTTAATCATGGAAGTTCCGTTACGTGAAGCTGGAGGGGACGGTTGCGTCCGACTCGCTTTCATGCCGTTATGAACCTGTGGTCAAGGTGAGGGCCATTGGGCCTGGTTCCTGGACGAATGTGACTGATAAAGGTCGGTCGGCTGCAATCTGTCATGACGGCGGGGCATGGCACGGGCCGACCGTCAACGTGTGACGGCCGGCCCGTGTAGTGCGCCTATGTTCGCCCGTGAAGGTGGGCTTGTCGTTCGGGTCCGGTCCCGCTCAGTTCTGGGGCGCCTCACGGAGCATGCAGGTCAGACGGGAGGTGCACACCTTGCGACCGGCGTCGTCGGTGATGGTGATGTCCCAGGTGGTGAGGGTGCGTCCCAGGTGGACCGGGGTCGCGACACCGGTGACGTGGCCCTCGGTGGCGGAGCGGTGGTGGGTCGCGTTGATCTCGATGCCCACGGCGATGCGTCCGAATCGGCGCGCGTGGATGGTGGAGCCGATGGAGCCGAGGGATTCGGCCAGGACGCAGGAGGCTCCGCCGTGCAGCAGTCCGAAGGGTTGGCGGTTGCCCTCGACGGGCATGCGACCCACGACGCGTTCGGGTGAAGCCTCGGTGACCTCGATGCCCATGGTGTCGCCCAGGCCGCCGGTGAGTGTTCCGGAGTCCAACATTTCCTTGAGTTCCCGGGCCTGCGTGCTCATGGTGGTGCCTTCCGATCCGCTGTTCCCGTGGTGATGGCCACGGAGTGTCCCCAGCGCATCCTAAGATTTCCCTTGTGGTGACCAAGCGAGAGACCCCCGAACAGACAGCCCCGGCCGATGGCGGGCGCCCCCGACTGCTTCTTCTGGACGGCCACTCGATGGCCTTCCGCGCGTTCTTCGCGTTGCCGGTGGAGAACTTCGGTACCAGTACCGGGCAGTCGACCAACGCCGTGTACGGGTTCGCCTCCATGTTGGTGAAGTTGTTGCGTGATGAGGAGCCCACGCATGTGGCGGTGGCGTGGGACCTGTCCGGCCCCACGTTCCGGGACGAGGAGTACGACGGTTACAAGGGCGGCCGTTCGGAGACCCCGCCGGAATTCCCGTCCCAGGTGCCGTTGACCCAGGACCTGATGCGGTTGATCGGCGTGACCAACCTGTCCGCGCCCGGTTTCGAGGCCGACGACGTGATCGCCACGCTCGCCCACCAGGGTGGCGAGGCGGGTATGGAGGTGCTGATCGCCTCCGGTGACCGGGACGCCTTCCAGCTGGTCACCGAGAATTGCACGGTGCTGTACCCGGGCAAGAGCCTGTCGGATCTGCGGCGGATGGATCCGGCGGCGGTGGAGGACAAGTACGGGGTCTCGCCCGAGCGTTATCGGGACTTGGCCGCGTTGGTGGGGGAGAAGGCCGACAACCTGCCCGGTGTGCCCGGGGTGGGGCCCAAGACCGCCGCGAAGTGGATCGCCAGGTTCGGGTCCCTGGAGGCCCTGGTGGAGCGCGCCGACGAGGTCACCGGTAAGGCCGGGCAGAACTTCCGCGACCATCTGGCCGACGTGCTGCGCAACCAGCGTCTCAACAAGCTGGTCACCGACGTGCCACTGGACGCCGAGGTGGGTGCGCTGGGTCTGGGCGAGACGGACCGGGCCGGGGTGGACGCGCTCTTCGACAACCTGGAGTTCGCCTCCAGCCTGCGTGAGCGCCTGTACACGGTGGTGCGCACCGCGGACCAGGGTGAGGGCGAGGGCGTCGACGGCTCCGGTGAGGGTTTCGAGGTGGACGTGACCGTCGCCGGCACCGGCGATGTGGCGGCCTGGCTCACCGAACACGCCTCCATCGACGGTGTGACCACCGAGGCTCCGGCCGGACTGGCCCTGGAAGGTGCCTGGGGGCGGGGGACCGGTCGGGTGGACGCGCTGGCGGTGACCGTCGCCGGCGGTGCCTCCCTTTACCTGGACCCCACTCTGCTGGACGTCGCCGACACCGATGCGCTCGCGGCCTTCCTCGCCGACGCCGATCGTCCCAAGGTGGTGCACGAGTACAAGGGCGCCCTGCTGGCCCTGGGCGCGCACGGGTGGTCCCTGGGCGGCGTGGTGAGCGACACCGCGCTGGCCGCCTACCTGGCCCAGCCCGGGCAGCGCCGGTTCGATCTGGTCGACCTGACCCGCAAGTACCTGGGTCGGGAACTGGAGGAGGACACCGACGGCGATCAGTTGGCCCTGGACCTGGGCTCGGAGGGCGAAGGGGGCGGGCGCGGCCGTGTGCTGTCGGTGCGCGCCGCGGCCACCCGGGACCTGGCGGTCGTGCTCGCCGCGGAGTTGGGCAAGCGTGGTGGGTCGCACCTGCTGCGCGAGGTGGAGCTGCCGCTGGTGGACGTGTTGGCGCGGATGGAGCGGGCCGGGATCGCCGCGGACCGCCCCTATCTGGAGGAGTTGCAGGCGGAGTTCGCCTCGGCGGGACGCGCCGCGGTGGAGCGGGCGCACGAGATCGTGGGCCGTGAGTTCAACCTGGGTTCGCCCAAGCAGTTGCAGCAGGTGCTGTTCGAGGACCTGGAGCTGCCGAAGACGAAGAAGATCAAGACCGGGTACACCACCGACGCCGACGCGCTGGCGTGGCTGGCGGGGCAGACCGTCAACGAGCTGCCGGGGGTGCTGTTGCACCACCGGGACCAGACCAAGCTGCGCACCACGGTCGAGGGTCTGATCAAGACCGTCGCCGACGACGACCGCATCCACACCACGTTCAACCAGATGGTGGCGGCGACCGGGCGGCTCAGCTCCACCGAACCCAACCTGCAGAACATTCCGGTGCGCACGGACGTGGGTCGGCGGATTCGGCGGGCGTTCGTGGTCGGTGCGGGCTACGACGAGCTGTTGACCGCCGACTACAGCCAGATCGAGCTGCGGATCATGGCGCACCTGTCCGGCGAGCAGGCGCTGATCGACGCGTTCAACAGCGGTTACGACTTCCACGCGCAGATGGCGGCGCGGGTGTTCGACATCGCGGTGGAAGAAGTCGACGGCGAGGCGCGTTCCAAGATCAAGGCGATGAGCTACGGGTTGGCCTACGGGTTGAGCGCCTATGGGCTGTCGCAGCAGTTGGGGATCGCTCCGGACGAGGCCAAGCGGCTGATGGAGGACTACTTCGCCAGCTTCGGCGGGGTGCGCGACTACCTGAACGCGGTGGTGGAGCAGGCCCGCAAGGTCGGCTACACCGAGACGATCCTGGGCCGACGCCGCTACCTGCCGGACCTGACCAGCGACAACCGGCAGCGCCGGGAGATGGCCGAGCGGATGGCGTTGAACGCGCCGATCCAGGGTTCGGCGGCCGACATCATCAAGGTCGCGATGTTGCAGGTGGACGCGGCGCTCACCGAGGGCGGACACGACTCCCGTGTCCTGCTGCAGGTGCACGACGAACTCGTGGTGGAGATCGCCCCGGGTGAGCGCGAGGCGGTGGAAAACCTCGTGACGCACGAGATGGGCTCGGCCTATGATCTGCGTGTTCCGCTGGGCGTTTCGGTCGGCAGCGGACAGAACTGGCACGACGCCGCGCACTAGCGCGGAAGATCGAGAGGGTGGGAACGGTGGCGGGGCAGGACGAGACCACGAAAGGTCTGGCCGTGGGGCCCGTGACCGTTCCCGCGGACGCTTTGACGTGGCGGTTCTCCCGGTCCTCGGGGCCGGGAGGGCAGCACGTCAACACCTCCGACACCCGGGTGTCGTTGTCGCTGGACGTGGCGTCCTGTCGGGCACTGGGAGAGACTCGCCGGGCCCGGGCGTTGGAACGTCTGCGGGGGCGCCTGGTGGAGGGTGTGCTGACGGTGTCGGCGCAGACCCACCGGTCGCAGGTGCGCAACCGGCTGGAGGCCCGGGAGAAGCTGGCGTCGGTCCTGGCGGAGGCGATCGAGCCCCCGCCGCCGGAACGGCGCGAACGCAAGCCCTCCAAGAACGCCAAGCGGCGTCGGTTGGACGCCAAACGGCGCCGGAGCGAGGTCAAACGGGCACGTTCGCGGCCTTCGATGGAGTGATCTTCGGCTCCTTCGGGGACGGTTCGGGCCCGTGGGAAGGCCATGAGGTTACGGGTGGGTAAGCACCGTCGGACATGCGACGTCGTCCAGTTGATCTTGACCGTCCCGCTCGGGTAGGTTGCGGCCAATATGCCCTTCGTCGGGTTGGCGGTCCTGGGTTCCGATTGACCAGGACGCCCTTGTCTCATATTCTGGCCAGAGCGTTGTGGGTTTCGTGCGTGCCGTCTGTCGTCCCCGTAGGGGGCGAAGGGTTGCACCGCATCGGTCACCACTCTGGACTCAGGTAGTCGGCGGTCACGGACGGCTCGTTCCGTACATGTGCCCCTGCTCCTCACATCTGGACGACGGATCGAACAGCCCGAGCCCGCGGCGTGCCCATTTCCTGAACCTGTCCGTATCCGGAGTCCACCCACAAATGACGAGCAGCACCGAGGCCACCTCGACACCCCAGGTAGCGGTCAACGACATCGGGTCCGAGGAAGCCTTCCTCGCGGCGATCGACGAGACCATCAAGTACTTCAACGACGGTGACATTGTCGAGGGCACCATCGTGAAGGTCGATCGAGATGAGGTCTTGCTCGACATCGGCTACAAGACCGAGGGTGTCATCCCCTCTCGGGAACTGTCGATCAAGCATGACGTCGACCCCGGTGAAGTGGTTGCCGTCGGCGACCAGGTCGAAGCCCTCGTTCTCCAGAAGGAGGACAAGGAAGGCCGTCTGATCCTGTCCAAGAAGCGCGCTCAGTACGAGCGGGCCTGGGGCACGATCGAGAAGATCAAGGAAGAGGACGGCGTCGTCACCGGCACCGTCATCGAGGTCGTCAAGGGTGGTCTCATCCTCGACATCGGCCTCCGCGGCTTCCTGCCGGCCTCCCTGGTCGAGATGCGCCGCGTCCGCGACCTCCAGCCCTACGTGGGCCGCGAGCTCGAAGCCAAGATCATCGAGCTGGACAAGAACCGCAACAACGTGGTCCTGTCCCGCCGTGCCTGGCTCGAGCAGACCCAGTCCGAGGTTCGCCAGACGTTCCTCAACACCCTCCAGAAGGGTCAGATCCGCAAGGGCGTCGTCTCCTCGATCGTCAACTTCGGTGCCTTCGTGGACCTGGGTGGCGTCGACGGTCTGGTGCACGTCTCGGAGCTGTCCTGGAAGCACATCGACCACCCGAGCGAGGTCGTCGAGGTCGGCCAGGAGGTCACCGTCGAGGTTCTCGACGTGGACATGGAGCGTGAGCGTGTCTCCCTGTCGCTCAAGGCGACCCAGGAAGACCCGTGGCAGCAGTTCGCCCGGACCCACCAGATCGGCCAGGTCGTTCCCGGCAAGGTCACCAAGCTGGTTCCGTTCGGTGCGTTCGTGCGCGTCGAAGAGGGCATCGAGGGCCTGGTCCACATCTCCGAGCTGGCCGAGCGCCACGTCGAGGTGCCCGAGCAGGTCGTCCAGGTCGGCACCGAGATCTTCGTGAAGATCATCGACATCGACCTTGAGCGTCGTCGCATCAGCCTCTCGCTGAAGCAGGCCAACGAGGCCGTCTCGCCCGACCAGGTGGACTTCGACCCCACCCTGTACGGCATGGCCGCGGACTACGACGAGCAGGGCAACTACAAGTACCCCGAGGGCTTCGACCCCGAGTCCGGCGAGTGGCTCGAGGGCTTCGAGGCTCAGCGGGACGAGTGGGAGCGCAGCTACGCCGAGGCGCAGGCTCGCTTCGAGGCTCACCGCAAGCAGGTCGAGGAGGCGCGCGCGGCCGAGGCCGACGCCGCCAACGCTCCTGCTCCGGAGGAAGAGGAAGAGTACACCGGCGGCGGCGGTGCCCAGAGCACCGGTTCCACCGGCACCTCCGACTCCGGCAGTGGCGCCCTGGCCTCCGACGAGGCCCTGGCCGCTCTGCGCGAGAAGCTCGCGGGCGGCGAGGCTTAAGCCTCTGGTCGTTCGAGGGGCCGTTCCCACTTCGGTGGGGGCGGCCCCTCGCCGTGTGTCAGGCTCTAGGTTGAAGCCCGTGAAGGGGAGCGCACCAGGAGGCGACGTGTTCGAGATCCACCCGGCCACCGTGGCGGACGCGGGGGAGCTGTTCACCCTCCAGCGTGCCGCCTACGTCGATGAGGCGCAGACCTACGGGGACCCGTTCATCCTGCCGCTCACCGAGGGGTTGTCCCGGATCGAGGGACTGTTGGCCTCGGGGGACGCGCTGGTGCTCAAGGCGGTGGTGGGTCATCGGCTGGTGGGCGCGGTGCGCGCGGCGACCACCGACACGACCGGGGTGGTGGGTCGCCTGGTCGTGGCCCCCGACGTGCGCGGGCGCGGGATCGCCCGGGCGTTGATGGAGCGGCTGGAGGAGGACCTGCGGCGCCGTCGCCCGGAGCTTGCGGCGTTGACCCTGTTCTCGGGGGCGCAGAACACCACCGAACAGCGCCTCTACCGTCGGCTGGGCTACGCCGAGACACACCGGGAGCGCGTCGCCGACCACCTGGTGATGGTGCACATGCGCAAGGAACTGGGGCGGGTGACGGCGGGGTCGGTGTGACGATCGCGCACTCCGACCTCTAGGGTTTGGCGCATGCTGAAAGTGGGACTCACCGGCGGGATCGGTTCGGGCAAGAGCGCGGTCTCGGCCGCGTTGGCCTCCTATGGGGCGGTGGTCATCGACGCCGACGCCATCGCCCGCGAGGTGGTGGAGCCGGGGACCCCCGGGCTGGCCGAGGTCGTCGCCGAGTTCGGGGAAGGGGTGCTCACCCCCGAGGGTCGGCTGGACCGGCCCAGGCTGGGTGAGCTGGTGTTCGCCGACGAGACCCGGTTGGCTCGGCTCAACGCCATCGTCCACCCCAGGGTGGGCGAGCGTAGCGGCCGGCTGATGGAGGAGGCGTTGGAATCCGGCGCCAAGGTCGTGGTCTACGACGTCCCGTTGCTGGTGGAGAACGGTCTGGAGTCCCTCTACGACGTGGTGGTCGTGGTCGACGCCCCCGACGAGGTACGGGTGGAACGCGTCTCCCGTGACCGCGGCATGCCGCGTGAACAGGTATGGGCCCGCATAGCCGCCCAGGCCGATCGCGAGACGCGCCTGGCCGCCGCCGACTTCGTGGTGGACAACTCCGGTACCCGTGAGGAGCTGGCCGAACGCGCCGCCGAACTGTGGAGTGAGCTCCTGGACCGCGCCGGCTAGGCGGTGTTCCCCGGGCCCGAACCGACGACCTCCCGTGGTTCACCGAACAGGACACCGGTGCCCGGTGCCTTCGGGTAGGGGCTCGTGCCCGATCACTGCCAGAGCGCGGCGACCAGCACGTTCACGGTCGCCAGCCCTCCCGCGGTGTGGAACATGGGTTTGACCCTGCCTTCGCGACTCTGAGCGCGTGCGGCCAGGAGGGCCGTGACGAGCACGGTGACCCCGATACCGAGCTTCACGGCGATCTTGGCGTGGTTCACGTCGGCGCCCGTCGCGTAGCCGACGCCGACCAACGCCATGCCGGTGGCGACCTGGACGACCGCCCCTCCGAGCATGAGACCGGTGGCGAAGCCCGTGCTCCGACGCATCTGCACGAAGAACGTGCCGACGATCGTTGCCATGCCGAACAGGTGAGCGGTCAGGAGAAACGACTGGATGACTTCGAGCATGGACACGAGTTCCGTTCGGATGAGAGGGGCGGGTCGGGAACGGTGGCTCGCGTGTTCGCCACCACCAACCTTCAGGCAAGCTGAAGGATAGCAGCGCGGCTCATCGGAGACGGTCGGGGTTCACCTTGGAGGAGAATGGGGCCATGGTGGACGAAGAAGTGTGGCCGGGCGCCCCTGTGACGAGCACGTCGGTGCTGTTGCTCACGCTGGCCCGGACGATCGAGTCGGAGCTGAGCGATGCCCTCTCGGAAATCGAACTGACGGTGGGTCGGCTCGGGCTGCTCGGGCACATCGCGAGTGTTCCGGGTGCCTCGTTCAGTGACCTGGCCCGGATGTCGAACATCACGGTCCAGAGCACGCACACCGCGGTGAAGGCGCTCAAGGCCGCCGGCCTGGTACGGGACGACACGGCCCGCGCCGGTGCCGCCTCCAGGATCACGCTCACCGGCGAGGGGCGGCGGATCCTGGGCGAGGCGATGCGAGTGGTCGGTACCGTCGACGAACGGCTTTTCGGTGCCGAGGCCGATCCGATCCAACGGCGGATCGGCGAGACCGTACAGGCGGCCTTCCGGGCCGCGTGACCTCTAGGGTTCGGGTTCCTCGTCCAAGGTTTCGGAGAGTGAGGTGCCCGCCGCCACGGCCTCGCGGACCAGGTCCTCTCGCACGCTGAGGGCGGCGCGCACGCTCAACAGACTGGAGTCGAGTTCCTCGGTGGGGGTGGGGTCCTGGCCGGAGGTGAGGGCCAGGTCGGCGTAGTCGGCGGCCCGGTCGGCGATCTCCTGGCACTGTTGCCACTCGTGGTGGGCGAGGACGGCGGCGTGGACGCGTTCGCCGTAGGCGGCGAGTTCGTCGACCCGGCGGGAGAGCGCCCGGTGGGCGCGGGAGACGGCTTCGGACTGCGGGGCCAGGGCACGGGTGACCTGGTCGGAAACGGCGTCCTTGCGGCGTTGGACCAGTTCCCGGCGTAAGGAGCGCAGCCGCAGCAGTTCCTGGGACAGGCGCCATTCCTCCTGGCGTAACAGGGGCAGGGTCTGAGAGGCGTCGAAGGAGTGGCCGAGGACGCGTCGCCCCTCCTCGACCCGGTCGGTGGTCTGTTGCAGGCGTGCGAAGAGGTGCGCCTCGGGTTCCTCGCGGCGGGTGGCGAGGGAGGAGGGACGGCCGAAGTCCTCGGGCAGTACGTATCGGCCGTGGTGTTCGGTGGCCAGGCGTGCGGGCATACCCGGGCGCATGATGGCGGCGCTTCCGGCCGCGCCGGTGACGAGGTAGAGCGCGGCCAGGGCCGGGTCGCCCGGTAGAGCGGTGCCCAGGGCCTCGGAGGCGATCCAGTGCGCGCCCAGGACCCCGGCGAGCGAGGTGGGCAACGCCCAGAACGCGTGCATGATCAGGTCGGGCCAGTCATCGGCGACGCCGCCTCGGCGGGCGACCAGCCCGAGAAGGAGAACGGTCCCTCCCAGACACAACAGGACCGTCAGCGGAACGACGAGGGAGTCGACGAGGAGGGCGAGGGCGGCGGCGGAGGTACTTCCCAGGAGCAGGCCCAGGGCGCTCTCGCGCCAGGTGGGGCGGCGTGGTCGGGCCTTGGTGGCGGGGACGAGCCGGTCGGTGTGGGCGCGCAGCCGTTCGATGGTCCTGGCGGGAAGTGCCGGGTCGAAGGTGGGTCTGGAGGGGTGGGACACAGCGCGTACCTCACTTTTCGGGCACTTTTCGCTTCTTTCGATGGTAACGCCGAGGAGTCGTTCGGCCAGGGATGTCAGAGGCGGTCTGTAGCGTTGGGATGAGGGGACGGTTCGACGGGAGATTTGAGGGCTAGTGAGACCGGTCAGCGACATCAAACGCAGTGAGGCCCCGTTCGAGGTCGTCTCGGAGATGACCCCCGCGGGCGACCAGCCGCGCGCGATCGAGGAGATCAGTGAACGGGTGCGGGACGGGCGCGAGCACACGGTGCTGTTGGGCGCGACCGGTACCGGTAAGACGGCCACGGTGGCGTGGACGGTGGAGCGGCTGCAGCGGCCCACGCTGGTGATGCAGCCGAACAAGACCCTGGCCGCGCAGTTCGCCAACGAGTTGCGGCAGATGATGCCCAATAACGCGATCGAGTACTTCGTCTCGTACTACGACTACTACCAACCCGAGGCCTACGTCCCCCAGAGCGACACCTACATCGAGAAGGACTCGTCGATCAACGACGAGGTGGAGCGTCTGCGGCATTCGGCGACCAACTCGCTGCTCACCCGGCGCGACACCATCGTGGTGGCGTCGGTGTCGTGCATCTACGGTCTGGGCACGCCACAGGAGTACGTGGACCGGATGGCCCGGTTGGCCGTGGGCATGGAGGTCGACCGGGACGACCTGTTGCGCCGGTTGGTGGAGATGCAGTACTCGCGCAACGACACCGCCTTCACCCGTGGCACGTTCCGGGTGCGCGGGGACACCATCGAGATCATCCCGGTCTACGAGGAGCTGGCGATCCGCATCGAGATGTTCGGTGACGAGGTCGAACGGCTGATGACGCTGCACCCGCTCACCGGGGAGGTGCTGGGGGAGAGCGAGGAGATGTTCATCTTCCCCGCGTCGCACTACGTGGCCGGTGAGGAGCGCACCGAGCGCGCCATCGCCACGATCGAGGCGGAGCTGGGGGAACGGCTCACCGAACTGGAGGGGCAGGGCAAGCTGCTGGAGGCGCAGCGGCTGCGGATGCGCACCACCCACGACCTGGAGATGATGCGTCAGCTGGGCACCTGCTCGGGGATCGAGAACTACTCGCGGCACTTCGACGACCGTGCTCCGGGCAGCGCCCCCAACACGTTGCTGGACTACTTCCCCGAGGACTTCCTGCTGGTCCTGGACGAGTCGCACGTGACGGTTCCGCAGATCGGCGCGATGTACGAGGGGGACGCGGCGCGCAAGCGCACCCTGGTGGACCACGGGTTCCGGTTGCCCTCGGCGATGGACAACCGGCCGTTGAAGTGGGAGGAGTTCACCGAGCGGATCGACCAGTCGGTGTACCTGTCGGCGACGCCGGGCAAGTACGAGCTCCGCCAGGGCGGCGGCGAGGTGGTAGAGCAGGTGATCCGCCCGACCGGTCTGGTGGACCCCGAGGTGTTGGTCAAGGAGACCGAGGGTCAGATCGACGACCTGGTGCACGAGATCCGGGAGAGGGCCGAGCGCTCCGAGCGGGTGTTGGTGACCACCTTGACCAAGAAGATGGCCGAGGACCTCACCGACTACTTCGCGGAGATGGGTATTCGGGTCCGGTACCTGCACAGCGAGGTGGATACGCTGCGGCGCGTGGAGCTGCTGCGCGAGCTGCGGGTGGGTGAGTTCGACGTGCTGGTCGGCATCAACCTGCTGCGTGAGGGCCTGGACCTGCCCGAGGTGTCGCTGGTGGCGATCCTGGACGCGGACAAGGAGGGTTTCCTGCGTTCGGAGACCTCGCTGATCCAGACCATCGGTCGTGCGGCCCGTAACGTGGCCGGTCAGGTGCACATGTACGCCGACCACGTGACCGACTCCATGCGCGCCGCCATCGAGGAGACCAATCGGCGCCGGGACAAGCAGTTGGCCTACAACGCCGAGCACGGCATCGACCCGACCCCGTTGCGCAAGCAGATCGCCGACATCCTCGACACCCTCAACCGCGAGGACGTGGACACCGAGGAGCTCATGGCGACCGGCTATCGGCAGGGGGGCAAGTCCGTGAAGGCCCCGGTGCCGGCGTTGGGTGAGAAGGCGGACGTGGCCAACATGCCGCGGGCCGAGCTGGCCGGTCTCATCGAGCAGCTCGGTGAGCAGATGCACCAGGCCGCCACGGATCTTCACTTCGAGTTGGCGGCGAGGTTGCGCGACGAGATCGGTGAGTTGAAGCGTGAGCTTCGTGGCATGGACGCCGCCGGGGTGAAGTGACAACCTCGGGTGCCCCGATGATCCCGATCGGAATGTATCGAATCGGAAACGATCACAGAACGCTTAGGTCGCGTAGTTACCTTCGCGTGACATAGTCTTGGGTTTTATCCAAGAGGTATGTCGTGATTGCCGTTTTCTGGTGGGAGAGTTCCATGCTCGGTCGGGTGCTCAAAGGTATGGGGGGCGCGGTCCTGCTCGGCTCCTTGCTGGCCGGGTGCGACATGGGCAGGGCGGCCCCCGAGGAGAGCGCCCCCTCACCCGAGGCCGGGCAGGGGCAGGAGACCACGAGCGAGCCCGAGGGCAACGTCATCGACGACGAGGTGATCCTCGTGGTCGACGACGGGACCGACGTGCGCGAGGACTGCGAGGAACGGGAGGTCGTGGTCTCCGCGGACCGCGCCACCGTCGTCCTCGCCGGCGACTGCGGGGTGGTGCGCGCCACCGGCCGGGGGTCGGTCGTCGATGTCGGCAGCGCCGAGAAGATCGTCCTGGTGGGCGTGGACAACGAGATCACCTTCGCCGAGGGTGATCCCGAGGTGATCAACCAGGGGCGCAACACCACCGTCAACGCGGCGGGCGACGACGAGGGCTGACCTTCGGCGGGATCGCCCGTCACGCGGGCGACTTCGTGTCTATCGATACACCGACCCGCCACCCGAGAGTGATCCGAGATCCGTTACCGTAGAGCCCGTCCTTCCGCGCGGTACGGGAGATGATGCCGGACCACCGCCCGATTCTCCGATTCCGTGTGCCGGTACCGCGATGAGGCGGTACGGTCGTTCTGGTCCCTCAGACACCGTTATGTCCGCGCCGTGGTGTGAGGGCGACCGCGGCTCGGTCCGCGCCAGAACCGAGGGTGTTCACTTGGGAAGAACCCGCTATGGGAGGGGTGGATGAGCGGTTATGTCGCACGGGTGCGACATGATGAGTCGCCCGGGGGCGACGTCGGACTCGACCCGTTGGTGCGTTCGGCCGCCCAACGCTGGGCGGAGGCCGACCCCCTGCTACCCGAACCCGTGGGTTTCGCCCCCGATTCCTACCCGCTCCTGACCGTCAGCGACGAGGACGGCCTCCCCGTCGCCGCGGGCAGCATGCACTACACCTGGTACCAACCCGGCGAGGTCGGCCGGATCTGGGGCGTGCCCGACCAGCACTGGCTCACCCCCATCGTCGGTGGCCCCGAACCGGCCCGTGCCCTGGACTCACTGCTCACCAGCTGGCGCGACCAACTGGAGGACCTGCCCTCCGGCACCGGTTCGGAGTCGGCGGCCCTGGTCAGCTGGCCCGCCCGTGACGTCACCGGGATCATCCCGCTGCAACGCCACGGCCTACAGCCCTACACCGTGCTCGCGGCGCGCCAACGCCGACGCGGGGTGCCGCCATCGCTGCCCCCACGCGACGTGGCCATCCGGCTCGCCGACATCAGTGACCTGACCCAGGTGGTCGGCCTGCTGATGGAGGAGCACCGCTACGAACAGCACTTCGGCGGGGTCTTCCTGCAGCCCGACACCGCCGAGCAGACCCGCAAGGTGGCCGCCCGGGCGCTGAACCGATCCCGTTCGTGGATCTGGTTGGCCGAACGCCGCGGCCGTGCCGTGGGCCTGTTGTGGGTCTCCCCGCCCGAACGCTCCCGATGGGCCAAGTCCCTGGTGCGGGCCCGCCCGATCGCCCACATCGGCTACGGGGTGGTGACCGCCGCCGAGCGCGGTCACGGGATCGGCACCGCCCTGGTCAGCCAGGCCCACCAGGCGCTGGACAGCCACGGAGTGGGTGTGTCGGTGCTCAACTACGCCGCGATGAACCCGCTGTCGGGGCCGTTCTGGCACCGCATGGGCTACCGGCCGGTGTGGACCACGTGGGAGGTCCGTCCCGCCCTCGCCCTGCGCTGACCAGAGGCGAGGGTCGCACTCCGACCCCCGGTGATGGGGGTCACCCTCGCCCTCCCCTAACCTGGGGGCGCGAGACGCGACGGAGCGTGAGAGGTGGACCTGATGACCACGAACGACCGTGGGGCCGAGGGCGGCGAGCACGTGGAGATCGTCGAGGTGGGACCGCGTGACGGCCTGCAGAACGAGTCCACCGTGCTGTCGGTCGAGGATCGGATCGAACTGATCGACCGGGCGGTCGCCGCCGGGGTGCGGCGGATCGAGGCCGTCAGCTTCGTCAACCCCAAGCGGGTACCGCAGATGGCCGGGGCCGAGGAGATCATGGCCGGGGTCCGGCGGGATCCGGGGGTCTCCTTCATCGGACTGGCGCTCAACCGCCGCGGCCTGGACCGGGCCCTGGCCGCCGGGGTGTCGGAGGTCAACGTCGCGGTGCCGGCCACCGACGGGTTCAGCGTCCGCAACCAGGGGAGCACGGTCGAGGAGATGCTCGACGCCTTGGTCGACATGGACAAGGCCCTCCAGGGCACCGGTGTGCCGTTGAGCGTCACCGTCTCCACCGCCTTCGGCTGTCCCTTCGACGGCGAGGTCGCCCCCGAACGGGTCGCCCGGGTGGTGCGCCGGATCGCCGAGACGAGCGCGGTGGAGATCGCATTGGCCGACACCATCGGCGTGGGTGTGCCCTCCCAGGTCCGTGAACTGCTGCGGCTGACCGCCGAGGCCGCGCCCGGGCGGACCCTGCGCTGTCACTTCCACAACACCCGTAACACCGGCTACGCCAACGCGTTGGCCGCCGTGGAGGAGGGCGTGCGGGTACTCGACTCCAGCCTCGGCGGGTTCGGCGGGTGCCCCTTCGCCCCCGCCGCCACCGGGAACATCGGCACCGAGGACCTGCTCTACCTGCTGCACCGCAGCGGCCTGCGCACCGGTGTGAGTTTGTCGGAGGCCGCGGCCCTGGGCGACTGGATGGGGGAGCGGCTCGCCAAGTCCCCGCCCGCCTACCTGGGTCGCGCCGGGAACTTCCCCGCCTGAGCGGTGTTGCCTTCGCCACCACACCAACGGTGATGACACGCGAAAACGCCGACGTGGTGGTCATTGTGAGTGGGCTTTCGGGTGGTGGCGGGGAACAGAACGAGGGTGGGAACAGTTGGCCCGGTGTGGGCGAACGGGGGGCCTGTTATCCTGGTGCCCCGTGGAGTCCGACGTGCTGAAACGGCATGGCCGCCGCTCGGACCCGGACCGCCGCACGGTCGCTCGGCTCTTGCGAGCCCGCCGTAGCCACTCACACCACGGGAGCAACACTTTGGCATCCGCCGCGAGTACCAAGCACCTTTTCGTTACTGGCGGCGTCGCCTCCAGTCTTGGCAAGGGCCTCACCGCCTCCAGCCTGGGTCGACTCCTGAAGTCGCGAGGTCTGCGGGTCACCATGCAGAAGCTGGACCCCTACCTCAACGTCGACCCCGGCACGATGAACCCCTTCCAGCACGGCGAGGTCTTCGTCACCGACGACGGTGCCGAGACCGACCTGGACGTGGGCCACTACGAGCGTTTCCTGGACGTGGAGCTGTCCGCGTCCGCCAACGTCACCACCGGTCAGATCTACTCCAGCGTCATCGCCAAGGAGCGACAGGGCGCCTACCTCGGTGACACCGTGCAGGTCATCCCGCACATCACCAACGAGATCAAGTCGCGCATCTACGCGATGGACCACCCCGACGTCGACATCGTCATCACCGAGATCGGCGGCACGGTCGGCGACATCGAGTCGCAGCCCTTCCTGGAGTCGGTCCGCCAGATCCGCCACGAGATCGGCCGGGAGAACTGCTTCTTCCTGCACGTGTCCCTCATCCCGTTCCTCGGCCCCGCCGGCGAGATGAAGACCAAGCCGACCCAGCACTCGGTCGCGGCCCTGCGCAGCATCGGAATCCAGCCCGACGCCATCGTGTGCCGCTCGGACCGGCCCATCACCCAGAGCCTCAAGTCCAAGATCAGCCTCATGTGCGACGTGGACGAGGCCGGCGTGGTCTCCACCCCCGACGCGCCCTCCATCTACGACATCCCCAAGGTGCTGCACCGCGAGGGCCTGGACGCCTACGTCGTCCGCCGCCTGGGCATGCCCTTCCGGGACGTGGACTGGACCGAGTGGGACGAGCTGCTGCGTCGCGTGCACCAGCCCGACCACGAGGTCACCATCGCCATGGTCGGCAAGTACATCGACCTGCCCGACGCCTACCTGTCGGTCAGCGAGGCGCTGCGCGCCGGTGGTTTCGCCACGGACACCCGGGTGAACCTTCGCTGGGTCGCCAGCGACAACTGCGCCAGCCCCTCGGGTGCGGCCGCCGAGCTCGACGGCGCCGACGGCATCCTCATCCCCGGTGGGTTCGGCGTTCGCGGCATCGAGGGCAAGCTCGGCGCCATCCGCTACGCCCGTGAGAACGGGATCCCGCTGCTGGGCATCTGCCTGGGTCTGCAGGGCATGGTCATCGAGTACGCCCGCAACGTGCTCGGCCTGGAGGGCGCCAACAGCCTGGAGTTCGACGACAAGGCCGTCGACCCGGTCATCGCCACCATGGCGGACCAGGAGGACGTGGTCGCCGGCGACCGCGACATGGGCGGCACGATGCGGCTCGGCCTGTACCCGGCCGACCTGGGTGAGGGCACCCTGGTCCGTGACCTGTACGACGGTCGGGCGCAGGTCTCCGAGCGTCACCGCCACCGGTTCGAGGTCAACAACGCCTACCGCGAGAAGCTGGAGGAGGCGGGCCTGGTGTTCTCCGGACTCTCCCCTGATGGCAAGCTGGTGGAGTACGTGGAGCTGCCCCGGGACGTCCACCCGTTCTTCATCGCGACGCAGGCGCACCCGGAGCTGCGGTCCCGCCCGACCAACGCCAACCCGCTCTTCAGCGGGCTGATCTCCGCCGCGCTGGAGCACAAGGAGTCCTAGGCGACGGTCGGCGGGGCCCGAGTGAGAGGGGCCGAATGACCGACCGGGTCGCAGAAGAGACGACGGGGGCGTACGCGAGGGTCGCGGACGCCCCCGAGTCGTGGCCGGTGGAACGCTCCGAGGAGCGGTTCCGCGGGGCCAAGTGCGCGATGCGCACGGACTGGGTGGAGATGCCCGGCGCCAACGGCGAGGGACGTACCGTGGCGGCCCGTGACTACATGGACCACCCGGGCGCGGCGGCGATCCTGGCCCTGGACGAGCGTGGTCGGGTGCTGTTGCAGCGCCAGTACCGGCACGCCGTCGGACACACCCTGTGGGAGCTGCCCGCCGGTGTGCTGGACGTCGAGGGGGAGGGCCCGTTGGCCACCGCCCGCCGGGAGTTGGTGGAGGAGGCGGGGCTGCGCGCCGCCACCTGGCACAAGCTGCCCGACTTCTTCCCCAGCACCGGGTTCTCCAACGAACGCATCCACCTCTTCCTCGCCCGGGACCTGTCCGAGGTGCCCGAGGAGGAGATCGACTTCGTACGCGAACACGAGGAGACCGATCTGGCCGCCGAATGGTTGCCGCTGGAGGAGGCGGTGCGCGCCGTGCTCCGCGGCCGACTGCACAACGGCGCGACGGTCATCGGGATCCTGGCGGCGCACGCCGCGGCGGCCGACGGATTCGCGTCGCTGCCCGTGGCCGGCGACCACTGAGCCGTGGAGGGGGAACCGGAGCGTGGGCCGCTGGAACGGGCCCGCGCCGCCTTCCTGGACCATCTGAGCGCCGAGCGGGCGCTGTCCGTCAACACCCTGTCCGCGTACCGGCGTGACCTGGGCCGGTACGTGGAGTACCTGAACGCCCTCGGTGTGACGGAACCGGGCGGGGTGACCACGGGACGGGTGGGCTCCTTCCTCACGGCACTGCGCGAGGGCGACGAGGATCACGCCCCTCTGGGGCCGGCCTCGGTCGGTCGCACGTTGGCCGCGGTGCGCGGGCTGCACCGGTTCGCGGTGCGCGAGGGGTGGGCGACCACCGACCCGGCCGCGGAGGTGGCACCGCCCGCCTCGCCCATGCGTCTGCCCAAGGCGATCCCCTTGGACGCGGTCGAGCGGTTGTTGGCCGCGGCCGGCCCCGAGGACGCCCCCGCCTCCGACGCGCGAGCCGACCTGTTGGCCCTGCGCGATCGGGCCCTGTTGGAGTTGCTCTACGGCACCGGTGCGCGGATCTCGGAGGCGGTGGGGCTCGACGTGGACGACGTGGCCGAGGCGGTGAGGGAGAGCTCACAGGTCGGTCTGGTGCGGTTCCGCGGCAAGGGCGGACGCGAACGTCTGGTGCCGCTCGGCTCGCACGCCCGCCGTGCCCTGGGCGGGTACCTGACCAGGGCACGGCCGACACTGGCCGCTTCCGGCCGCGGTGGGCCGGCGCTGTTCGTCAACGCGCGCGGGGGCCGGTTGACCCGGCAGGGCGGGTGGGCGTTGTTGTCGGCGGTGGCCGAGAGGGCCGGGGTCGAGGGGATCTCCCCGCATACCCTGCGCCATTCCTTCGCCACGCACCTGCTCGACGGGGGTGCCGACATCCGGGTGGTGCAGGAGTTGCTGGGGCACAGTTCGGTCACCACCACCCAGGTGTACACGCTCGTGACCGTGGAACGGTTGCGGGAGGTGTACGCCACCAGTCACCCCAGGGCACGAAGGTGATCGCCGGCGGCGATGGGGGGTCCTGGCAGGTGGGGCCGGAAGGCTTGTCGTTCGGGGCCGGAACAGGGTGTCTGGTGTGTACCCTTCTCCTACGAGAAGGAAGGATACGTGCGGCCAGGCCCCCTCGGTACGCACGGCGACGAATACTCATCTGATCATGTTGAAGTGCGCCGTGTCGCCGTTCTAGAGTCGCCGCACGAAGGTACGTTGCTGTCGACATATTGAGTTTCCGACGGCGGCCAGTCGTGGGAGACGTCAAGAGTCCCATCGGGCCGTGGCCGGTCCGTAGGGGAGGTCAAGGGTTGTGAACTGGTCGGAGTACGACGAGGCGGCGAACACCGCACCCGTCGGCGGGGGGGACCTCGCCGACCCGGTGAACAACCCGTGGGGGACGACACGCAACACGGGGGCGGATCTGCACACCAAGAGACCGGTGCGCACATATCCAGAGCCAGAGCCGTTGGACGAACACGGCCCGGCACGGATTGTAGCACTGTGTAATCAGAAGGGTGGGGTCGGTAAGACCACCACCACCATCAACCTCGGTGCCGCCATCGCCGAGTACGGCAGGCGGGTGCTGCTGGTCGACTTCGACCCGCAGGGCGCCCTGTCGGTGGGGTTGGGCCGCCTGGACCCGCGTGAGCTGGACCTGACCGTCTACAACCTGCTCATGCAGCGGGATGTGTCGGTAGAGGACGTCCTGCTCAAGACGGACATCGACGGCCTGGACCTCATTCCGAGCAACATCGACCTCTCGGCCGCCGAGGTGCAGCTGGTCGGCGAGGTGGCCCGCGAGCAGATGTTGGGGCGCGCGCTGCGTCCGGTCATCAACGACTACGACGTCATCCTGATCGACTGTCAGCCGTCGCTGGGCCTGCTCACCGTCAACGCGCTGACCGCCGCCGACGGTGTCATCGTGCCGTTGGAGTGCGAGTTCTTCGCGCTGCGCGGTGTGGCGCTGCTGATGGACACCATCCAGAAGGTCCAGGAACGACTCAACGAGGAACTGGTCATCGACGGTTTCCTCGGGACCATGTACGACCCGCGCACCCTGCACGCACGCGAGGTGCTGTCCACGATCGTGGACGGGTTCGGCGACAAGGTCTACGGCACGGTGATCAACCGCACCGTGCGCTTCCCGGACGCCACCGTGGCGGGCGAACCCATCACCAGGTTCGACTCGTCCTCGGCCGGGGCCAACGCCTACCGGGCTCTGGCCAAGGAGGTGCTGGCGAGGTGGCCTCTCAGCGGTCACGGCGCGTGACGCTACCCGGGGCGGACGAGTTGTTCTTCCGCCCCTCCGGTCCCGAACCGGAAGAGCCGGAGACCGACCACCGACACCAGGTACCGGAACAGACACGACAGGACTCGGCCGAGGGCTCGTCGAAGCGGACCACGCACAAGGCCAACGGATCCGATGACGCCGGCAGGTCCAAGAGGACCGGGCGCGGCTCCAAGAGCGCCCGCCGGGCGCCCAAACCCAGCGGGCGCCAGCGTCACGACGAGAAGATCACCGTCTACGTCTCCGGAGCCGAACTGCTGGCCCTGGAACAGACCAGGCTGTCACTGCGGGCCGAACACGGACTGTCGGCCGACCGCGGCCGCCTCGTCCGTGAGGCGGTGGCGGTGCTGCTCGCCGACTTCGAGGAGCACGGATCGAGCAGCATGTTGGTCCGTCGGCTGAGCGAGGACTGACACGAGGGGCCCGGGGCGATCGCTGGGGGAGCGGTCGACCCGGGCCCGTTCTCGTCACCGGAGGGTCCCGGGTGGTGCCACCCTTGTTCCATGTGCGAAAGGACGTGGACCCGCCATGGTGACTGAGGACGTCGACGAGGTCGACGAGAACACCTTCCAGGTCCACCTGGACAACTTCGAGGGGCCCTTCGACCTGCTCCTCGGGCTTATCTCGAAACACAAGCTCGACATCACCGAGGTGGCGCTGTCCCAGGTCACCGACGAGTTCATCGCGCACATCCGTGCCCACGGGGACGAATGGGACCTGGACCAGGCCAGCAACTTCCTGCTGGTCGCGGCCACCCTGCTGGACCTGAAGGCGGCCCGGCTGCTGCCGCGCGGCGACGTGGAGGACGAGGCCGACCTGGCGCTGCTGGAGGCCCGCGACCTGCTGTTCGCCCGGCTGCTGCAGTACCGCGCCTACAAGGAGGTCGCCTCCTACATGCGCGAGCGGCTGGCCTCCCAGGGACGCCGTTACGCCCGCGCGGTGCCGTTGGAGGAACGGTTCGCCGGCATGCGACCGGACGTGCTGTTCAAACTCGGTCCCGAGGAGTTCGCCGCCCTTGCCGGGTTGGTCTTCACCCCCAAGGAACCGCCGAGCGTCCCCGTCACCCACATCCACCAGACCAAGACCTCGGTCAAGGAACAGGGCGAGTTGATGGTCGCGGAACTGCGCGAGCACGGACGACTCACGTTCGCGGAGCTGACGGTCGCCTGCACCGGTACGTTCGAGATCGTCGCGCGTTTCCTGGCGTTGCTGGAGCTGTACCGGGCCTCCAACGTGGGCTTCGACCAGCCCGAACCCTTGGGCGAGCTTCTTGTCACCTGGACCGGTGGCGAAGGCGAGGTCGAGGTGGCCGGCGACTATGACGAGGGGGAGTGACCATGACCATGGAACACGCGGTCGATCGGGCGGAAGCGCCGCCCACGCTGCGCCGTGACCTGGAAGCCGTCCTGATGGTCATCGACCAGCCCGTGTCCGAGTTCGACCTGGCGCGAGCCCTGGACGTCCCCCTCGACGTGGTCACCCGCACCCTGGAGGACCTGTCCCGGGAATACACCGAGCAGGGCCGTGGTTTCGACCTACGGGCGGTGGCCGAGGGGTGGCGTGTGTACACGCGACCCGAGTGCGCCGACATCGTCGAGCACTTCCTCAGGGAAGGGCAGGAAGTGCGGCTGACCCAGGCCGCACTAGAGACGATGGCGGTGGTCGCCTACCGCCAACCGGTCTCCCGTGGCAGGGTCTCCGCTGTACGCGGGGTCAACTGCGACGGAGTCATGCGTACCCTCGTACTGAGGGGGCTGATCGAAGAGGCCGGTCACGACCCCGAGTCCGGTGCGATGCTGTATCGGACCACTTCCTATTTCCTGGAACGGTTGGGCCTGCGCGGCCTCGACGAGCTGCCTGATCTGGCGCCGTTCCTCCCCGACGACATCGAAGGTCTTGACGACACCGGTGAGCACAACTGACAACGAACGTCCCCGCGGTGAGCGGCGCGACGGATACGCCCCGCGCGGTGAGCGCGGCGACAATGACGACCGCGGTGGCCGAGGCCACCGCCCCCAGCGACAAGACGACCGCCGAGGTGGCGGACGTTTCCAGCGCGATGACCGGCGTGATGATCGTCGTGGTGGCGGGCGCTTCGAGCGCGATGACCGTCCGCGGCGTGACGACCGTGACCGTGACCGCGGTGGTTTCCGCGGTCGCGACGACCGACGTGACGATCGACGGGATGACCGTCGCGACAATCGACGTGACGACCGTGGTGGTCGTTCCTTCGAGCGTCGGGACGACCGACGTGGTGGCGGTGGCCGTGACAACCGACGCGACGAGCGTCCGCGCCGCGACAACCGCGGCCCGGCCCCGGTCGCCGGTGGCAAGAGCGAGAACGAGCTGTCCAAGGCGGCACGCGAGCGCCTCAACGCGCTGCGCGCCGACTACGACCCGCGCGACGACGACCATCACGGCGACGACCGTGACGGCTACACCGACGTGCCCGGTGGCATCCGCCTGCAGAAGGCACTCGCCGCGGCCGGTGTCGCCAGCCGTCGCGCCAGCGAGGAGATGATCGCCGCCGGTCGCGTCAGCGTCGACGGGGAGATCGTCCGCAGGTTCGGCGCGCGCGTGGACCCGGAGGTCTCCGAGATCCGCGTCGACGGCATGCGTGTGGTCACCGCTCCGGACAAGCTCTACTTCGCGCTGAACAAGCCCCGCGGCGTGGTCAGCACCATGTGGGACCCGCAGGGGCGCCCGACCCTGGCCGACTACGCCGGTCAGACCTCCGAGCGCATCTTCCACGTCGGTCGCCTGGACACCGAGACCGAGGGTCTGATCCTGCTGACCAACGACGGTGAGCTCGCCAACCGGCTCACGCACCCGCGCTACAAGGTCATCAAGACCTATGTGGCCAAGGTGTCCGGCCCGGTGCCGCACCGGGTGGTGCGCGAGTTGGAGAAGGGCGTGGAGTTGGAGGACGGGCCCGTGAAGGTCCACTCCTTCCGCGTGGTCGACAACGACGACCAGCAGGCCATGGTGGAGATCCGGCTGCACGAGGGACGCAAGCACATCGTGCGTCGTCTCATGGAGGCCGTGGGCCACCCGGTCGCGGACCTGGCCCGCACCCAGGTCGGTCCGATCGACCTGAACAACCTCAAGCTGGGCACGATGCGCTCGCTCAGCCAGCGTGAGGTCGGCGAACTGTACAAGCAGGCGGCGCTGTAACCGAGCGCTGTCGATACAGTTGACGGCGGCCACCCCGAACCGGGGTGGCCGCCGTCGCGTTTTTCGGGCGGCGCGGAAACGAGGACGAGGCGGGAAGAACGTGGCGGTACGGGCCATCCGTGGAGCGGTACAGGTCGACGCGGACGAACGTGAGCAGGTGCTGGAGGCCACGGCCGAGTTGGTCTCGGAGGTGATGCGGCGCAACGGGCTCACCACCGACGACGTGATCAGCGTGGTGTTCACCGCCACCCCCGATCTGACCAGTGAGTTCCCGGCGTTGGCGGCGCGCAAGGTCGGGTTCTCCGACGTTCCGCTCATGTGCGCCACGGAGATCTCCGTGCCGCACGCCCTGCCCCGGGTGGTGCGGCTCATGGCGCACGTGGAGACCGACCGTCCCCGCTCGGAGGTCCAGCACGTGTACCTGCGCGGCGCCCAGGCGTTGCGTCTGGACATCGCCCAGTAGGTACGAGGCCCTACCCTGGGGGTTCGGGGAAGAAGTCGAGGTCGGGGGACAGGCGAGTGAGCAGCGGCACGGCCGGGGATCGGCGAATCGACCTGCGTCGGGTGACGGTGATCGGCACCGGTCTGATCGGCACGTCGATCGCGTTGGCCCTGCGCGGGCGTGGTGTCGACGTCACGTTGTCCGACCCCGACGCGGCGTCGCTCCGGTTGGCCCGTGACCTGGGCGCAGGACGACCCCTGGACGAGGCGACCGAGACCGCCCCGGCGGATCTGGCGGTGATCGCCGCACCTCCGGCCGTCATTCCGTCGGTGCTGCGCGAGGCCCAGAACCGCGGCCTGGCCCAGGTGTACACCGACGTGGCCAGCGTGAAGGCGAGCGTGCTGCGCGAGGCCGAACGCGCGGGCTGTGACATGGCCACGTTCGTGCCCGGGCATCCCATGGGAGGTCGGGAGAAGCAGGGCCCAGGCGCGGCCCGCGCCGACCTGTTCCTGGGCCGATCCTGGGCGCTGTGCCCCACCGGGAAGGCCGACCCGGGGTCGGTGGCGGCCGTGACCGAACTGGCCCGGCTCTGCGGCGCGGACCCGCTGGTGCTGGACGGTGACGCGCACGACCGGGCGGTGGCACTGGTCTCGCACGTTCCGCACGTGGCCTCCTCCTCGGTGGCCGCGCGGTTGCTGGACGGGGACGCGACCGCGTTGGCGCTCGCCGGTCAGGGGGTGCGAGACGTCACCCGTATCGCCGGCGGCGACCCGCGCATGTGGGAGGAGATCCTCACCCACAACGCCGCCCCGGTGGCGCGGGTGCTGAGCGAGGTGGCCGCGGACCTGGCCGCCGCCGCGGAGGCGTTGGCGGACCATACGGCGGAACCGGTCCGGGACCTGCTGGAGCGCGGCCGTGCCGGGCACGGCCGCATCCCCGGCAAGCACGGTTCGGTCCGTCGTCCGGAGTACACCGTGATCCCCGTGGTGATCCCCGACGAACCCGGCTCGTTGGGCCGCCTGTTCGCGGCCGCCGCCACCGCCGGGGTCAACATCGAGGACGTGCGCATCGAGCACAGTCCGGGACTACCGCTGGGCGTGGCCGAGTTGTACGTGCTGCCGGAAGCGGTGGACGTCCTCGCCGAGGCGCTTTCGGCCGACGGATGGTCGGTCCACCCGGGGGTGTGAGACCGCTCCGTTCCATGGTCCGAGGGCGGGTCGCGCGAAGGTAGTCTTGGGCGTCGGCGAAGAGTGGACCGAGGGAGTCAGCAGTAGTGAGCGCGCAGCACACCGGAATCGTCATCGCCATCGACGGTCCCTCCGGGTCGGGCAAGTCGAGCACGGCCAGGGGCGTGGCCCGGGTGCGTGAGCTGCGCTACCTCGACACCGGGGCCATGTACCGGGCCCTGACCTGGTGGATGTTGCACCACGGGGTGGACGTGAACGACGCCGCCGCGGTGGCCGCCAACGTCGAGCGTCCCATGATCTCCATGGGCACCGACCCGGACGCGCCCACCGTTACGGTCGACGGCCGTGACGTGGCCACCGACATCCGTGGCAAGGACGTCACCACCAACGTCAGCGCGGTCTCGGCGGTGCCCGAGGCGCGTGCGCTGCTGGTGCGCACCCAGCGCGAGATCATCGAGGCCGCCAGGGCGGAGTCCGCCGGCATCGTGGTCGAGGGCCGGGACATCACCACGGTGGTGGCCCCCGACGCTCCGGTGAAGCTGTTCATCACCGCCAGCGCCGAGGCCCGCGCGCAGCGGCGCAGCAAGGAGGTCCGGACCGGCGACGTCGCCGCCACCCAGGCCGACCTGGCCCGCCGCGACAAGCTCGACTCCAGTCGCGCCCACTCGCCGCTGACCCAGACCGCCGACGCCACCGAGCTCGACACCACCGGCCTGACGCTGGAGGAGGTCGTGGCCCTGGTGGTCGAACTGGCCGACGAGGCCAAGGTCGGATAGCACCACCGGCGAACGCCGGCATCACCACGGGGGTCTCCCCGTGGAATCTCAGCATCCTCGCGGCACGCATCCTGGGCGCGCGAGGACCTCGAACCGGGAGTAGTGGGTAATGAGCGAGTTCGACGTGTCCGATGTGGGATACGAGACCGAGGAAACCGAGTCGGCCCTGCCCGTGGTGGCGGTGGTCGGTCGCCCCAACGTCGGTAAGTCCAGCCTGGTGAACCGGATCATCGGCCGCCGTGAGGCCGTGGTCGAGGACGTTCCAGGTGTGACCCGTGACCGGGTCGCCTACGACGCCGAGTGGCAGAACCACCGGTTCACCCTGGTGGACACCGGTGGTTGGGAGACCAGCGTCAGCGGGCTGGCCGCGATGGTCGCCCGTCAGGCCGAGTACGCGGCGCAGACCGCCGACGTGATCCTGTTCGTGGTGGACGCCACGGTCGGCATCACCGACGCCGACGAGGCCGTCACCCGCGTGCTGCGGGCCACCAAGAGTCCCGTGGTCCTGGCCGCGAACAAGGTCGACGGTGGTCAGCAGGAGTCCGACGCCCTCAACCTGTGGAACCTGGGGGTGGGGGAGCCCTTCCCGATCAGTGCACTGCACGGTCGCGGAACCGGTGACATGCTCGACGCCGTGGTGGAGGCCTTCCCCGAGGCCCCCCGGGGCGAGGACGAGGGCGATGGCGAGGGCGGTCCGTCCCGGGTGGCCCTGGTGGGTCGGCCCAACGTCGGCAAGTCCAGCCTGCTCAACCGGCTGGCCGGTGAGGACCGCGTGGTCGTGGACTCCGTGGCGGGTACCACCCGTGACGCGGTCGACGAGCTCATCGAGTTGGGCGGCCAGACCTGGAAGTTCATCGACACCGCCGGTATCCGTCGCAAGTTCCGCGCGCTGCAGGGCGCGGACTACTACGCGACGATGCGCACCGGTAGCGCCCTGGAGCGGGCCGAGGTGGCGGTGGTGCTGATCGACGTCAGCGAGCCGCTGGCCGAGCAGGACATCCGCGTGGTCGAGCAGGTCGTCGAGGCCGGCCGTGGTCTGGTCCTGGCCTTCAACAAGTGGGACATCCTGGACGAGGAGCGCCGGACCTACCTGGAGAAGGAGATCGACCGGCAGTTGGCGCGGGTGTCGTGGGCGCCCCGGGTGAACATCTCCGCCGCCACCGGCCGCCACATGGAGCGGTTGGTTCCCGCGATCGAGACCAGCCTGACGGGCTGGAACCAGCGCATCTCCACCGGTCAGCTCAACAACTGGCTCAAGGACCTGGTGGCGGCCACCCCGCCGCCGGCGCGCGGTGGCAGGCAGCCCAAGATCCTGTTCGGGACCCAGGCCGGATCGCGTCCGCCGCACTTCATCCTGTTCACGACCGGGTTCCTGGAGGACAACTACCGCCGGTTCATCGAGCGGCGTCTGCGCGAGGACTTCGGTTTCCAGGGCACCCCGGTGCACATCAGCATGCGCATCCGGGAGAAGAAGGGCGGGGCCCCGGGCCGCGCCTCCAAGGGCAGCGTGCGCCCCGACCGCAAGTCCGGCGGTCGCCGCTAGGGTTTCGCGTATGAGTGCGGAGGGCTCCCCGATCACGGGGAGCCCTCTTCGTGTGTCAGGGACGGGACGCCTAGGGCAGGCGGCGTACGTTGCCGGGGCGGGGCCTCGGCGCGGGTTCCACGTTCTGGCGCGGACGCGGCACCGGGATGGCCGGCGCGCCCGGCAACGGTCGCCCGGCGCTCTCCCGCATCCGCCACACCACCAGGACGCCCACCACCCCGGCGGCCATGAGCAACCACGCCGGGGCGTAGAGGTTGCCGGTGGCCTGGATCAGCGACTCCGAGAGCAGCGGGGTGGTGCCACCGAACAACGCCACCGAGACGTTGAAGCTGACGGCCAACGCGCCATAGCGGACCTTGGTGGGGAAGAACGCCGGCAGGGTGCCGGGCGCCGCACCGGAGAAGTGCACCAGGGTGATCGCCAGGACCACCACGCCCAGGGCGACCGCCCACAGCTCACCGCGCTGCATCAGCCAGAAGGCCGGCAAGGACAGCACGATCGAGAGCAGGCTGCCGGTGAACAACACCGGTCTGCGGCCCACCCGATCGCTGAGACGCCCGACCAGGGCGACCGTGGCGAGGATGAACACCATGCCGCCCAGGGTGATCGCCAGCGCCGCGGAGGCCCCGTAGTCGAGTTCGGTCTCCAGGTAGGTGGGCAGGTAGGCCGTCACCATGTAGTTGTTGACGTTGAAGACCAGGATCAGGCCCATGCACAGCAGCATGGCGCGCCACTGGTCGACGAAGGTCTCCCGGAGTTGGCCCTTGCGACGTTCACCGGTGGAGTCCTTGGCGAAGCCCTCCGAGGAGCCCTCGAAGATCGGGGTGTCCTCCAGTTTGAGACGCAGGTAGAGGCCGATGCCACCCAGCGGAAGCGCCAACAGGAATGGGATACGCCACCCCCACTCCACCATGGTTTCGCTGCCCAGGGCCATCGTCATCAGCGTGACGATGGAGGCGCCGGCCACGTAGCCGCTGATCGTGCCGAACTCCAGCCAGGAGGCCAGGAACCCGCGACGCTTGTCGGGCGAGTATTCGGCGATGAAGGTGGTCGCGCCACCGTACTCGCCGCCGGTGGAGAAGCCCTGTGACATGCGCGCGACCAGAAGCAGGATCGGGGCGGCGACGCCGATCGTCTCCGCCGAGGGGATGAGCCCGATCGCGAACGTGCTCACCGCCATGAGCAGCATGGTGAAGGCGAGTACCTGCTTACGGCCGATCCTGTCACCGAGTGGACCGAAGAACAGACCACCGAGGGGGCGGACGAGGAACGCCGCGGCGAAGGTGGTGAATGTCGCGATCAGTTGGACGCCACCCGACTGGGACGGGTAGAACACCAGCCCGATCGTGGTGGCCAGGTAGCTGTAGACACCGAAGTCGTACCATTCGGTCGCGTTGCCGATGGCCGCGGCGGTGACGGCCTTGCGGGTGGTGCGGTGGTCGGTCTCCAATACCCGGGTGTCCTTGGGGCCCGCACCGCTCTCGGGTGGTGTCTCGCTCACGTCTTCCCCTCCCAGTGATCACGTGAAGGATCCAGGTAAGCACTGTGGGTGACGAAAGCGTGGGATGTGGTCGTGTCGGCGTCCGGGTAGCGTGGCCGTATGCGCAAAGTGCTGGTGAGCGCCTGTCTGATGGGGCGCAAGGTCCGCTTCGACGGGCGGGCCAAACCGGTGGACGACGCCACCGTCGAAGGCTGGCGCGCCGAGGGGCGTCTGGTCGTGCACTGCCCCGAGATCGCCGGTGGTCTGCCCGTGCCCCGGCCACCGGCCGAGATCGAGCCGGGTGCCGACGCCGCCGACGTTCTCGCGGGTCGCGCCCGCATCCTCACCCCCGACGGCGTGGACGTGACCGATCACTTCGTCTCCGGCGCCCGCGCGGCGCTGGCCACCGCGCGGGCGCAGGGTGTGGTCGTGGCCCTGCTCAAGCAGTCCAGCCCCTCCTGCGGTTCCCACCAGGTGTTCGATGGCACCTTCTCCGGGCGCAAGGTCCCGGGGGAGGGGGTCACCGCGCACCTGCTGCGCGAACACGGGATTCCCGTCCTGGACGAGGACCAGGTGGCCCGGGCCGCGGAACTGCTGGCAGAGTCGTAGACGGTCAGTCCTTGACGACCTCGTAGTTCAGACAGGCGAACGCGCCCGCGAGCCGGACCGACAGCGGCCGCAGCCGCACCCGGCCGTCCAGCAGGGGAGCGCCGCCGCCCAGGCTGATCGGGGCGATCGACACCCGAACCTCGTCGAGGAGGCCCAGCCGGGCCAGTTCGGCGGCGACGCGTCCACCGCCGACCACCCAGATGTCCTTGCCGTCGGCGGTCTCGACCATGTCCTTGTGCAGGGCGCGCAGTTCGTCGTCGGTGTCGGCGCTCAGGAACCGCAGGTCGCCCTCGACCCGGGGCAGGTCGCGGTGGGTCAGCACCCAGGTGGGTGTCTTGTAGGGCCAGGGCTTGTCCCCCTGCTCCTGGAGGATCCACTCGTAGGTGGTCGCCCCGGTGAGGATCGCGCCCGCGCCGTTGATGAACTCGGCGGTGGAGTCGATCGCCTCACCCTCTTGAGCACCCTCCACCGCGAACAGCCACTCCAGGGAGTTGTCCTGGTCGGCGATGAACCCGTCCAGGCTGGTGGCGGTCTCGTAGACGGTCCTGGTCATGTCGTTCCTCCGTAGTGGTCCTGTAGCCATTCGATGGGGTCGCCGTGGCCCACCTCCATGCCCGCCTTGCGCAGCATGTGCCGTACGAGTTGCCTGCGGTGCGCGGCGAAGGTGAGCATGTGCACCACCACGCTGCCCATGACGAAGCTCTCCGGTGGGTCGCACAGTGCGTCGATCAGCCGGTCGCCCCAGGCGCCCCGGCGTCCGATGTCACCGACGGTGGCGATCCACCGCGCCCCCGCCTCGCGGTGCCGTTCCCGCAGCGAAGCCGGATCGTCCTCCCCGTGCTCGGGGAAGTCGCCCCCTTCGATGGAGGCCAGCCACACCTCCTTGGACCACACCAGACGGTCCAGGCTGTGCGCGATCGACTCCTCGGGACCGTCCCAGCTCAGGACGGTTCGCCCGGGGGAGCGCACCTTCTGGTACTCCTCCTGGGACAGTTCGGCGGCCAGGTCGATGAGCAGGGCCGTGTCGTCGACGTCGTGGTGCACCTGGAAGGCGGTGAGGTCCATGTCGGGTCGTCCCTTCGGGTTCTCCTCCACCCACAGATGGAACGGCGGATGGAAGTGGACCCCGTTGGGCGCGGCCAGCCACCGGCCGCTGCCGGCCGTGGTGGCGCTGGGCGGGTGGCCGAACGCGCGTGCGAACGCGCGGGTGAACCCCTCGACGGACTCGTATCCGGCGGCGAAGGCGGCGTCGGTGACACCGCTGCCCTGCCCGATCTGCCAGGCGGCCCGTTCCAACAGCACCCGACGGCGCAGCGCCACGGGTGGTTCGCCGGTGTCCCGGGCGAAGGTGCGGCTGAAGTGGAAGGGTGAGGCGTGCGCCTGCCCGGCCATGTCGCTCAGGCGGGTGTTGTCCTCGGCCAGGACGGCGTCGAGCAGTTCACGCAGCCGGTCGCGTCCGGTGGTGGGGTCGGTCATGGGACCAGTATCTTCGTTCGACCCCTGGAGCCGCTTGACCGATCTTGCGCAGGCGGGGTGGAGGGAACCATGGCGCGAACGGCTCGGGGGATGCGATAGAGTCGTCTCCGTTGGCCACACCGGAGACGGTGTCGGTCCGACGGACGGGACGTAGCGCAGTTTGGTAGCGCACTTGACTGGGGGTCAAGGGGTCGTGGGTTCAAATCCCGCCGTCCCGACAGAGAAGTAGCAGTTCATAGAGGGGTCCACCATCTGGTGGGCCTCTTTCTGCGTCTCAGGTGGGGTAAAAGTGGGGTAGAACCGGGGTCGGTGGGGGTATCAGCCCACGTCGTTGAGGATGTCGTCCATCGCCCGAGCCGCTGACCGACGTACCGGCCGCAGCTGGTGGCGGTAGACGCGTTCGGTGGTGTCGGTGCCGTTGTGACCGACCAGTAGTGAGATCTCCTCGATGCTCACCTCGTGGTCCGACAGCAGCGACACGAACGTGTGGCGCAGCTCGCGCGGTCCAGTCCTTGTCGTTGAGTCCTGCCTTCTGATGATCCTTCTCAGGTCCCGTAGGACTTCGACACTTCCCCGCCTCCATTGAGTAACGGGAGGGAATTTCGGTATAAACTAAGGCATCTATCGTATCCGGTATGAAATGCGCCAGCTATATTAGTTTGTGGCGTGCCGCCCACACGACCGCTTCGATAGGAGTGTTCACTTTGAGGACGTCGCAGATGTTCCGAATCCTACGACGTAGCGCTCTGGCGGATAAATTCAGATTTCGCGCAGCCTGCTCCGTAGTGGCTCCGGTTGCGATTTCAGCAAGAAGCTCAATCTCCTCGTGGCTGAGCTGAAATGATGAAGGGGTAGGGGTGGTATCTACCTTTCCCCTCTCTGCCAGGTATGTAACAGCTTCGATTGGCGTGTCTGCTTGAAGTAGATCGCAAATTGCTCTGATTTTTCGCCTGAGTAACCTCGGGCTAAGGTTGAGATTCCGAGCTGCAATGTCAGTGGTTACGCCTCGTGCGATTTCTTGCATAACACTAAGATCTTCCTCGGTCAGGAGATCTTCAGGATTCGCCCTGGCGGCATTGGCGCTACCCCCTTTGAGTACAGGACTTCTTCCTATCGCAGACCACAGTTGGTGCGTGAAAGAACTCCGATCACTCGTCTTCATCAGGCCTCCTCAGCTTCTTGATATTCTCATCATGTCGATGTGCGGTTTGTGATGCACTATGTGCTTGATGGGCCGATCGTTGCAATTGTTCAATTATGTACGGAGAGGCGATTCCGATTGCCAGGGCTCCAAACGGCCCTGAGATCTGATCTGTTAAGCCTGAGGCTACCGCTAGACCACTTCCAATAAATAACCTTATTAGCACGGAGGTGCACCAAGGGGCGAAGTCTGGCTCGACGGGGGAAAGCCAAGGCCAGCGCCTGTATTTTCTGATTCCTTGATTGAGTTGTAGCCCTTCTACGGCTCCTGAGCCGAAGAGACCCCACAAGGCGTAGGCAGCTATAGTCATACCCAAGACACTGCCAGGCTGATCAGTCGAGCGGTAGGGTTTGTTGGTTGAGGATGTGCACCACGATCCTTCGATTGGTTGCGGATACTGCTGCTCCGTGGTGTGGGGTGGTGGGGTCCCGCGAGCTGGTACTCCAGTTGTAGGTCCGGTTTGTCATGATTCCTGGAGGGTCTATCTGCTGTCGTGGCGCTGGCGGGCGCTGGCCTGGTGGAAGCGTCTGAACAGCTACCGGCCCAGCGCATGCTTGCTATCAGAAGCCACTACGAACAAGGCGTTGAGCAAGTGCGCGATCCCGTTGAAGGTCAACGCGATCAGCCCTTCCCAGCGGGATTCTGTCGAGCTTCGATGGCCACGTACGCCGTGAGGAAGGCGTAGGCGAGCATCGCGAACAGGATCCGCCGATGCCAAGAGCACCAGATGCGCATCTGGTGCTCGTCCAACCCGGCCAGGCCCTTGCCCTGCTGAAAGTTTTCCTCGACCGCCCACCGCCCACCGCCCACCGGCGCCCGGTGACGGCGACGGCGACCAGACGCTTGATCGGCACCACTTGTGGTGCTTAGAGGTCGTCTCATTCGGTGAGTTTGCGGAAGCAGGTCAACGTGCGGGCGACGCCGGTGAACGCGAGGAAGTGCTCGCCTTTGCGTTCGTAGCGGCGGTGGAGTCGGCGGCCGTGGTGCGTTCGACCCGCCGGCGGTGCCGTCCCAGCAGATGGGAGGATTCCGCGCCCTTGCGGACCAGGCGATGGACTGGGAGTTGAGCCCAAGTACAGCCGGTCGTGACGACGAAGATGATCGCGGCCAACACCTCACGGTCACCGTGTCTGCGCCGCCCACCTTGAGGCCGGGTGGGCACCTCGGGCACCACCCGCTGGAACAACTCCCATAATCCGTCCGGCACCAACCGCTCAACCATCGACACAGGGTCAGGTTGCCGAGAACCCAAATGAGATGAGCTCTTGGTGCGGCTTCGCCGGGATCGGGCGGAGACGCCGGGTGGCCCCAGAACGCCGCTGGAGGCCACCCGTGCCCGATCGTCGGGGTCATGACGCGACTACCGGAAGTAGGGCACGACCTCCTTGACGAAGCGTTCGAGGGAGGCGCGCTTCTCCTCGTGCGGGAGGCTGTTGTCGATCCAGAAGCTGTACTCGTCGATGCCCAGCTCCTCGTACCGGCGCAGCCGTTCGACGACCTCGTCCGGTGTGCCGATCACGGCGGTCCGGCGTAGCGACTCGGGCTCGAACTCCGGGCGCTCCGCGAACTTCGAGACCGGGCTCGGTTCCAGGAAGCCGCCCTTGGGAGCCTCCTTGTTCCTGAACCAGGCGTCGAAGGTGCGGTAGTAGCGCTGGATCGCCTCGGCCGCGGGGCGCCAACCGTCGGGGTCCTCGGGGCTGTGCACGTGGGTGTGCCGCAGCACCATGAGCTCGGGCCGTGGCACCTCGGGGTGGTTGTGGACGGCGGTTCGGAACTTGTCCACCAGGTTCTCCACCTCCTCGATGCCCTTCATGAGCGGAGTGACCATCACGTTGCACCCGTTGGCGACGGCGAAGTCGTGGGAGTTGGGGTCGCGTGCGGCGACCCACATGGGTGGAGTCGGCTGCTGCACCGGCTTGGGCACACTGGTGGAGGTGGGGAACCGCCAGATGTCCCCGTCGTGGGCGTAGTCGCCCTGCCAGAGGGCACGGACCGCCGGGACCAGTTCCCGCAGGTGTTGTCCGCCGTCCGCCGCGGCCAGGCCGTCCGCGAGCCGGTCGAACTCGAACTGGTGGGCACCCCGTGCCAGCCCGATCTCGGCCCTTCCGCCACTGATCACGTCGAGCAGCGCGGCCTCGCCCGCGGCCCGGACCGGGTGCCAGAAGGGCGCGATGATGGTGCCCGCGCCGAGCCGGATTGTCGAGGTGCGTGCCGCCAGGTAGGCGAGCTGGGGGATCGGGCTGGGGGAGCCCACGAACTCCATGGAGTGGTGTTCGCCGATCCACACGGTCCCGAATCCGCCCGCCTCGGCCATCTGTGCGAGTTCGGTGAGGTTCTCGAACTGCTGGGAGGGGCTCACGCTCTCGTCCCAGCGTTCCATGTGCAAGAAGAGGGAAAATCTCACTGTTGCTCCTGGTCTTCGGGGGCGGGGTAGGGCCCGCCGGAATCCATTTCCTCGATCGTCCTGTCGCCGGTGGACCAGTGAGTGCGCGGCACCTCGTGGACGACGACCCGTATGTACTCCGGTCTGGTGTTCGTGGTGCGCAGGACGGCGGTGTGCACGTCGTGCATCAGGTCCCGGATCTGGCTCGGAGAGCGGCCTTCCGCCAGGGTGATGTCGACCTGTGGCATCTCAGCTCCTCAGGACGAAGGGGTCGGCGACGGGGTCCTCGCCGGTGTTGATCCAAACGCTCTTGAGCCGCGTGTACTCCTTCATGGTCTCGGTGCCGTGTTCGACCCCTACGCCACTGCTCTTGAAGCCCTGGCGCGGTGACATCGGAGACATCGCCCGGTAGGTGTTGACCCACACGGTCCCCGCCTCCAGCCGGTCGGCCATGCGGTGGGCCCGCGCCAGGTTCGAGGTCCACACACCGGCCGCGAGTCCGTACTCGGTGTCGTTCGCCAGGCGCAGGACCTCCTCCTCGGTGTCGAACGGCATGACGGCGAGGACCGGGCCGAAGATCTCCTCCCTGACCACGCGCATGTCGTTGTCCACGTCGACCAGGATCGTGGGCTCGTAGAAGTAGCCGCCGAGGCCGCCGTCCGAGGGGCGGCCACCGGTGAGGACGCGGGCGCCCTCGGCGCGACCCAGGTCGACGTATCCCGCGACCTTGTTCCTCTGTTCCTCGAACGCCAGGGGCCCGATCTCGGTGTCCTCGTCCAGTGGGTCGCCCATCCGGATACGGCCGGCCCGCTCGGATACCCGGTCGAGGAGCTCGTCGTAGACCGACCGGTGGGCGAACACCCGGCTGCCGGCGATACAGGTCTGCCCCGCGGCCGCGAAGATCCCGGCGACGACCCCCATGGCCGCGTTCGCGATGTTCGCGTCGTCGAACACGATGTTGGGTGACTTGCCGCCGAGTTCGAGCGTCGATCCCACGAACCGGCCGGCCGTGGCCGAGGCGATGTGCGACCCGGTGGTGGTGCTGCCGGTGAAGGAGATCTTGGCGAGGTCCTGGTGGTCGACCAGGGCCTGGCCGGCCTCGGCACCCGAGCCGGTGACCACGTTCACCGTGCCCGGCGGGAAGCCGGCCTCCACCACCAGTTCCGCGAGCCTGACGACGGACGCCGAGGTGTACTCGGAGGGCTTGACCACGACGGTGTTCCCGGCGCACAGGGCCGGCGCCAGTTTGCTGCTGGTCAGGGTCAGGGGGGAGTTCCAGGGCGTGATCGCTCCGACCACGCCCAGCGGCTCCCTGGCGGTGTAGTTGAGCACCCGGCGGTCCGACGTGGGGATGACCTCGCCGTGGACCTTGTCCGCCAGTCCCGCGTAGTAGTGGAAGTACTCGGGCAGGGCGGTCAGTTGGCCGCGCATCTCGCGCAAGAGCTTGCCGTTGTCCAGGGTCTCCATACGAGCGAGCTCTTCGGCGTTCTCCGCGATCAGGTCGCCCAGACGGCGCAGGAGACGCCCGCGCCCGGTCTGGCTGAGGTCGCGCCAGCGGGGGTCTTCGAAGGCACGACGAGCGGAGGCCACCGCGTGTTCGACATCGGCGGTACCGCCTCGGGCCGCCTGGTACAGCGGTTCGAGGGTGGCCGGGTTCGTGCTCTCGAAGTATTCACCGGTGGCCGGTTCGACCCGCTCGCCGCCGATGAGGTGGTTCAGTTTCCTGAGGTCAGACATGGGCGTGGTCTCCGATGAAGGCGGTGAGGCACTCGACCAGTGCCTCGGGCCGTTGGACGGGGAGCATGTGCCGTGTCCTCGGCACGATGACGGCACGGCAGTCCGGGATCGCGGCCGCCAGCCGGTGGGTCATCTCCGGGGTGGACCCGGGGTCGTCCTCGCCGGTGATCGCCAGGGAGGGCACGGATATCCGGCGCAGATCCGGGCCCAGCTCCGCGTCGGCGGTCGCGAACACGCGATAACCGTTGCGGAAGGACTCCGGGTCGTTGGCGAGCAGGGTCGCCTCGGTACGGTGCACCCACTCGGTCTCGACGTCGGTGCCCGCGTACCACCGGCGCAGCGAGGCCGCGACCGATTCCCCGAAGTCGGCGCGCGCCGCGTCGAGGCGCGCGAGCACGCCATCACGCTCTTTCGGAGTGCGACGACACACCGAGCTGACCGAGGTCGAGGTGGCGACCAGTTCCGGCCGGTGCACCGCCAGGTACTGGCCGATGAGGGCACCGAGGGAGAAACCGACCACGTGGGATCCGGCGGGAATCGCCGAGGCCACGTCATCGGCCAGGTCCGCGAGGGTGATGCCCGCGGGAGCGGGCGGGCCGCTTCCGTGCCCGAGTAGATCGGGTGTCACGACGGTGAAGCGGTCGGCCGTCAGTTCGGTGACGGGCTCCCACATGGTGTGGTCGAGCCCGACACCGTGCAGCAGCACGAGGGTCGGTTTGCTCATGGCCGCCTACCGTTCGGTGGAAAGGTCGGCCAGACGCTGCTGTGGGCGCCCTCCAGAGGCCGCGGCGAGGGCGATGACGATCTCGTGCGGGTGGGGGGCGTCGGCGATCCGCACCTCGACGGTCTGGTGGTGGGAGCGGATCGTCGCGTCGGTGATGTGCTTCAGCGGGATGTCGAACACCGTGCCGACCGCGCCTCGCTTTTCGACGGCGGGCAGCAACGTCGTGGCGTTGGCCGCCTTGCGGAAGTGGTCACCGAACTTCAGCGTGTGGATGAGGGCCGAGCCGTGCTCGACCTCGCCGTCCAGTCCGACGATGGCGGCCTTGCCGTAGGCCTGGGCCGGAGCCTCCAGCGCCTGGAGGACCTCCGGCGCGAGGAGCGCCCCCAGGTCCGAGGCGGTGGCGTCGATGCCCGGACCGAGGTCCTGGACGAACCCCTGGCCGGCCCAGGGGTTGTCGATGACGGCGGCCACGACCGCGATGCGGGCGGCGGGGTCGACCGCACGACCGCCCTCGGCGCGGACCTCTTCGACGTAGGTGACGATCTTACGGATGTTCATGACCGGGCTTCCTCCAGGTTCTCCATGGTCACGGCGCGATCGGTGGAGCGATCGCCGATGCGAGGGTGTGGCCGGGGGCCGGTCGACGCGGCGGCGATGACGACGATCTCGTCGGACCGTGGAGCGTCGGCGATACGTGCGTTGATGGTCTGGTAGTGACTTCGCGTCGCGGCGTGGGTCTTGTGCCACAGCGGAACGACCAGGTCCTCACCGGCTTCGGCGCGGGCGTCGGCGAAGCAGATGATGGACTCGCCGTGCAGGAGCTCACGCACGAGGTTGCCGAAGAACGGCGTGTGGATGAGCGCCCCCGCGTGCTCGATCTCGCCGGAGGCGCCGACGATCGCGGCCTTGCCGAAGGCCTCGATCCGGTCCGCCCCGCCCAGGGCGGCGGTGAGCCGATCCGTGAGGAGTTCGGCCAGTACAGGCGCGACGCGTCCCTGCTCTTGCGAGAGGTCGGTGTCCGGTGCCGTGCCGATCCATGGGTTGCGGACCACCGCGGCGACACTGGCGCGGTGTGCGGGACGAACCGGTCTCGCCCCCGCCTCGGTGACGACGACATCGCGATAGGTCACCAGTTTGCGGAGAGCGATCCGCTCGGGGTGGGTGGCGATCTCTTGCATGGCACAGACACTAGAACTCACATGTATGCAAGGTCAAGAGCGGATCCGGATCGATTGGCGAGATCCCCTGGAGGTCGGGTGTCGGGGCTCCAAAACCATTGACCATCTGGAGTTATGAAGCTCCTTCCGGTGGTCGTCGATGCAAATATCGACCAGGTTCTTGACATTCGCCCTGTGACGTGGATTACGATCCCTGGCATGCCAGAGCAATGTCGGCGATCAACAACACGAGGAGTTTCATGTCCGATCCACGTCAAGTGGGTTCAGATACGGACCGCACGACAGAGTCGGAAGACCTCGTGGCCCTGAACACCGACGACTCCGGCCGGGCCAAGGCGCCGTCGGACCGCCGCGACGGCGTCAGGCGGCTGGGCTCGGTCTTTTGGACCTCGATCGCCATCGCCACGGTCTTCGTGGCCTGGGCGGTGCTGTTCACCGAGAACCTCAACAGGGTCACGGAGACCTCCCTGAACTGGGTCACCGCGACGTTCGGGTGGAGCTACCTGGTCGTCACCCTCGGGATCCTGGTCTTCCTGGTCTTCCTGGCGTTCAGCCCGGTGGGTCGCACCAGGCTGGGCAAGGACACCGACCGACCGGAGTTCTCCAACCTGACCTGGTTCGCGATGCTCCTCGGTGCCGTGATGGGCATCGGTCTCGTCTCGTACGGCGTCGCGGAGCCCATCTCGCATCTGGCGACGCCACCACATGGCCTGGCCGAACCGAACACCCCCGAGGCAGCGGTGCGCGCCCTGCAGTATTCCTACTTCGACTGGGGGCTGCACGCCTGGGCGGTCTTCGCCGTCTTCGGTCTCGCGATCGCCTATTCGACGTACCGCAAGGGGCGTCGTCCCCTGGTGAGCCAGCTCTTCACGCCGTTCCTGGGCGACAGGGTCCACGGACCGATCGGTAAGGCGATCGACGTGCTCTCCGTCTTCGCGACGCTCTTCGGCACGGCGACGTCACTGGGTCTGGGGGCGCTCCAGATCAACAACGGGATGGGACGCCTGTTCGGGATCCCCGTCGACTCGGTCTCCCAGGTCCTCGTCATCGCGGCCGTCACCGCCATCTTCACCATGTCGGCCGTCACCGGGATCAACAAGGGCATCAAGCTGCTGAGCTTCGTCAGCGGTTCCATGGCGATCGCGCTGTTCCTGTTCGTGCTGGCGGTGGGCCCCACCGTCTTCCTCGCCAATCTCTACATCGAGTCGATCGGGACGTGGGCGGGCGACTTCCTGCGAATGAGCCTGCAGGGCGCCGCGTTCGGCGATCTGGAGTGGATGCAGGGATGGACCTACTTCATGCTGGCCTGGTGGGTCTCCTGGGGTGCGTTCGTCGGCATCTTCCTCGCCCGCATCTCCCGTGGCCGCACGATCCGCGGCTTCATCGCGGGCGTCCTCACCGTCCCGAGCCTGGCCTTCTTCACCTGGTTCGCGGTGTTCGGTGGTACGGCCATCCACATCGACCTGTTCCAGGGCGGAGACATCGCGGAGCAGACCGCGGCCGACTTCGGCAACGCGTTCTTTGCCACGCTCGAACACCTGCCGCTGTCCACCCTCACCTCGGCGATCGCCGTCCTGCTCGCGGTGATCTTCTTCGTGACGAGCGCCGACTCCAACACTTATGTGTTGGGAACGCTGACCTCGGGTGGAGCACTCGACCCGAGTCGTCCCGTCCTCGTCCTGTGGGGCGTGCTCACCGGAGTCACCTCGATCGCGCTCATGATCGCGGGGGGTCTGGACGCCCTCCAGAACACCGTCATCGTCACCTCGTTGCCCTTCCTCGTGATCATCGCCGGTCTCACGCTGGCCCTGGGGAAGGACATCGCGGCGGACCACCGTGTCGAATCGACCGACGACAAGGAGAAGAAGCATGTCGCACCCTGAGTCCCGCCGAACGCTCATCGAACGGGTCTGGTCCAAGGCCTGGAACCAAGGCGACGTCGACGCGCTCGACGGTCTCCACGGCGGTGACTACCTCCGCCGCAGCGGCGAGTCGCAGCCCTTGGACCTGGACGCGTTCAAGGCGTCGATCATCACCACCCGGTCCGCGTTCCCCGATCTGACCACCACCCTCGACGAGGTCGTCATCGAGGGCGACCGGGCCGCGATCCGCTGGCACAGCACCGGCACCCACCAGGGCGCCCTCATGGGGGTCCCCGCCACGAACCGTCGGGTTCGGGTCAGCGGTGCCACCTTCGCCCGATTCGAGGGCGACCGGATCACCGAAGAGGTCGTGACCTGGGATCCTCGGGCGCTGCTCTCCGCGCTCGGGATCATCAGCGTCGGACAGGACTGACCCGCCACCATGTCAAGGAGCACCTTCATGCACACGATTCCCGCCGAGCCCGACTCCCACCTGATGAAGCAGGTCAACCGACAGTTCGTCACCGGCGTCACGGTCGTGACGGCGATGGACGGCGACGTCCCGAAGGGGCTGGCGGTCAACGCCTTCTCCAGCATCTCGTTGGATCCGGCCGTGGTCATGGTGTGCGTCCAGCACACATCCTCCACGCACGACTGCCTGTTCAGGACCGAGCACCTGGCCATCAACATCCTGTCGACCGACCAGCCGGACGTCGTCGCCCGCTTCGCGGGTAAGTCGGATGACAAGTTCAAGGGCCTGGACTGGACCCCGGGGCCCTTCGGGAGCCCGTTGATCGCCCGCAGCAGCGCACGGATGGAGGTGGAGATCCGGGAGAGGCTCCGAGCCAGTACCCACACCGTCTTCGTCTGCCGCGTGGTCCACGCGGACGTCACCGACAACGCCCCCATGGTCTACGGTGCGGGTCGCTTCTTCGACGGTGGAGCGCTCTCCCCTCTGGGATAATCGGCCATGGGATCCCGACACGGAGAAGGAGGTGCCCACGTGGCGCGAGGCATGCGCGGATCGACCCCCACATCCATCCAGGCCACGGTCATCGAGGAGATGCGGGGGCGCATCATCAGCGGTGTGTTCGAGCCCGGCACCCCCCTCTCGGAGCTCGCCCTGGCCGAGGAGTACGGGGTCAGCCGTACTCCGGTCAGGGAAGCGCTCAAGCAGTTGCAAACCGAGGGCCTGGTCGAGATCAGGCCCCGGGTCGGCACCTTCGTCACCGCTCCCTCCCGACGGGAGATCATGGAGCTCTTCGAGATGAAGGAACTGCTGGAGGGCGCCGCCGCCCGACTCCTGGCACAAAGAGGGCGGGTACCGGAGATAGACCGGCTGGAGCGCAACCTCCGAGAGTCCGACGAGGCGGTCGCACAGGACGACCAGGGACGGTACGCGGAACTGGTGCACGAGTTCCACGACCTGCTCGTCCAAGGCGCCGACAACCACAAGTTGGAGGCTCACTACCGGACACTGATGAACCAGCTCGCCTACACGCGCCTGGTGAAGACGTCCCTGAGTCAGCCCGGGAGGCCGCTCCAGTCCGACCGCGAACACCGCCACGTGCTGGAACTCGTGGTCGCCAAGGACGGGGACGGCGCCGAACGCGTGATGCGCGAGCACGTTCGACAAAGCCGTCGCGCCCTCCTGGCCGGCCTCCCGGCGGGGTCGTCGGAGAAGGGCCGCTCCCCGGGGCCGGGTGTCGCGCCCCCTTGTGATGGTGCCGCGTAGGGAAGAGGTCCATCCGGTGGCGTTGTTGCGACAGGGGAGGAGAGACGACGGGAGCAACGATGACGGACAAGGCGGAGTTGCCGGAGACGACCGACGCGGTCGTCATCGGTGCCGGGCAGGCCGGGCTCTCGGTGGCCTGGCACCTGCGTCGACTCGGGCTGAGGCCCGGGGTCGACTTCGTGGTTTTGGACCGGGGGCCGCAGACCGGTGGAGCCTGGCAGTTCCGCTGGGAGGCGCTGCGTCTGGACGACGCCCACAAGATCGACGACCTGCCCGGCATGCGGGAACTGGAGCTCAGTTTCGACACCGCCGACCCCGAACGCCCCGCCCGGGACGTGGTCCGTGACTACTACCGCCGCTATGAGGACTCCTTCGATCTGCGGGTGGTGCGCCCGGTCCAGGTGCGAGGGGTGCACGACCACGACGAGGGGTTCCGGGTCGTGACCGACCGAGGGGAGGTCCTCTCGCGGACCGTGGTCAACGCCGGCGGCACCTGGGGTCGACCGTTCCGGCCCTACTTCGCGGGTGCGGCGGACTTCCGGGGCATCCAGCTCTCCACCCCCGACTACCGGGCCGCCGAGAACTTCGCGGGGATGCGGGTCCTGGTGGTGGGCGGTGGTACCTCCGCGGTGGGGTTCCTGCGCGAACTGGAGGGCGTGGCCGCGAGCACCACATGGGCCACGCGCAGACCCGTCACCTTCGTCGACGACCCGGAGGGGCCGATCAACGCGGTGCGCGCGGCGGACGAGGCCGCGAGGGCCGGTCGTCGCCTGCCCAGCATCGTCGGTGGCACCGGGCTGCCCGCGACCCCCGCCAACCTGGCGGGCCGGGACCGTGGGCTGTTGGTGGACCGGCCCATGTTCACCGCGATCGAACCCGAGGGGGTGCGCTGGCCGGACGGCACGTTCGAGCCGGTGGACGCCATCATCTGGGCCACCGGGTTCCGGGCCGAACTCACCCACCTGGCCCCATTGCGCCTTCGCGAACCAGGCGGAGGGATGTGGGTGGAGGATGGCCGCGCGGTCCGTCGACCGGGTCTGTTCATGGCCGGGTACGGGCCGCAGGCCAGCACCATCGGCGCGAACCGGGCCGGGCGGGCCGTCGCGCGTCAGGTGGTGGCCGCGCTCCCTAGCCGGTCGGCATCACGTTGATCAGTTTCTTGTTGACGAACTCCTGGATGCCGGCGGAGGAGAGTTCCTGGCCGTAACCGGACCTCTTGGTACCACCGAACGGAAGCTCCGGCCGGGTCCAGGCCGGGTGGTTCACGAACACCATCCCGGTCTCGATCCGCCTGGCGACGTCCACACCGTGGGCGATGTCCTCGGTGAACACCGACCCTCCCAACCCGAAGCTGGAGTCGTTGGCGACCCGCACCGCCTCCTCCTCGTCCATGGCCCGGAAGAAGAGGGCGACGGGACCGAAGAACTCCTTGTCGTAGACCGGGTTGTCCCTGGTGACTCCGGTGAGGATCCTGGGCTGGACGAACGCGCCCTCCTCCGGAACGGGATCGCCGGGCGTAATCATCAGGGCGCCGTGGTCGACGGCCTCGTCGACCAGGGCGTCGAGGTCGTCGGCGGCGCTCTGCGAGGACAACGGCGGCAGGGTCGTGTCGGGGTCGAACGGGTCGCCCGCCCTGAGCTCGGCGAGTCCTTCGCCGAACCGCCGCAGGAACTCGTCCGCCACCTCCTCGACCACGATGATCCGCTTGGCGGCGACGCAGCTCTGACCGGCGTTGTTGAGCCGGCCCCAGAGCGCCCGCTCCACGCTCAGGTCGAGGTCGGCGTCGGCGAGCACGATCAGGGCGTCACTGCCGCCGAGCTCCAGGGTGCTCTTCTTCAACTCCTCGCCCGCGTGCGCGGCCACACTGGCACCCGCGCCCTCGCTTCCGGTGAGCGCGACCCCGCGGATCCGGGGATCCTGGATCGCGCGGCTCACCTGGTCCTTGCTCGCGTAGACGTTGGTGTAGGCGCCCTCCGGCGCGCCGGCCTCGCGGAACAGCCGCTCGAAGGCCGCGGCGGACTGCGGCACGATCGACGCGTGCTTGACCATCACCACGTTCCCGGCCATGAGGTTGGGGCCGGCGAATCGGGCCAGTTGGTAGTAGGGGAAGTTCCATGGCTGGACGCCGAACAGCACCCCGATCGGGTCGCTGACCACGATGGCCTCTCCCGCCTCGGGGTGGTCGGTGGACACCGGCTCGGGGGCCAGGAACTCCTCGGCGTTGTCCGCGTAGTAGTCCAGGATCGAGGCGGCCAGGTCGACCTCGCCCAGGCTCTCGCCGTACAGCTTGCCCATCTCCAGGGTGAGGAGACGGGCGAACTCGTCGGGTCGTTCGCGCAGGATGCTCGCGGCGCGGGCGACGACCTCCTTGCGCTCGTCGAAGGACTTGGCGCGCCAGGATTCGAAGGTCCGCTGGGCGGTGTGGACGGCCCGGTCCAGTTCCTCGTCCTCGATCCCCGGGAACGTCGCCAGGGTCTCGTTCGTGTAGGGGTTCGTGGTCGCGTAAGCCATGAGGTTCCCTCCATCCGTCTCATGGACCCCCTGCTCGGTCGACGCCGGTAACGAAACGTTCCCCACGTAAAAAACCGTTGGGGCGTTCGCCGGTGCGACGCTAACGTGCCCGGTGACCGAACGCTTCCGCACCGAAGGGGACCCCGATGAACAGCGTCGTGACCCTCATCCGTTCCGCCACCCTGTCCGACGTCGCGGAGTACGCCTACGCCGCCACGGTCCCGTCCGGGACACGACTGGTCTTCACCGCCGGCGCGTGCCCGCTGAACGCCGACGGCACCACCGCCGCCGTGGGCGACTACGCAGGGCAGGCCGCGGTGTGCGTGGCCAACCTGAAGACCGCCCTCGCGGACGCCGGCGCCGCACTGACCGACGTGGTCAGTACCCGGGTGCTGGTCGCCTCCACGTCCCAGGAGGATCTGGTGACGGCCTGGGAGGTGGTACGGGACGCCTTCGGCGAGCACGACGTCCCCAGCACCCTGCTGGGCGTCACGGTCCTGGGCTACGACGACCAGCTCGTGGAGATCGAGTCCGTGGCCGCCCTACGAGAGTAAGAGCACTGGAATCCCGCCTGTGGACAACCGGGTTCCCGACGTGGGTTCGGCCTAGGATCGGGGAGACAGAGGTTCCCAGAACACGGAGGGTGTGCGCCATGCGGGCCAATCGGCTGCCGACCGAGGAGATCAAGCGCGAGACCGCGGCCTTCGCCGACCGGATCACCTCCGACGGACGCTTCGGTCGCACCGCCGAACCGGGACGCTATCGGCTGGTGATCAACCGGGCCTGCCCCTGGGCGCACCGCGTCGTGATGACCCGCCGCCTCATGGGGCTGGAACAGGTGGTCTCCCTGGCCGTCACCGACCCCGTGCAGGAGATCATCGAGGGCGACCCGCACTGGGTGTTCACCGAACGCACCGGCAACCCCGACGACAAGGACCCCGTGCTCGGCATCCACGCCCTGCGCGAGGCCTACCTGGCCCGGGACCCCGACTACGACGGCGGTGTGAGCGTACCCGGACTCGTGGACGTCGCCTCCGGCCACCTGGTCTCCAACGACTACGACCAGATCAGCGTGGACATGGCCACCGAGTGGGACGGTCTGGCCCGCGCCGGCGCGCCGCGACTGTACCCCGAGGAGCTGCGCGAGGAGATCGACGCCGTCAGCGCCGAGGTCTATCGCGACCTCAACAACGGTGTCTACCGTTCCGGGTTCGCCCCCGACCAGGAGCGCTACGAGCGGGCCGTTCGCGGAGTCTTCGACCGCCTGGACGCCCTGGAGGAGCGCCTGACAGAACGCCGTTACCTGGTCGGCGAGCACATCACCCTGGCCGACCTGCGCCTGTGGGCCACCCTGGTGCGCTTCGACGCCGCCTACCACGGCCACTTCAAGTGCAACCGGCGCAAGCTCATCGAGTACCCGGCGCTGTGGGCCTACGCCCGCGACCTGTTCCAGACCCCGGGCTTCGGCGACACCACCAACCTGGAGCACATCCGGGTCCACTACTACGCGGTGCACACCGCCATCAACCCCACCGGGATCGTGGCCGTCGGCCCGGACCCACGGGGTTGGCTCACCCCACACCACCGGGAGGAGCTGGGCGGTCGCCCGTTCGGGGACGGAACGCCGCCGGGACCCGTGGTGGAGGGTGAGCACGTCCCACCCCTGGAGGAGCAGGGCTGAGGGGCCCTGCGAGCGGGGATTCGGGAGGAAAGATGGAGGTCGGGGCCGAGAGGTAGGGGCAGGCTTGTGGGCGGGGCGCCCAAATCCCCGACCTCAAGCGCCCCGCCAACACCACCCACCCCCGGGCGGCACGAAACCGGCGAAACCAACGGCTCCTCCGAATCGATGGGATCACGCCCAAGAGCCACAGCTTCGGCCCGGATGTCCCGAGCCGGTGCTCGTGCCCCCTTCCGTCAGCGGGCGGGGTGGTGGGCCGCTACCAGGAGTTCGACGTTGCGGTCGGCCGGGGAACCCAGCTTGGCGGGCTCGGCGTAGAGGTCGTTGACGGACAGTTCCCGGTAGAGGGAGGCCAGCCCGACGGGGGAGAAGTCTCCGTGGTCGACCTGGTAGGGACTGTCGGCCTCCACGAGGGTGGTGAACAGCGACATGGTCCCGTCGGCGTTGTCGACGAGTTCGACGCAGCGGGCCAGCTGCGGGTGGTCGATGTGGGAGGCGGTGTTGATCGGAATTTTTCGGGTGGCGCAGATCCCGGGCTTCAGCCCTGGGGAGAGCCGTCTTTCCGCGAACGGGATCATTGAACAGCCCTTTGCCATACGATGAGTTACGCGTCCGTCACCTTGCGCTCGAACCGTGACATCACTTCCAGTGTGCCTTTCACGTGCTCTGGTGCCCCGAGTACCGGCGCCGCGTCCTCGGCGGTCGCATCGAGGAACGGCTGAAGGAGATCGCGCGCGAGGGCATGGCCGACAAAGGTGAAGATGGAGGTCATGCCCGACCACGTGCGTCTACTCGTGGAGGTCGGCCCCCGGCTCGGAGTGCACCGGCTCGTCAAGACCATCAAGGGTCGCTCCTCCCGTCTGCCGATGCTGTGCACCAACGGCTACTTCGTGGCCACCGTCGGAGGCGCCCCGCTGGAAGCGATCGAGCGGTACGTGCACAACCAGAAGAGCCGCTGAGAGGGGGTGTTCCACGATGTTGTCGGGTCGTCGTTACCGGCTTGCTCTGACCGATGCGCAGGAGGCGATGTGCACCGAGTTCGGTGACATCTGCCGGGCGGTGTGGAACACCGCCCTGGACCAGCGCCGCCAGTACGTCGACCGCTACACCCGGGGCCGACAGGGTCCTTTCTGTGGGTACCACCTTCAGGCCGGGCAGTTGGCCGAGGCCAAGACGGAAGAGGCCTGGCTGAAGGCGGCCCCCTCGCATGTGCTCCAGCAGACGTTGCAGGACCTGGACCGGGCATGCCACCAGAAGGGCACCTTCAACGTGCGGTGGCGGGCCAAGTACCGGTGGAGCCCGTCGTTCCGCTTCCCCGCCGGGAACCTCATCGTGGTGGAGAAGCTGAACCGCAAGTGGTCGCGGGCCAAGTTGCCCAAGCTCGGGTGGGTGCGGCTGCGCTCCTCCCGCCCCATCGGGGGCACGATCCGCTCGGCGACCGTATCCCGCAAGGGCGGGCACTGGTTCATATCGTTTCTCGTCGAAGACGGGCTGTTCACCCCCGAGCACCATGCGGGAACCCCGGTGGGGGTGGACCGGGGTGTGGCTGTGGCGGCCACGTTGTCCACGGGCGAGTTCTACGACCGCCCGTTCGCCACTGTGGGGGAGAAGACCCGGTACCTACGCCTTCAGCGCAAACTGTCCCGGCGTAGGAAGAGGTCGACCAACCGGGCCAAGATGGTGAAGGCCATGGGGCGGATCACCACCCGTGCGGTGGAACGGCGCACCGACTTCTGCGGCCGGCTCGCCCGCACACTGACCATCCGGCACAACGTGGTGGTGTTGGAGGAGTTGCGCACCACCAACATGACCGCCTCCGCCAAGGGAACCATCGAGACCCCCGGCAAGCAGGTGCGTCAAAAGTCCGGACTGAACCGGGCCATCCTGGACAAGGGGTGGCACCGGCTCGAACTCGCGCTGCGCAACGCCGCACGCAAGACCGGCACGCGGATCGTGCTGGTCGACCCCGCTTACACCTCGCAGACGTGTCATCGGTGCAAGGTGGTGGACGCCCACTCGCGCAAGAGCCAAGCCGAGTTCGTGTGCACCTCCTGCGCACACACCGACCACGCCGATGTGAACGCGGCCAAGAACATCCTTTACGCCGCAGGGCATGCGGTGTCAGCCTGCGGAGACCTCGGGGGTTACCCGGTCTGTGAAGCAGGAACCAGCGCCCCCGCGAGGGACAGCGCGCCGACCGGCGTTATCGCTGGTGGGAATCCCCCGGCTTTAGCCGTGGGGAGGAAGTCAAGTGCAGGTCGGTGAACTGGACGAAGGCGGCCAGCGGGGTGCGCCGGTCGTCGCGGTCGCTCTGGGCGGCCACGAGGTCCTCGCGGACCTCGATGGGCCAACCGGGCCCGGAGGTCAGCAGCTTGTAGCCGTCACCGACAGCGGTACCGACCTCGGCGAGGGTGGCCCCCTCCGGGGCCACGACCCGGTCCAGGGGCTGGCGCATGAGGCTTTCGTGGGCGGAGGCCGAGGTGGGGTAGGCGCCCAGAGCGAGGGCGCCGCCGACCCCGGCGGAGGTGGTCAGGAGGAATCCACGCCTGTTGAGGGAGGGCATGCGTGCGGGTCCTTTCGGGGGTACGGGGGCGCACTCATTGAAGAACACCCGGTGCGCTGGGGCAATGGGTGGTGGGCGCCCCCGATCGCCCCGGAGAAGAGAGGGCCGGGGCCGGATGGGTAGGATCACCGGTTCGGCTCGTACCGAACCCCGTTCGGTGACGGTCGGTGATGGGACGATGTCCACCCGCGCGTCGCCCTCCTGCCCGGTCCCGTTCGCCGGACCCCGCCGAGCCCGTCATGAACATGAAAGCGTTTCACGTCTGGCCGGAACCGGCCGGCGCCGGTGGGAGGCCAGACCAGGGAGGCTGCTAGCTTTTCGTGGCGGAATGTGGCCTTCGTCGTAGGGAGTGGGGTTCCGGGCCCACCGAAACACGTGGCCGAAGGACTCTCCCCGAGTGGTCCCTTCCTCGACCCGGCCCTGGCCCCCTCCTGCCTCGCCGCCGACGGCCACGCCCACTCATCGGCGCACGACCCTCGATGAACGGAACGGAACAGTGACTCAAGAGAAGAACCCCGGGGTGTTGCGCAACGCCCTGACCTGGTGCGGGGCTGGGTCGGTGGCCGGCGCCCTGCTGTGGCTCGTCATCGTGGCCGTGGTCTACGGCGGGGAGGCCTTCGGCGGAGGTTCCTGGTGGATGCTCTCAGTGCTGGTCGGGGTCCTCGCCCTCTTCCTCGTCGTGGACCGGCGGGAGGATTCCGAGAAGCGCTACCCGTTCCGGATGGTCCCCCTGGCCGTGGTCGGGCTACTGGTGGCCTGGCCGACCTTCCCCCGGGACTCCTTCGAAGCCACCACACGCGACGCGGGGACCTTCTCGCCCTCTCCCCCCGAGGTGCACCTGTGGGTGGCCGCCTGCGCGGTCGGCCTGGGCTGCTCGCTCCTGCTCCTCGGACTGAGTCGGCCCGAACCCCGGCCCTGGCTCCACGCCCTGCCCGCCGCCGGAGCGGGCTCGCTGGCCGTGGCCCTTACCGGGACACTGGTCGGTACCGTTCTTCTGCCCTGGGTCCCCCGACAGGTGGCCGGCGACCTCCCCGACCCCTCCCAGGTCCCGGCGAACGTCGCCCGGGTGGGCTGGGAGTGGCGGCCGCCCATGGGCGCCGAGGTCACCGAGGTGCTCCCGGGCGGCCACGGGCCCCTCGTCCTGCTCCGCGACGGCGCCGTGGCCCTGGACGGGACCGATGGTGAGGAACTGTGGTCCTACCGGCGCCCCTACGATCCGGTCCGCGACGTGTGGGTCGACGAGGGCCATGTGCACGTACGGCACCAGGTCGGCACCGACGACGGCGGTGAGGGCCTCCTCCAGACGGTGGCGCTCGACGCGGAGACCGGAGAAATCGCCGAAGAGGACTCCGACGCCGTCGTCCCCCCTGGTGGTGGGGTGCGAGAGCACGGCCGCGAACTGGTGGCCGAGTCCCTGGACCTGCCCCAGGAGTGCGTGGTCTCGCAGCACATGGTTCATGATCGGCTGCTGGTCGGTGTTTTCGGCTGCCCTGAAGACCCGGGCACCGACACGGTCGTGGCCGTCGACCCGAGATCGAGGACCGAAGTCTGGCGCACCGAGTGGGACGCGTCCGCCGAAGGTAATGGCCCCAGACCCACCAAGACCCCCACCACGTGGGCGGGGAGCCCGATCGTGGTGGACGATGGGCCGCAGGGACGCACCGTCGTCCTGGACCCGGCGACCGGGAACGAACTCGTCACCCTCCCGGATGGGACCGAAGCCGACGACTTCCAGGGCGTGGTCCACGCGGATCCACGGGGAAGCGTCGTCGCCTTCGACACCGACCGATTGGAGTACACCTTCCACCGTGCCGACGCTTCGGGCGAGATCACCGACACCGCCGTGCTGACGGAGACCCACCTGAGCGTCCACATCGGTTCCGACAAGATCGTCGTCCTCGACGACGCACTGGTGATCACCAGGACCCACGGCCTGCACGCCGACGACATCGAAGTCGTCGTCCAAGCGGTCCCGTTCGGAGAGACGACCACCTGGGGCGAGGGGAACGTGCTCCAGGACGATCGTCAGATCGGCACGGTATCGAGCGAACCGATCCTCATGCCGACACCCGGCGCGGTGGTCCTCCTGAGCGAGGACGAACGATCACAGGTCCTCGAAGGATTGGTTCCCTGAACCGGACCGGCCGCCCAGCGGGGATCCCGGTCCGAACACCTCTCCCGATACGGTATGGTTTTCCCTGTTGGCAACGCCGCAGGCGCTGGTCAACGGACGGGACGTAGCGCAGTTTGGTAGCGCACTTGACTGGGGGTCAAGGGGTCGTGGGTTCAAATCCCGCCGTCCCGACGCAGTAGGAGAGGGGTCCACCGCGAGGTGGGCCCCTCTCTGTTTCTCCGACGGGGTGTCGGCCCACGTCGTATCGGACCGTAAGGTCAGCCTCGGTTGGGCGACGCTTCCAGTGAGAGGGCCTGGCCAGGACACAGGTGCACCGCTTCGCGGGCCTTCTCGATCAGCTCACTCCTCGGTGTCTCGTCCAGCACGATGACCGTGGCGTCGTCCTCGCTCTGGTCGAACAGCTCGGGCTCAGTGAGCACGCACTGTCCGGCGCCGACGCACCTGTCGGTGTCCGCGATGATCTTCATGGTCCTCATCTCCTGAGGTGGTGGGTGGGGCGGCCTCTACCAGGTGACCGGGAGCTGGTAGAGGCCGAAGATGTTCGCGTCGTCCTTGAACGGCAGTTCGTCGACGTCTCTCGCCAACCGCAGCGTGGGGACACGGCGGAACAGTGTGTCGAACACGATTTGGAGTTCCATTCGGGCCAGGTTCTGTCCCAGGCACTGGTGGGGTCCGAACCCGAACGCGACGTGTTGGCGCGCGTGCCGTTCGATGTCGAGCTCGTCCGGGTTCTCGAACGCCCTCGGGTCACGGTTGGCCGCATAGGAGAGTGCCAGCACGCCTTCCCCGGCTTTGATGAGCTGCCCGCCGATCTCGATGTCCTCGATGCACAGCCGGGCTGTCGCCGCGTCGATGATCGTGAAGTACCGAAGCATCTCGTCGACCGCGTTGAGCGTTTTGCCTGGATCGGTCCTGATCTTCGCGAGCTGCTCCGGGTTGCGCAGGAACGCCACGGTCGACAACGAGATCATGTTCGCCGTCGTGTCGTGGCCGGCCACGAGTAGCAGGAGGCCCATGCCGGTCAATGCCGACCGCCGGTAGGTGCCGTCCGCGCGCAGCTTGACGATCTGGCGCCCGAGTAGATCGTCCGGCGGGTTCAGTTCCTTCTCCGCGACGAGGTCGGCCATGTAGCCCTGGATGGCCCCCATGGCCGCACCCCGTTCCTCGGGCGGCGTCGACTGCTTGATCACCTTCACCGTGAGGCCCTGGAAGAACTCATGGTCGGCGTAGGGCACCCCCAGCATCTCGCAGATCACCAGGGACGGGACCGGCAGCGATAGCGATTTCACCAGGTCACCGGGGTGCGGGCCGGCCAGCAGCGCGTCGATCTGCCCGTCGACGATCTGCTGGATCCGCGGCCGCAGCGCTTCCAACCGGCGCACCGTGAACTCGCCGAGCACGGCCTTGCGCGCCGGCCCGTGCTCGGGCGCGTCCATTTCGAGCAGCATGCGCTCCGCGTCCGGCCGCCGGGACACCGCCTCGCCCTCGACCAGTGCTGGGAAATCCGGATGCTGCCGATGGGCGCTGAACCGTCGGTCGTTCAACACGTTTCGCACGTCTTCGTGGCGGCTGACCACCCAGGCCCACCCCCCGTCGGGCAGGCGAACCCGTGAGACCGGTTCTTCTTCGCGGATCTCCTGGTACGCCGGCGGCGGCGCGAACGGGCACGTACGGGCCATGGGGAACTCGTGCTTCTCGGTGGTGGTCATGACTTCTTCCTTCCACGACGTCACGGACAGGCGATAGGGATTGGACTGCCAAAGCCATGTGTGAACGGCAGCCGACCGACTGGTGCGATCGGATTCGGCTCTGGGATGTGGCGGGCCGAGGAGCCGCAACGGACCACCGGGACCGACAACATCGGCGGATTCAGACTCGACCCGTCCCCTCATGGGCGAAGTGCGGTTCCGCCGCTGCCAGCCGTGGTACTGGGACGTCCAGCCGCCGTGCCTCGGCCAGGACGTCCCTGCAGACCGCACGCGGCTCCTCGGCGTCGGGGTCGGAGTGCGCCGCGAGACTCACGCGCGCGAGCGCGAAATGAGCGGTCAGCCAGGCGAGCGCGGGGGCCGTCAGCCAGGTGGGTGCCCGGAACAGCAGCACACCGCCCCAGTGTTGGCGCAGGTCAACGCCACGCGCCTGGAGGAGCGGCAGCAGCTCCCGGCCGGCCAGTAACCCTTCGCGCAGGTCGTCCGTTGCCCCGACCAACTTGGACAGGGAACCCAGCCGCAAGCCCTGCGAGAAGAGGCCGGCATCCGACACGAAATGGACCCACAGCCAGCCGCGGAAGTCGGACCGCTCCTTGATCCGGAGCCCGGCCTGGCGAAACGCCTGGCGAACGGCCCGCTCTCGGTCGGTCGGGGGCGGGCCGAGGGTGCCGAAGACCACCGACGGCAGCAGCGCCCCACGGAGCACGCCGTCCGCGCTGAAACCGCCACCGGCCTGGGGGAAGCCCCAGGCGATCCGGTCGGCGGGGAGGTCGCCGATCGCGGCCGCCGGCTCGGTCCAGATGTTGCCGAGGATCAGCACCGTGGCCCGGCCCACACGCGGGGCCAGGAAGGCCGTCGCCTCCGCGATGTGGTGGTGCGGCACGCTGAGCACGATCAGGTCGAAGTCGTGGTCCGGCTCCAGCGCCTCGCGGTAGCGCACCGGCCACTTCTCGACGACGCGCTGCCCCCACATCCGGCGCCGCGTATCGATCAGGTCGAGGTCCACAGCGTCTCCGTACGTCGCCGCGCGGCCCGGCCGGACGTAGAACTCGACGTCATGCCCGGCTTGTTCGAGGGCCCAGCCGTAGATGGTGGCGATCACGCCTCGGCCGAACATCAGGATCTTCATGGCACACCTCGTGGGGTATCATTTATGTGGAGACAATCTCCACTTTGAAGATATGGAGACGATCTCCAGTTGTCAACGGGAGGCAATGCATGACCGCAGGCAAGCCGCTGCGCGCCGACGCCCAGCGCAACCGCGACGCCCTGCTCGCCACGGCTCGGGAGGTCTTCGACGCGGGCGACTTCTTCGACTTGCGCTTCGACGACTTCGCCCGTCTGGCCGGGGTGGGCACCGGCACGCTGTACCGCCATTTCCCCACCAGGGAGGCGCTGGCCGAGGCGGTCTACCACAAGGAGGTCGCCACACTGTGCGCCCGTGCTCGCGAACTACAGGGCGAGCTGCCGGCGGCGGAAGCGCTGGCGACCTTCCTGCGTGCCATGGTCGACCACATAGGTGCCCACGAGGGCCTGGCCCGGACGCTGGCCACGCTCATGGCCAGCCGCTCGGGTGCGCTCGCCGAAGGCGGTAAGGCGTTGGAACAGGCGGTCGCGGACCTGGTGACCGCAGCCGTCGCGGACGGCGGCATCCGTGACGACCTGGGCCCCGGCGCCATCATGATGGCACTGCACGGCATCGGCGCGGCCCACGATCGCCCCGACTGGCGGGCCGAGGCCGACGATGTCATCACCCTCGTGCTGGACGGGCTGCGCCGCCCGCTATGACAAGGCGCGACGCGAGGTCTGACGAACCGCTGGACTCGGGGCCGTCACGCTGATGCGCGGTGGTCGGGCGCCCTTGGGGAACGTTCGTGTCTTCCCGCGCCCGCCGGCGATTCCGGAGCGGTTCACGTCGGTAAGGAGGCGGGCGGTGCCCACCTGGGAGCGATCGCGCTGGGGAGGGTGGACCCGCCCGCCGGGTGCTACTACGCGGCTGTTCGACGCGATGCGCTCACTTGGCCGGAGCCCTCGGAACCCGCTCGCGACGACAGGGTGAGGGACGCCCTGTGGCGGGACAACGCCTCACTGGTCGACCTCCAGCCGTGACAGTCGGGCGATGTGCCGCCGTGGCCGGACTTGAACGGGTTCGCCGAGGGGGCCGCATGGCCCTTTCACATGCGTTCGGCGCCGTTCCGGATGGCCTCCCGGATACGCGGGTAGGTGCCGCAGCGGCAGATGTTGCGGATGCCGTCCAGGTCCTCGTCGGTGATCTGACGGCCCTCGTCGGAGGCCCGCCGGACCAGGGCGACGGCCGTCATGATCTGGCCCGGTTGGCAGTAGCCGCACTGGGACACGTCCTGCTCCAGCCAGGCCTCCTGCATCGGGTGCAGGTCTTGACCGACGGTGTCGGGCAGACCCTCGATGGTCGTGATCTCGTCGGACTCCTCCAGGGCCGAGACAGGGACGGCGCACGGGGTGATCGCCCTGCCGTTGAAGTGGCTGGTGCAGGCCTGGCAGACGCTGATGCCGCACCCGTACTTGGGGCCGGTGACACCGAGGACGTCGCGCAGTACCCACAGGAGTCGTACGTCGTCGGCGACGTCAACGGTGACCTGTTCACCGTTGAGGCGGAAGGTGTGCTCGGGCATGGGGGGTTCTCCTCGGTTCAGACCGCGTCGTCCAGGCCGTCGGTGGGGGATTCGGGGATCGGGGGCACGGTCGGGATGGGGTCGAAGGACAGTTCCCCGTGGTTGATGGGGAAGGTGGTGGGCATCGTGCCGGTGGCCCGACCGTACGCGCAGGCCACGGCCGCGTTGGCCGGGGCGACGGCCAGTTCGCCCGCGCCGCCGGGCTCCCCGTTCGCCGGCATCACGATGACCTCCATCTCCGGAGGCGTGTTCCACTGGCGGGTGTAGAAGTAGTTGTCCCAGCTCGCTTCGAGGAAGTGGCCGTCTTCCAGGTGCAGGCTGGAGGACAGGGCGAGCGCGATGCCGTCCATGATCCCGCCCTGCATCTGTGCCTCCAGGCCGCGCGGGTTGACCGCCAGACCCACGTCCACGGCGCAGACCGCCTTGGTCACGCGCGGGCCCGCCACACCGTTGCGGATGGGGCGCTCGATGGTCTCGGGTCGGCAGTCGATCTCGACCAGTACCGCGCACACGGACTTGTACTCGTGCATGAACGCGATGCCCTGCGCGGTGTTCTCGGGCATCTCCCGGCCCCACTCGCCGACCTCTGCGACCTTGTCCAGGACCGCGCGGGAACGTTCGTCGTCCAGGAAGTCGCGCCGCAACTCGTAGGGGTCGCGGTCCCACTCCCGGGCGAGCCGGTCGACCATCAGTTCACGGGCGGTCAGGACGTTCGGGGAGTAGACGTTGCGCATGCTCCCGGTGTTGAAGCTCCGGTTGGTCTCGTTGAGCAGGCGGGTGCTGAGCCCGAAGTCGTAGGACGTCGCCTGGGAGAGCTGGAAGAACACCTGGGAGAACGTGCCGTCCAGCCCCGGGACCTGCGCCGCCATGGCGGTCACCACGTCGCCGAACCCGTGGCTCAGGTCGGTGGCGACGCTGGTGTGCCGCTGGTCGTAGCGCAGCACGTGGTTGCGGGTGTGGGAGATGCGTACGCGCGAGATCGCCATCGGCTGGGTGCGCCCCTGGCGGGTGTCGTCGGCCCGGTGCCACATGAGCTTGACCGGCTTGCCGAACGCCTTCGAGGCCTCCGCCGCCTCCAGCGCGGCGTCGAAGAACAGCTTGCGCCCGAACGAACCACCGCTCTCGGTGATGTGCACGGTCACCGCGCTCTGTCGCAGGCCGAGCAGCTTGGCGATCTCGCCCTGGGCGACGATCGGCGACTTCAGCCCCGCCCAGATCTCCGCTCTGTCGGAACGCACGTCGGCGATCGCGCAGTTCGGCTCCAGGGCGCTGTTGTTGCGGAAGTGGAAGGTGAACTTCTCCTCCATCCGGGAGACGCCCGGCAGCGGCAACGGCATGCGCGGCTCGGCCCCCTCCAGTTCCCGGAGCACGTCCGCGTCGGACAACCCGTCGGCGCTGCCCGAGGCCCAGGAGACCTCCAGGGTCCGAACGGCGTCCATGCACTGGCCGAAGGTCTCGGCCCGTACCGCCACACCCGTGGAGATGCTCGCGACGTCGGTGACGCCCGGCATCTCCAGTACGGCGTCGGCGTTGGAGACCGAGGCGGGCGTGCCGTTGATGGTCGGTGCCCGGCACACCATGGTCGGTAGGGCGTTCTCCACGGCGAGGTCCATGGCGAACTTCTTGCGCCCGGTGACGGCGTCGAGCGCGTCGACGCGGTTCTGGGGTGTGCCGACGACGTTGAACGCCTGCGCCGACTTGAGTTCGACGTCCACCTCCTCGTCGGTCTCGCTCGCGGCCTTGGCCGCCAGGGTCCCGATGTCGGCGCTGTGTCCGGCCTCGTCGGAGATCACGCCGTCTCGCAGGGTCAGTGCGTCCACGTCGGAGCCGAACTCGTCGGCGGCGGCCTCCATGAGCCGCAGTCGTGCGGCGGCGGCCGCGATCCGGATGGGGGTGTAGGTCGAGATCGTGGTGTTCGAGGCGCCGGTGAGCTGGTTGAAGAGCAGTTCCGGTCGGGCGTCGGCCAGGGTGACCCGTACCCGGTCCAGCGGTAGGTCCATCTCCTCGGCGATCAGCATCGCCGTCGACGTGGTGATGCCCTGACCGACCTCCGCGCGTGGCAGGGCGAACGAGACCGTGCCGTCGTCGTGGACCTCGACCGTGATCAGCAGCGAGGTCGGCTTGGCCGCCAGCGTCATCACGTCGTTGAGGTCGACGATGTCCGTCAGGTCGGCGGCCTGTGCCTCCTCGGCCCCGGCCGCCTCCGGTAGGACGAGCTCCGCGGCGGTGACCAACGTGGCGCCCGCCAGCACGTATCCGAGAAAGCGGCGTCTACCGACGACGTGCGCGCCGGGACGGGGCGCGAGGGGTTGTCCGGATTGACTCATCGAATCGATCTCGCCATTCCTTCGTTGCTTCGCCGCGACACGGGTCCACGGCGCGGAGGTACCGTGCCGCGGACCCGGCGAGGGGTCAGTAGTCGGGGTTGTTGGTGGTGGGGATCTCGATGCTGATCGGCTGGAGCTCGGAGAGGAAGAGCAACATCGCTCGGCGCAGGAACTCGTCGAAGGTCCAGTAGAGGGTGCTGGTGCCGGGGAAGCGGTCGAGCACGCCCTCGCGAACGGCGACGAACGGGTCCCAGAACGTGTCCAGCGCCCGGTCCCAGATCGGTTCCTTGGGGATCTCCAACCACTCGGCGATCTCGTCACCGAGCATGAATCGGGTGAAGGCGCCCAGGATCGGTCGGCTGACGATGCCGGCGTCGACGTTCTTGGCCAGGTCGAGGAGGATGTCGGCCAGATCGATGCCCTCGCGGGTCGGGGCCAGGATCGGGTCGAGCACCTGTTCGGCCTGCGAGTTCGCGGCGTCCCATGAAGCGGGGATGTACTCGTCGTCGACCCCGAGCATGGCGGCGCTGACCTGCCAGGAGTGCAGGAAGGCATCGGACTCGTCGTCCGGGATGGGGATCTCCCAGTCCGTCAGCATGCGCATCACGGTGGTCGGCAGGCTGTGCCAGGTGACCATGATGTCCGCCTGGCTGATGGGGATCTCCTCGTCGGCGACCTCCTTCCAGAAGGAGGACTGCGGGAGCAGGTGTCGCACCGCGGCGTGGACCAGTCGGGTCTTGACCGCGGTCACGATCATCTCGCCGTCGGGCCGGTAGGCGTTGGTGGCGCCGATGTCGTAGCCGAGCTTGGCGGTCTTGGAGATTCGGGCCTTCATGTCCGAACCCCCCTTGGAGTAGTAGACCGCCAGGGCCTCGCGCGGGATGACGGTGGACATCATGCCGCTGGCCAGCCCGTACAGGGTGCCGAGGTAAAGGCCGCGCTTCTCGTTGAACTCGACCGCCAGTTCCAGCTTGTCGGTGTCGGCCCAGGAGGGCATCTGCCGGGCCTCTTCCATGAAGTTCTTCAACTCCGCGGGGAGCCCGGAGGGCAGGTCCTGGTCGTTGCGGGTCCACTGCCGCAGCAGTTCGTTGACCTCGGGGACCACTCCGTCATCGAGGAGGCCGGCGACGATCGGGTCGCCCTTGGGGTCCCAGACGTTCAGGGGGTCGATGCCGGTGCCGGAACCGGCGATGGACTGGTCCGCCGACCAGGTCCAGTTGGTCATGGCGCGTGCGTAGGCGGGGGACATCATGCCCATGGCCCCGAACGCTCCGAGGGTTCCGCCGGCCAGAATCGTTCGTCTGTTGAGGTCCTTCATGTCCGTGACTCCTTCACCGGGCCGGTCGGTACACCGTTGCCCGAAGAGCGGGGGGTGAGTGGGGGGTTCTGCCCGTTTCGAGATCAGTAGTCGGGGTTGTTGTGCGTGGGGATCTCGATCTTGGTCTCCTCACCGTCGGTGAGGGAGAGCAGCGTGTACTGGCGGATGAACTCTTCGATGGTCCAGGCGATCTGGGGCACGAGCGGGCGCGGAATGAGGCCCTCGCGGAACCTGACGAAGGTCGGCCAAGCTCTGACGACCAGGTCGTCCCACGGGCGTTCGCGCGGGATCTCGATGGAGTCGGCGACCTCGTCACCGATGAGGAAGCGGGCCAGGGAGTTGACCAGGGGGCGGGAGGCGCTGCCGATGCGGTCGGACAGTTGGGCCAGGAGGGTGTCGGCGAGGTAGGTGCCCTCCTCGGTGGGTCCCATGTTCCGCGCCATGATCTCGTCCGACTGCGCGTAGGCGGCCTCCCAGGTGGCGGGGATGTACTCCTCGGAGATCCCGAGCAGGGCCGCGGTCACCTGCCACACGTGCAGGTAGGCCTCGGCCTGGTCGTCGGTGATCGTCACCTCCCACTCCTGCATGTTGCGCATGGCGAAGGTCGGCAGCGTGTGCCAGGTGACGAGCATGTCCTCCTGGTTGATCGGGAGGTCCTCGTCCGCGGAGTCCCGCCAGTGCGGGGACTGGGGGAGCAGGTGCCGCACCCCCGCGTGCACCAGCCGGGTCTTGACGCACTCGACCACGCAGGTCCCCTCGGGGCGGTAGGCGTCCAGTGAACCGACCGCGAAACCGAAGAGGCTCGTCTTGGCCACCCGGTCCTTCATGTCCGCGCCACCGGCGGAGTAGTAGACCGAGCGCGCCTCGGCGGGGATGGCACAGGCGAGCATGCCACCACCGGGACCGTTGTTCAGGTTGAGGTAGAGCCCGTGGGTGCGGTTGAACTCGGCGGCGACCTCCAGCTTCTCCTGATCGGCCCAGGAGGGCATCCGACGGGCCTCTTCCATGAAGTCCCGCAGGTCGGAGGGCAGACCCTCGGGCAGTGCCTGTTCGTTGGTGTTCCAGTTCCACAGGGCGTCGTTGACCTCGGGGATGGCTCCCCGCTCGAACAGTGACTTCAGGAGGGGATCGGCCACCGGGTCCCAGACCTGGTGCGGGTCGAGTCCGGCGCCCGAACCGGCCACCGAGTCGGTGGGAGACCAGTTCCAGCCGGCCATCGCGCGTGCCTGGGCCGGGGCCGCGGCCACCAAGGCACCGAAGGCACCGGCGGCGATGAGGGCTCGGCGCCTGTTGATGTGCGCCATGGTTGGGATCCTCTCTCGAAACACAGGACCAGGATGATACTGTGATACGTAGTTTGATTCTGCGTATCATCAGCGAAACACAACTTAACGTGAAGCGCCAGACCCTTAACATGATCCGTTCATCGAACCGCTAAGCGGACCGGTTCTCGGCAGTGGCTTTCATCAGCCCGAACAGTGTCCGGGCCAGGGTGGAAAAGTTCGTCCTGGATCCGGGCTCGATGAACACGAGAGGAAGGTGAATCCATGGAGCCTGTATTATCTGTGACCATGGCGCCCTCAGAACCGGAATCCCTCCTGGAACGCGCGTACGCGGACGCGGTCGGTCGGGTCGATGACCAGGACGAGATCACCACACGCGTGCTCGACGCGGCCTACGAGCAGTTCTGTCGAATGGGCATCAGACGTTCCACGATGGAGGACGTGGGCACCCTGGCCGGGGTCTCCAGGATCACGGTCTATCGCCGTTTCGCCACGAAGGACGCGTTGATCGAGAACGTGGTGCGGCGTGAGTTCCGTCGTTACTTCGACCGGTTCCTCGTCGACATAAAGCAGGCGAACACGGTATGCGAACGGGTGGTGTACGGCTTCGCGAGTTCGTTGCGGACCATTCGCGCGCATCCGTTGATAGGGGTTCTGCTCAACGACGAACCGGACGTGGTCGCGCCCTCCATGATCAACGACGGTGGACGCACGCTGGCGACGGTGTGCACGTTCGTCGCCGGACAGCTGCGCCTCGAACAACAGGCGGGCAACATCGAACCCGACGTGGAGGTCGAACGCGTCGCGGAACTGATGGTCCGTGTCTCCGCGTCCTTCCTCATCATCCCCAGCCACATGGTCGACCTGGACGACGACGCGGAACTGCGGGCGATAGCCGAACAGTTCCTGGTGCCCATGCTGCGGCCTCCGGAGCGGACCGGGGGACCGGGTCCCCGGCCCGCTCCACCGACGAGCACTCACTCGTAGCGCTCTCCCAGCTCGGCCTTGGCCACCAGGGACGCCGGTGGTTCGAACCGTTCGCCGTAGGCGGCGGCGAGCTCCTTGGCCCGGGTGACGAACCCCGAAAGGCCCCCCGGGTAGCCGTTCACGTACTGCAGGGTGCCCCCGGTCCAGGCCGGGAATCCGATGCCCAGGATGGAACCGACGTTGGCGTCGGGCACCGACCGCAGTACCCCTTCGTCCAGGCAGCGGATCGTGTCGAGGGACTCGGCGAAGAGCATCCGCTCCTTCATGTCCTCGAACGGAATGGTCCGCCCTTGGACGGTGAAGTGCTCAAGTAGACCCGGCCAGAGTCCGACGCGTCGATCGTCCTCGTAGTCGTAGAAACCGGCCCCCGTCGAGCGTCCACCCCGGGAGAACTCGTCGATCATCCGGTCGATGACCACTTCCGAACCGTGCGCGTTCCACTCGCCGCCCTCGGCCAGGACCGCGGCCTTGGTCTCCTCGCGGATCCCGCGGGGCAGGGTCAGGGTCAGCTCGTCCATGAGTCGCAGCGGCGGCGCGGGGTAGCCGGCCTGGTGGCCCGCCTGTTCGATGGAGGCCGGGTGCAGCCCCTCACCGAGCATCGCGACGGCCTCGTCGACGAACCTGCCGATCACCCGGCTGGTGTAGAAGCCCCGACCGTCGTTGACCACGATGGGGGTCTTGCCGATGAGCCGGGCGACGTCGACCGCCTTGGCGAGGGTGGCGTCGGAGGTGTGTTCCCCGACGATGATCTCCAACAGCGGCATCTTGTCCACCGGGGAGAAGAAGTGCAGGCCGACGAAGTCCTCCGGGCGCTCGACCCCCTTGGCCAGATCGGTGATCGGCAGGGTGGAGGTGTTGGAGCCCAACAGAGCGTTCGGGGCGACGGACTCGACCTCGGCGAAGACCTTCTGTTTCAGGTCGGGGTCCTCGAAGACCGCCTCGATCACCAGGTCGCAGTCGCTCAGCTCCGTCGCGTCGGTGGTCGGCGAGATCCGGGCGAGCAACTCGTCGGCCCTCACCCGGGTCATCCGCCCCTTGGCGACGGCCTTGGCGACCAGCTTCTCGGAGTACCGCTTGCCCCGCTCGGCCGCCGCCCACTCGACGTCCTTCAGCACCACCCGCAGGCCGGCCCGCGCGCACGAGTAGGCGATACCGGCGCCCATCATGCCCGCGCCCAGCACGGCCACCGTCTCCGGGACGAACCTCTCGTACCCCTCGGGGCGGTTGCCGCCGCTCTCGATGTGCTGCGTGTCGTAGAAGAAGGCCTGCATCATGTTCGCGGAGACCTGACCGGTCATCAGCTCCACGAGGTAGCTCGTCTCGACCTTCTGGCCCGAGTCGAAGTCCAACCGCGCGCTCTCGACCGCGGCGGCGAGGATGTTGCGGGGCGCCGGCATGTTCGCGCCCTTGAGTCGTTTGCGCAGGTTGGCGGGGAAGGCCGGAAGCATCGGCCGGAGCCCGGGGTGGTCGGGGGAGCCACCGGGCATGCGGTGGTTCGGCAGGTCCCACGGCTGGGCGGCGTCGGGGTTGGCCAGCACCCACTCCCGGGCCTTGGCCAGCAGCTCCTGCGGGGTGTCGGCCAGATCGTGCACCAGGCCCTTGGCCAGCGCCTTGGCCGGGCGGTACCACTGTCCCTGGAGCAGGACGTCCGTCAGCGCCCTCTCCAGACCCAGGAGCCGGACCGTCCGGCTGACGCCCCCGATGCCGGGTAGTAGCCCGAGGGTCACCTCCGGCAGGCCGATGCGTGTGCTCGCGACGTCCAGCGCGATCCGGTGGTGGCAGGCGAGCGCGACCTCCAATCCGCCGCCCAGGGCCGTGCCGTTGATGGCCGCGGCCACCGGTCGGCCCAGCGTCTCCAACCGACGCAACTGGTTCTTCATCGTGGAGCACAGCTCGGTGAGGGCCGCGGCGTCCTCCGGCCGGGCCCTGCTCATGAAGCCGACGTCACCGCCGGCGAAGAAGCTCTTCTTGGCGGAGGCGAGCACGACACCGGTGATGCCCTCCCGCTCGGCCTCCAGACGCTCCAGGGTGGCCTCCATCGAGTCCACGTAGGTCTGGTTCATGACGTTGATCGGCTGGTCCGGGTCGTTCATCGTCAGTACGACGACGCCGTCGGCCCCCTGGTCCCAGGCGAACATGTTCGTGTGGGGCATCGGTGCGCTGTTTCCTTTCGACATCGTGTTCGGGGGAGGGGGTCAAACGCGTTCGATGACCGAGGCGATCCCCATGCCACCGCCCACGCACAGGCTCACCACGGCGCGTCGGGCGTCGCGACGCTCCAGTTCGTCCACGACGGTGCCGACGAGCATCGCCCCGGTCGCGCCGAGCGGGTGACCCATGGCGATCGCGCCGCCGTTGACGTTGACCTTCTCCCAGGGAAGATCGAGGTCCTTGACGTACTTCAGGACGACCGAGGCGAAGGCCTCGTTGATCTCGAACAGGTCGATGTCGTCCACCGTCGACCCGGCCAGGGCGAGGGCCTTGCGAGTGGCCGGCGCCGGGCCGGTGAGCATGATCGTCGGGTCGGCGCCGCTGACCACGCCGCTCACGATCCGGGCGCGGGGGCGGAGCCCGAGGTCCTCGCCCACCTGTTCGGAGCCGATCAGGGTCAGCGCCGCGCCGTCCACGATCCCCGAGGAGTTACCCGGGGTGTGCACGTGGTCGATGCTTTCGACCCAGTGGTACTTCTGCAGTGCCACGTCGTCGAAGCCGCCCATGTCGCCGATGCCCGCGAAGGCGGGCGTCAACGCGCCGAGGGTCTCCAACGTCGTGTCGGCGCGCATGTGCTCGTCCTGGCCCAGCAGCGGGACCCCGTTGCGGTCCCGGACCGGGATCACCGACTTGGCGAAGTGGCCGCCGGTCCAGGCCTGGGCGGCCCGTTCCTGCGAACGCACCGCGTAGGCGTCGACGTCGTCCCGGGAGAAGCCCTCGATGGTGGCGATCAGGTCGGCGCCGATGCCCTGGGGGACGAAGTACGTGTCGTAGTTGGTCTCGGGATCGTCGCTCATGGGACCGCCGTCGCTGCCCATGGGCACCCGCGACATGGATTCCACGCCGCCGGCGATCACCAGCTGTTCCCAGCCGGAACGGACCTTCTGCGCGGCCGTGTTCACCGCTTCGAGGCCGGAGGCGCAGAACCGGTTGAGCTGGACCCCGGCGACGTGGTCGGGCAGACCGGCCTTCAAGGCGGCGGTCTTGGCGATGTCCATTCCTTGGTCGCCCACGGGCGAGACCACGCCGAGGACGACGTCGTCGATCCGCTCGGGGTCCAGTTCGGGGTGGCGTGCTCGTAGTTCGTCGAGCAGTCCGGTGACCAGGGACAGGGGTTTGACCTGGTGGAGGGAGCCCTTCTTGCCCCGGCCCCGGGGCGTCCGGATCGCGTCGTAGATGTATGCCTCGGTCGTCACGTGAGTGGCGTCCTTTCCTCCGAGGGCGGACCTCGGCCCGTGTGTTCGGCTCCACCCATGATCGTCCTTGTTGTCCCGATGTCAATAGGTGCTAAGGCTGAGATTGCACCGTTCTTACGCGCCAAAGGTAGATATGGGCGATCCGACGGATGGATCTCAAAGAACTATTGACATGTGGGCAATAACGATACAGCGTGGTGTCGGTCACAACATGTCCTGGCGGCTCACGACGAAGGGAACGATCCGTGACGACCGCGAACGAGGTGCGGCAAGCCGTTGAGGGACAGACGATCCCCCGATTGCTGCGCCGTAACGCCCAGAGCTTTCCCGACCGTCCCGCCCTCACCGGCGGCCTCGACCCCGACTCCCCGGTGTGGACCTGGTCGCGTCTGCGCGACGAGGTCGCGACCCTCGCGAGGGGGCTCACCAAGCTCGGTCTGCTCCCCGCGGACCGCGTGCTGATCTCGATGTCCAAACGGCCCGAGCACTGGGTCACCGACCTGGCCGCGATCCACCTCGGCGCCCTCGCCTGTAGTACCTACGACACCCTCAGCACCGAGCAGATCCGCTACATCGCGCACCACAGCGCCGCCACCATGGTGGTCCTGGAGGGGGCCGAACAGATGCGGCGCTGGGAGCCGATCCTCGACGAGCTTCCGCACCTGCGCTCGATCATCGTCCTCGACAAGGACCTGATCCGCCCCGACGACGCGCGCTTCGTCGGCTACGACGCCCTGCGCGGCGACGACCTGCTCAGCGCGGACAGCCCCGAGTTCGAGGAGATGACCGACGCGGTCGACACCGACGACCCGTTGGCACTCGTCTACACCTCGGGCACCACCGGCGACCCCAAGGGCGTCGTCCTGTCCCACCGCAACGCCGTCCACGAGTCCCTGATGCAGGACCACCTCGTCAAGGTGCCCGACCACCCCCGCTCGGTGGCCTACCTGCCGTTGGCGCACATCGCCGAACGCGTGCTCGGTATCTACATGCCGATCTGCAACGCCGGGCACGTCACCATCTGCGCGGACCAGGCCGACTTCCTACGGGCGTTGCGGACGGTCCGCCCGAACGGCTTCTTCGGCGTGCCCCGCGTGTGGGAGAAGCTGGCCATGGGTCTCAAGGCCAAGCTCGCCCAACTCCCGCCGGAGGCCGCCGCGGCGGTGCGACAGGCCGGCGAGGGCGCGGTTCAGGTCTTCCGGCTCCGGTCCGAGGGCCGGGAGGTGCCCGCGGAGCTCACCGAGCGGGTGCGAGGGCTCGACGACCAGGTGTTGAAACCGATCCGGGCCGCCATCGGCCTCGACGAGTGTCACCGGGCCTTCAGTGGCGCCGCGCCCATCCCCACACCGGTCCTGGAGTTCCTCGCGAGCCTCGGTCTTTCCGTGTACGAGGTGTGGGGCCTGAGCGAGACCACCGGGGCCGCGACCGTGAGCACACCCGAGGCCTTCGAACTGGGCGCGGTCGGCAGGCCGGGCCCGGGGGTGGAGGTGACCGTCGCCGAGGACGGCGAACTCCTCGTGCGCGGGCCCGTGGTCTTCCCCGGATACCTGGACGGTGACGGGAACATCGTGTCCGACACCGACGAGGACGGCTGGTTGGCCACCGGTGACATCGGTGTGGTCAACGAGAGGGGCATCGTCGCCGTCACCGACCGCAAGAAGGAGATCATCATCACCTCGGGGGGCAAGAACATCGCCCCCACCAAGATCGAGTCCTCCCTGCGCTCGCACCCCCTCATCGCGCAGGCGGTGGCGATCGGGGACACCCGTCCCTACGTCACCGCGCTCATCGTCCTCGACGAGGAGGGTGCGCCGGCCTGGGCCGCCGCCCAGGGGATCGAGTTCGCGGACCTGGACGAACTGGCGGGCCACCCCGAGGTGGCCAAGGCGCTCGACGAGACGGTCGCACAGGCCAACTCGGTGCTCGCCCAGGTCGAACAGGTCAAGAAGTACAAGGTCCTGGGTGGACCGTGGACCGCCGAGTCCGGTGAGCTGACCCCCAAGCTGAGCCTGAAGCGCAGGGTCGTCTCGGAGCGCTACGCCGACGTGATCGACGAGCTCTATCGGACCACCTGAACGGGTGCGGCCGACCGTCCCCCTTCCGCGCCAGGGGGACTCCTCCCGTCGGTCGCACCTCCCTGAAAAAGAGGGGGCCGGGTGACCGATCGAACGGTCACCCGGCCCCTCCATGTTGACGGGACACGGGCCTCACACGGGGGAGTCGGACCGGTGCAGGGAGGGAAGACGCCGGGAGATCAGCTCCTCGGCCTCGGCCACGATGCGGTCGACGACCTCTCCGACGGTCGGGATGTCCTCGATCAGGCCCTGGGCCAGACCCACGCTCCAGATCCCGGCCTCGACGTCACCGTCCTCGAACACCTTGCGCCCGCGGGCCCCGGAGACCAGGTCCCGGACGTCGGGGAAGGTGCCCCCATCGGCCAGGATCTCGACGACCTTCCGGCTGACCGAGTTGCTCGCCACCCGCGCCGTGTTGCGCAGGGAACGGAAGATCAGTTCGGTCTGCACCTCGCTGCCGGCGACGATCTGTTCCTTGACCCTCTGGTGCACCGGGGACTCGGCCGTGCACAGGAACCGGCTGCCCATGTTGACGCCGTCGGCGCCCAGGGCCAGGGCCGCGGTCAGCCCGGCACCGTCCACGAAACCGCCGGAGGCGATCATGGGGATCGACAACCTCCTCGCCGCGGCGGGGATGAGGACGAGCCCGGGGATGTCGTCCTCACCCGGGTGACCGGCGCACTCGAACCCGTCGACGCTCACCGCGTCGACGCCGATCCGCTCGGCCTTGATCGCGTGCCGCACGCTGGTGCACTTGTGCAGCACCTTGACCCCGGCCTCGCGGAATCGCGGCATGTGTTCGGCCGGGTTGAAACCGGCCGTCTCCACGATCTTGACGCCGCTCTCGATGATCGCCTGACGGTACTCGTCGTAGGGGGGAGGGTTGATGGAGGGGAGGATGGTGAGGTTGACGCCGAACGGCCTGTCGGTCATCTCCCGACAGCGCCGGATCTCCTGGGTCAGTGCCTCCGGGGTCGGTTGGGTCAGCGCGGTCAGGAACCCGAGCGCGCCGGATTCGGCCACGGCCGCGACGAGCCCGGCCCGTCCCACCCACTGCATGCCGCCCTGGGCGATCGGGTGCTCGATCCCGAAGGTCTCGGTGAATCGGGTTGTCAGCATCGGTGCGCCTCACAGCCCGTAGGTCTTGCCGATGATGTCCCGCTGGATCTCGCTCGTGCCCCCGTACACGGTGGAGACCACGGTCGAGCGCAGCAGCGACTCCATTCCGTACTCGGTGGCGTATCCGTAGCCGCCCAGCATCTGCATGCCCTCCAGGGTCACGTGCTTGGCCAGTTCGGTGCACTTGAGCTTGGCCATGGAGGCCTCGCGCGCGAAGACGCGGTCGGGTTCGGCGTCGATGGCGGCGGCGACGTCGTCCAGCAGGAGCCGGGCGCATTCGAGTTCGGTGGCCATGTCCGCGATGCGGTGTTTGAGCGCCTGGAAGGATCCGATCGGTCGACCGAACTGCTCGCGCCGACTCACGTAGTCCAGGGTGTCGTCGAAGGCCCGACGCGCGGTGCCGAGCATGAGGGCGGCCAGGATCATGCGCTCCAGGTTCAGTCCGGACATGAGCTGGGCCCAGGCCTGGCCCCGCGCGCCGACCACGGCCGAGTCCGGCACGAAGCAGTCGGTGAAGTAGAGGTCGTTGACCTCACGGCCGCCCATGGTGTCGATGCCGCTGATCTTCAGACCCTCGGTGTCGGTCGGCACCATGAACTGGGTCAGGCCCTGGTGCTTGGAGCCCTCGCCGGAGGTGCGGGCGACGAGCAGGATGTGGTCGGAGATGTGCGCGTTGGAGCACCAGGTCTTTTGACCGTTGACCACGTACCCGCCTTCGGTGCGCTCGGCCTTGCAGACCAGGGCGCCGACGTCGGAGCCGGCGCCGGGCTCCGACATGGAGATGGCCTCGACCCGGCCCCGCACGACGCCTTCGAGGACCTTGCGCTTCTGTTCCTCGGTGCCGAACTTCTCGTAGGTCGCGGCGGCGATGATGGTGGTGCCGAAACCGCTGATCGGGGCCCGGCCGTAGGCGGTCTCCTCAAGGAAGAGGCACAGGTCCGTCATACCGAGACCCGAGCCTCCGTACTCCTCGGGCAGGGAGATGCCCAACCAGCCCAGGTCGGCCATCTTGTCGTAGACGGCCTGGCTGTGCGGTTCCTGTCCGTGGTCGGTGAGCGCGTCGCGCTGGTCCTTGGTGCCGAATTCGTTCTGGCAGAACCGGTTGATCGACTCGACCAGGTCCTTTTGCTCGTCGGTCAGGACTCGTGGCATGCCGGGCCTTCCTTCTGCGTTGGATCCGAGAACTCCGATCATTGTCCTCAAGTTATTGTCGCTGTGTCAATAGTGCTGGAAGGTCATCCATGGAGGGCTGATCGGGTACGCTTCCAGCGTTCGTTACGGTTCAGATCAGTGAACTCCGGGTAGGGTCGGCCGGTGCTTCGGAGGCACTTTTGTGGCCGGTATTAGCACCCCGTCAACCCGGGGGAAGGGACGGAAGACCATGGGACCTCCCGTGCAACGGCGGCGGCTCGAACCGGATCAGAGGCGTTCGGAGATCCTCACCGTGGCCCGCAGGCTGTTCGGTGAGCGGACGTACTCGGCCGTCTCGGTCTCCGAGATCGCCCAGGAGGCGGGGGCCGCGCGGGGACTGGTCAACCACTACTTCGGTGGCAAACGACAGCTGTACCTCGAAGTCGTGCGGCAGATGCTGTTGGTGCCGCACTCGGTGGCGGAGAACCTGCCCCGGACCACGATCGAGGAACGGATCTCGATCTGCGTGGACCGCTGGTTGGACTTCGTCGAACGCAACGCGGAGATGTGGTTGTCGGCCATCGGCTCCGAGGCCATCGGGCAGGACCGCGACACCGAGGAGATCATGCTCGAAGCCGATGAGGTGGCCACCGACCACCTTCTCCAGGCCGCCATGATGACCGACGTGGTCGAGGGGCGGGAGAAGCTACGCGCGATGGTCCGCGCCTACGGGAGCATGCTCAAGGCCGCTTCCAGGGAGTGGTTGGTGCGGGACGCGCTCAGCCGTGCGGACCTGCACGTCATGCTGACCAAGACGATTCTCCACCTGTTGCGGAGCGTCTTTCCCGCCGTGCGCGAGGACGCGTCCGTTTGATGGGCCGACCGGCGGCCACGGCGGATCGACCGCGTGGCCGCCGGAATCGCGGGACCGGGTCAGCGCGTGGGCGCGCCCAGGTGTTCCGTGCTCATGCGAGGCGTCACCAGCCGGTCCGCCAGCTCGGTCAGGCGTTGTCCGGCCACCCGTGGCAGGAGGACCCCTTCGACCAGGTCGACGTGGTCTCGCCAGGTGTCGGGGACCGCGTCGTCGCCACCGGTCGCTCCGCACAGGGCTCCCACCATCGCGGGCAGGCTGTCGGACTGGCGTGGGAACAGGGCCGCGGTCTGTAGACCGGACGTGAGGTCACCTTCGACCAGGCGTGTGATGGCGAAGGCGAGCGGAAGGGTCTCGGGTGCCACGCCACCGTGGCTGTAACCGGGACGTCCGAAGGCGTCGATCAGGCTCGGGACCGTCGCGAACACGCCTTCCGCTCGGTCGGGAACGATGGCCGCGGCGCGTTCGATGCCGCGGCGCAGCCAGCTGTCGTCCGGAACGGTGCGCTCGGCCTCCGACAGGGCCGTGACGAGGTGCTCTCCGGCGGCCAGGGCGGCGATGGCGTGCGCCATCGCACCCGCCGCCCACACGCCGTCACGGTCGTGCGTGATGCGTGCGTACTCCGTTGCCGTCTCGGAGGCCTTCCGGGTGTCACCGGAGTGGAACAGACCGACGGACACCGCCGCCGGTACCGCCCCGTCGTCCCAGTAGACCGGGTTGTCGGTTCCCGTCACCGGCGGGACCCGGCCTTCGAGGGCGTGGAGGACCGCACCCCGCTCGGCGATCCCGCACCAGACGTCCTCGGTGTCCACGTAGTGCGTGCGCCACTCCTGGAACAGCGACCGCAGGTCGTGCGCACCGGCTTCCAACAGGACGAGCGCGGCGGTGGCGGCGGTCTCGGTGTCGTCGGTCCCGCACAGCGGGTTGAGCTCGGTGTGCCCCGGAACGAAGGGCAGGAGGGGGCGGGAGATCTGTTGACGGTCCAGGTCGACGTTCTTCTCCCACAGCACACCGCGACCCCAACCGGCGCGGGCGTGACGGTGGTACTCCGCGGGCAGGCCCAGGGCATCGCCCATCGCCAGGCCGAGCAGGGCGCCGCGAGCGTTCTCAGGTCGCATTCTCGTACTCCTCGTTCCCCTGGGAAACCTCGTACAGGGCGTCGGCCAGGTCCACCAGGTCGGTGCCGGCGGTCGCGGTCACACAGACTCCGGAGACCTGCCTGACCTTGGTCCGCCACTCTCGGGGGATGGCGGTCTCACCGTGCATTGCTCCGGCCATGGCCCCCGCCATGGCCGCGATCGTGTCCGAGTCCCGGCCGATGTTGACGGCGCTCACCACGCTGGGGACGAAGGCGCCCCGGGCCGCGGCGAAGAGCCCGAAGGCCAGGGCCACCGCCTCGGGGGCGCTGTCGGGCCAGGGGTAGTGGAAGAGCGGGATCCGACGGTAGAGTTCCCGCTCCGCTTCGGCCATGCTGGAAGCATGGGACGCCACGTCCAGGGCCTGCCGAAGGAGCCTGGCGGTCCAAGTGTCCTCGGCCACCGCGGCGAGGCCGGCGGCGATGACCTCGGTGTGGTCGTCGGTCACCAGAGCGCGCGCCACGGCCGCGGCGATGGCCTGTGCCCCGTAGATCCCGTCCGCGGCATGACTGACCTGGGCGTCCTCGCGGGCGAGTCGGGCCGCCTCCGCCGGATCACCGGCGCACAGGACACCGATGGGCGCCACCCTCATGGCCGCGCCATCGCTCCACGATTCGTGGTTGTCGTTGCCGCTCACAGGCGGGGCGACCCCGGCGCGGAGATTGGCGATGGCGCCCATCTCGCTGAAGCCGGCCCCGTGGAACCCCCCGTTCTGCGTCAGCACGGCCCGTGTCCATACGGCCGCGACGTCGTTCGAGGTCAACCGGCGACCGTGGGCGAGCAGCCCTTGGGCGCACAACACCGCGTACTCGGTGTCATCGGTTCCCGAGGCCTGGGTGTGGAGAAATCCCTCGACACGTCCGTGTGCGGCGTGGATGGCCTCCGGGGTCATGCCCTCGGTGGGCGCCCCCATGGCGTCGCCGACGGCCAACCCCAACAGTGCCCCTCGGCACCGGTCACGCGTGACCATCGGAGTCCTCTCACATCGTTTTGCATAAGCCGAACCAGGATGGCACGAGCTCAGAGCAGGAGCAAAAGGGAACATCGGTGGTTTGTTTGACAGCTTGGGGTGATTTCGACACCATGAGGCTCGGAAATTTGCAAGACGTTTTGCATGCGTCGAAGTGGGGACGATGAGCAAGGAACACCGCGTCGGCATCGCCGATGTCGCAGCCGCCGCCGCGGTGAGCGTCACGACCGTCTCCCACGTTCTGAGCGGTCGCAGGCCGGTGAGTGAACGCACCAAGGCCAAAGTGCTAAGGGTCATCGAGGAACTGGGGTACCGCCCCGACCCCTCGGCCCGGGGACTGCGCACCGGTCGTAGTCACGCGGTCGCCCTGGTCGTCTCCGACGTCACCAACCCGTTCTATCCGCTGATGGCGGCGGGGCTGCAGGAGGTTCTACAGCCCGAGGGGTTCCTGATCTCGGTCTGTGTGGCCCAGGGGACCACCCAGGACCTGGACTCGGTGATCGGTCACCTGCTGAACCGCAGGGTCGACGGTGTCGTCCTGGCGTCGTTGAACGCGCAGGACCGCCACTTCAACGACATCACCGCCGCAGGGACCGCGCTGGTGCGACTCAGCGGCGAACTGGACCCGCGCTTCGGTGACATCGTGCGCGCCGACGACACCGGTGGTATGGCCGATGTGGTCGCACACCTGCTGGAGCGCGGCTACCGCAGGATCGGGTTGGTCAACGGCGAACTCGACAGTGCGCCCGGGCGACTGCGCCTGGCCGGCTACCACCGGGCCCTTCGCGAGTTCGGCCTGGACGTGGACGAGGACCTCATCGTCACGGGGACCTTCACACGCACCGGGGGGGCGAGCGGTTCGCACGCGTTGTTGAACCTGGAGCCGAGGCCCGAGGCCCTGGTCTGCGGAAACGACCTGATGGCCGTCGGTGCCATGGACGCGATCCGCGAGAGGGGACTGACCGTCCCCGGCGACGTCGCCGTCACCGGCTACGACGACATCGAGGCCGCCTCACTGGTGACGCCGCGACTCACCACCGTGCACAACCCCGCCTTTGAGATAGGTCGGGCTTGTGCGCGTCTCCTCCTCGACCGCCTATCCGGCACCCCCAGTGAAGGCGTGCGCGAGGTCGTGCTCCCCCAAAAACTCATCGTCCGTGAATCGACCTGACGACCCCAAAAGGACCCCCGTGACCTACCAACTTCCCCGCCGTGACATGTTCAAGCTGGCGGGAGGAGCGTTCGCCGGCGCCTGGCTCCTGTCGGGCTGCGGAAACTCTGGGGGCGGTTCCTCTTCCGGTGTCGAGTACTGGGGTGCCTTCCCCACGCCCGAGACCGAGGAGTACTTCCGCTCCCAGTTCATCGATACCTTCAACGAGTCCAGCGGGCACTCGGTGAGCATGTCGACCAAGCAGCTCACCGACCTGGCCTCGCTCACCGACACCGCCGTCTCCTCCGGAAACGCCCCGGACATCATCTACTCGCCCGGCCCCTCCACCTCGGTCAACTACGCTCAGGGCCTCAAGACCCTCGAACTGGACGACTACGCGACCGAGTACGGGTGGGAGGACCGCCTGCTGCCCTGGGCCATGCAGCTGAGCCGGGTGGACGACCGCCTCCACTCCGTCCCCACCAGCTACGGCTCCATGGTCCTGTACTACAACCGGGCCGTCTTCGAGGACAACGGCTGGACGCCTCCCACGACCAAGGCCGAGTTCGAGGACCTCTGCGAGGACGCCGACTCCAAGGGCATGATCCCGGTCGGCGCGGGCAACAGCGGCTACCCCGCTCAGAGCGAGTGGTACCTGACCTGCCTGCTCAACGCCGGACTGGGACCGCGCTTCCTGTACGACGTGCTCACCGGTCACCGCGACTGGTCCGACCCGGTCGTGGTCGACCTCTTCAAGTCGATGAAGTCGCAGCTGGACAAGGGATGGTGGGGCGGCGGTGCCGACCGTTACTTCACCAACACCGACCCCGACATGTGCACCGGACTGGCCACCGGTGACGTGGCGATGTACATGAGCGGTACCTGGAGCTTCAGCTCCATGGGGAGTTTCTTCACCGACTCGGGCAACGACCCCGAGGACTGGGACTGGGCGCCGCTGCCCTCCCTGGCCGACGACGTCGACCCGGGTGTGTTCCCCCTCGCCATCGGAACCGCGCTGTCGATCGACTCCGCCAGTTCCGACCCCGACGCCGCGGCGGCGTTCCTGGACCACATCATGGGGGACACCACCCGTTCCCTGGAGTACCTGGCCGTGCAGGGGGAGAACCCGCCCCCGGTCGCCTACGAGGCCTCCGACTTCCCCGAGGACACCGACCCCAGGGTCCAGCGCCTGTACGAGGAGATCCCCGCGTCGACCAACATCGGCTACGCGAGCTGGACCTTCCTCCCGCCCGAGACCAACACCGCGCTGTACACCGAGTTCGACAAGGTCATCACCGGTGACCTGTCGCCCGAGGAGTACACGGAGATCCTGGACTCGACCTTCCACCAGGAACTCGGTTCGGGCGCCTCCCCCGCCCCGTTCACGCCCCAGTAGACAGGGAACGGAAACCACCCACCGGATGTCCACCACCACTCTCGTGGCCGGCGGGGGAACAGCCACATCGCGTCCCTCGCCGGCCCGCACCAACAGGCGTCGCCGCCTGACCGGGTTCCTGTTCCTGGCGCCTTTGTTGATCGTCAACGTCCTGGTGATCGCCGGACCGGCGTCGACCTCGGTGGCGTACTCGTTCACCGACTGGGACGGGATCAACACCCCGTCCTTCGTCGGGTGGGAGAACTACGCCGCGTTGGCCGGGGACGAAGCCTTCGTCAACGCGCTCGGCCACAACCTGTTGTGGACGTTGTTCTTCCTCACGGTGCCCATGAGCATGGGCCTGTTGGGCGCCTACCTGCTCAGCCGTATCCGCCGGGGGCGGCTCCTCTTCCAGACCCTGTTCTTCATTCCGTACGTGGTGGCCACGGTCGTCTCGGCGGCCGTCTGGCGGCAGATCCTCAGCCCGACGGCCGGGATCATCCCCGTCCTGGATTCCTTCGGGGTGCCGGGAATGAGCGACCTCAACCCGCTCGGTGACCCGGAACTGGCGCTGGGCGCCATCGCCCTCATCAACAACTGGCAGTGGTGGGGCTTCCTGGTCATGCTCTTCCTGGCCGCCATGCAGTCGGTCAACCCGGCCCTGTACGAGGCGGCCCGTCTGGACGGGGCGGGACGCTGGCGCGAGTTCTGGCACGTCACCCTGCCGGGCATCAGGCCGACCCTGGTCTTTCTGCTGCTGATGACCATCATCTGGTCGTTCCTGGTCTTCGACTACGTCTACATCCTCACCCAGGGCGGCCCCGCCGGTTCCACGGACATGCTGAGCACCCTGCTCTACCGAACGGCGTTCGGTGAGGGCCGCGCCGGTCACGCCTCCGCCGTAGGCGTCGTCATGGCCCTGATCAGTGCCACCACCATCGCCGGTTACCTCGTGCTCCGGCGCCGACTGCGCTGGGAGGTGTGATGACGTCCGTATCGGAACGGCGCGCGCCGCGAAGGCGACGCGTGACCTCCTCCCGGGGAGGTGGGCCGCTCGTCTACCTGGTTCTCGTACTACTGGCCCTGTACGCCATCGGCCCGATCCTGGTCCTGCTCTTCAGCTCGCTGAAGAACCCGGCCGAGATCAGCACCAACCCGATGGGGCCGCCCGCCGAGGCGATGTGGGACAACTTCCTCACCGCCTGGCAGAACGCGAACATGGCGGCGGGCCTGTCCAACAGCCTGGTCATCGTGCTCGCCACGGCGACCGGGGTGTGCCTGATCTCCGGAATGGCCGCCTACGCCATGGTCCGGTTGGACATCCCGGCCCCCGGCGCGCTCACGATGTACCTCCTGGTGGTGACGGCGCTGCCCATCCAGCTCTTCCTCGTTCCGCTGGTGAACTGGTGGACGCGGTTGGGCCTGTACGACACGCAGATCGGGCTCATCCTGATCTACTGGGCGATCTACAGCCCGTTCAGCACCCTGCTGCTCAGGTCGTACCTCATTGCCATCCCGCCCGACTACGAGGCGGCAGCCCGCATGGACGGGGCGGGGGAGGCGACGGTGTTCTTCCGCATCGTGCTGCCCCTCATCTGGCCCGGTGTGATCACCGCCGGCCTGGTCGCCGCGCTCCAGGCCTACAACGAGTTCCTCCTCGCGGTCACCTTCATCCAGGACAACGAGGCCCTCCCGGTGTCGATCTCGTTGTACTCCTTCCAGCAGGGCTTCACCGTCAACTACGCCCTGGTGAGCGCGGCCGGGATCATCATGATCCTGCCCGTACTGGTGTTGTTCCTGGTCCTGCAACGTCGTTTCGTGGAGGGCTACGCCTCCACCGGCATGGCGAACTGACCATCAGGGGCGGCCCTCGGGCCGTCCGATCCGCGGATCGAGAGGCGGCCACCGTCCTGGGCCGTCGTCTCGGCCGATTGGGGGATCCGGGGCCCGGATGGCGCACCATCCGGGCCCCGAACCCGTACACGATCGAGCACGGGACGGGGACCTCTTATACTCGGGCCGATGATGGGGCGGATGAGCGAGCGGACGGACCGGGTCAAGGCGCTGGCGCGGCGGAACGGGATGTGGTGGTGGAACCGTCGGTTGCGCATCGCCGACTGGTGTTTCGCCCTGTTCACGCTGCCCTTCAGCGGGGTGGCGATGCTGGTCGGGATCACCGGGGAACTGGGTCTGCTCTCCACACCGCTCACGGACTTCCTCTCCTCGTTCGCGGGAGAGCGCTGGTGGTTGCTGGGGCTGGGCGCGCTGTGCTTCGTGGTGCCCGGGGTCCTGGCCTCGCTGACGATGTTGTGGCGGCGCAGTGCCCCGAGGTGGCTACTGCTGGCCGGGCTGCTGATGTTGGCGCTGTACGGCAACCCGATCCCGCTGATGGTGGGTCTGTACTCCTACCCGGCCCACTTCGACGACCGCAGGGTTCTCGCCCTCTGGTTCACGCTGGGCTGTGTGGCCCACGGGGTCGTCTTCCACGCCACGGTGGCCCAATACGTGATGACCGGGGTCTTCGTCTTCGCCATGCCCACGGTCGCCGGTTTGTGGATCGGTACGCGGCGTGAGTTGGTGGAGCGGTTGCGTGAGCGTGCGGAGCGGTTGGAGCGTGAGCAGCACATGATGGCCGAGCAGGCGATCACGGCGGAGCGGACGCGGATCGCGCGGGAGATGCATGATGTGGTGGCGCATCGGGTGAGTTTGATGGTGTTGCACGCGGGTGGGTTGGAGGTGTCGTCCGTTGATGAGCGGACCGAGCGGGCGGCGGGGTTGATCCGTACCACGGGGCGTGAGGCGTTGACGGAGTTGCGTGGCATTTTGGGTGTGTTGCGTGAGGAGGAGGGGCAGGCGGCTCCCACGGCTCCGCAGCCGGTGTTGGCGGATGTGGCGGGGTTGGTGGCGCAGTGGCGTGGTGCGGGGATGGATGTGGAGTGCGAGCACGCGGGTGAGGGTGGTGAGTCGCCTTTGGCGGTGCAGCGTACGGCGTTTCGGGTGGTGCAGGAGGCGTTGACGAACGCGGCCAAGCACGCCACGGGTGCTCGGGTGCGGGTGTGGTTGCGCCACGGGGTGGATCGGTTGGAGGTGGAGGTGGCCAACGGTCCGGTTCCGGGTGTGGTGCACTCGTTGCCGCGTAGTGGGTACGGGTTGACGGGTCTGCGGGAGCGGGTGGCTCTGGCGGGTGGGGAGATCAGCGCGGGTCCCTGCCCCGACGGCGGATGGCGCCTGCGGGCCCTGCTGTCCACCGAGGAGGAAATGGAGGTCGAGGCTCACCACCAGCCGAAGACCGCCCAGACGATCAGCGGACCGACGGCGACGGACACCAGTCCGTACAGCAGCAGCTGACGGAACAGGGTCGGTCGTGTCTCCTCCGGGGCCGCGCCGAGGATCAGTCCGCCCGTGATGCCGAGCGGGTTGATGTCGACGATCACCGAGGACAACGCCACCGCCAGGATGGCGCCGATGGGGGAGGCCCCCGCTTCGACGACCGCGGGCAACAGGGGCATCGCCGTCACGAAGACCGCGATCGAGCTCGCGGCGAACGAGGTGATGCCGGCGATATAGCACAGCAGGAGCAGGGTCAGCATCGCCGAACCCTCGATCGTGAGCAGGTCGCTGATGCGCTCGAACGCGCCCAGGTCCTGCATCACACCGATGTAGGTCAGTAGACCACCGATCAGCAGCACGATGCCCCACGGCATGCGGGCCACGGCCGGCGCGGGCTCGATCCGCAGGATCAGGAGTTGAAGGCAGGCCGCGGTGACGCCCAGGTAGCCGATGTTCATGTCGAAACCCACCGATAGGACGAGAACGGCGGCCATGCCGCCGAGGGTGACCACGCGCACCGACAGGTCGGGCGCCTCGGCCCGGTCCGGCGCTCGCCCGGCGTCGGCCGGATCGCCGGTGGTCGACCCCGCCTGGCCGTCGGCCGGTACCAGGCTCCGGCTCGTGGGAAGTGCGCCGAGGAGGCGGGTCACGGTCAGTACCCCCACGCAGACGACGACGCCGGCGAGCAGGGAACCGGCCAGGAGGGTGAACGGTGCGTGATCGGGCATGCCGAGCCCCATCGAGACGCTCTGCTGGTGGGCCGTCACGCCGTACACGGCCAGGGGTGACAACAGGCCGCTGAGGATGCCCATGATGCCCAGGACGGCCATCGTCAACGGGGGGAGACCGTAGCGCGCCGACAACCCGAGGGCGATGGGCGCGACGATCGCGGTGGCCGCCGCGGGAAGTGTCCCGAAGGCCGCCAGGAGCGCCCCGGCGACGAACGGGACCAGGGCCACGAGCAGGGCTTTGCCCCTGACCAGCCGCAGCAGCCCGTCCAACATCCAGTCGAGTGTGCCGTTGATCTTGGCGACGGTGAACAGCGCGGTCACACCGACGATCAGGATGAAGAAGTCGGCGGGGAAGAACCCCGTGACCTCTTCGGAGGGGATCCCCGTGGCGGCGCCGATGAGGAACGCGGCGGCGAAGGCACCCAGCCCGAGGTTGAAACCGCGCAACGCGGTGGCGGCGAAGAGGAGGAGCAGGACGACGATGGAGAGGTCGGCGATGGTCACGGGGGAGGTCCCTTTCGCTCAGACGAGGCCGCGGTGGCGCAGGTCGTCGATCTCGTTCGCGGTCATACCGAGCAGGTCGCGCAGGACTTCGGTGGTGTGCTCGCCCAACCCCGGCGCCGGACGGCCGATGCGCCCCTCGAACCCGGAGAAGCGCCCGGCGGGCGCCTGGACCAGCCTGCCGCGCCCCTGGGCATCCCGGACCTCGACGATCGAGCCGCGCTCCCGGATGTGCGGGTCCGTGCACACCTGCTCGGCGGAGTTGACGGGTCCGGCGGCGATACCGGCCGCGTCCAGCCGGGCCAGGAGCTCGACGGCGTCGTGCTCGGCGACGAACGCGGCCACCCGCCCCTCGATCTCGTCCCGGTGTTCGACCCTGGCCGCCATCGTGGAGTGGACGGCCAGGTCCGGGGCCCGCATCAGCTCGACGAGCCGTTCCCACATGCGGTCGGTGGAGGCCGGCAGGGCGATCCAGCGCTCATCGCGGGTGCGGTACATGTCGTTGGGGCTGATGTGCGGGTTCCGGTTGCCTTGGCGCTGAACGCTGTGCCCGGTCACGCTGTAGTCCACGACGAAGTCCTCCATCATCCGGAGCAACGGCTCGTATAGCGGGATGTCGGCCAGCTGCGCCTCTCCCGTCTGGTCACGTTGGCGTAGGGCCAGCAGCGTGGCGAACGCGGCGTAGATCCCCGTGACACCGTCGGCCACCGGGTAGCCGGTGAAGGTCGGTGGACCGTCGGGGAACCCAGTTCGATGGGTCAGACCGGCGAACCCCTCGGCGACCCGGGCGAAACCGGGGCGGTCGGCGTACGGTCCCGTCCGCCCGAAGGCGCTGACGTGCACCATCACGAGGTCGCGGCGGTAGGCACGCAGGTCGTCGAAGTCGACACCGAACCGCCGCAGCGTCGCCGGACGGAAGTTGGTGACCACCACGTCGACCTCGCGAGCCAGACGCCCGACGATCTCGGCAGCTCCGGGGCGGTGCAGGTCCAGCGTGAGACTGCGCCTGCCGCGTCCGAGCAGGGTCCAGCCCGCCGAAGTGTCGCCGTCCAGCGGCGGGTAACGGCGGGCCGGGTCGCCGGTGCCGGGTTGTTCGACCTTGATCACCTCGGCTCCGAACTCGCCGAGCAGTGTCGCGGCCAGCGGACCGGCCAGGATGGTGGACAGGTCGAGCACGGTGATCCCGGCGAGCGGCTGGGAGGCCATGAGGGATTTCCTTCCACCTGGAGTGTGATCTGGTTCATGTGATGACGTGCGTCGATCATGACCCTCGGAGGTACCTGCGTGGAAGACGGGAGCACCTTCGACGGGTGATAGGGGAGTCCGTTATGGTGACGCGATGCGAGTCGAGCGTGCACGGTACTTTCTGGCGGCGGTCGAGACCGGTTCCCTGCGGGCGGCCGCCTCACGTTGTGGGGTCAGCCAGCCCACGCTCGGAGAGCAGGTCGCCCTCCTGGAGGAGGAACTCGACGTGGTGCTGCTGACCCGCAGCCACCAGGGCGTGCGCCCCACCGACGCCGGGCAGGCGATGATCGAACCCCTCACGCGTCTGGTGGCCGCCGAGGACGCCGCCCTGCGGGCCGCCGCGGAATCGGGTGGGTCCTACCAGGGGCGGGTGGCGATCGGGGCGATCTCCGTGGTCGCCGAGACCCTCATCGCGCCGGTGGTCGCTCGCCTGCGCGCCGAACACACCGACCTGCGCTTCGGTGTCACCGAGACCTCCTCTGGGGACATCGAGAGCCGTGTGCGGCACGGTGACCTGGACTTCGGGGTGATCTCGGCCCCGGCGGCACCGGCCGCCGCTGGACTTCGCCGCTCGCCGCTGTCGTGCGCGCCCCTGGGCGTCGTGGTGCGCACGGACCACCTGTTGGCCCGACGTGAGGAACTCGCCTGGCGCGACCTCGCCACGTGGCCCATCGTCACCATGCGCGCCGGGACCGTGATGTGGGATCGGTTGCACGACAACATCGCCGACCCCGACGTCGTCGTGCAGACGATGTCGGCCCGGTCGCTCAAGGTCATGGTGGGTCACGGGGCGGGCATCGGCCTGCTCGCGCGCTTCGACACCTCCGGTGATGTGCCCGGACTGCGCTGGATCCCGATCCGTGGCGCGGAGCCGGTGCGGATCTGTCTCGTGCAGCGCTCCCAGGGCCGGCCCTCACCGGCGGCGCTCATCGTCCGCGGTCTCGTGCGGGAGCGGGCCGCGGAGTTCACCGACGGCGAGGCCCTAGGACGTCGGTAGCGCGGTGGCGTGGACCCTGTTTCCACCGACCCGTGCTGTATAAACTCCGGTCGCGACCGAGAGTGACGACGGGGTGCCGAGGGACGGCGCCCGAGGAAGGGGCACGATGAGCGAGCACGCGAGTCCGAACGGCACGATCGACCTGAAAGCCCTGGCCGAGGACCTGCTGGGGAAGGCACGAGGGGCGCACGCCCACCGTGCCGCGACCACGGTGTACGGCGACCGGGACTCCCTGTTGCGCCAGACCGCGTTGGCCCTGCTCAAGGACACCGAACTGGCCGAGCACGAAAGCCCGCCGGAGGCGACGCTACAGGTGCTCACCGGCAGGATCCGGCTGAACGGACATGGACGCGAATGGGAGCTCACCGGCGGGGAGATCGTGCCGATCCCGCCCGAACGCCACTCCGTGACGGCCCTGGAGGACAGCGTCTTCCTGCTGAGCGTGCGCAGGGAGCCCGCGGGGGAGAAGTGACCCACGCACGAGGGGACCTTCCGATCCGGTGACGGGGACGGAGGGCCCCTCGTTCCCGGGGCCGGTGTGCTCGAAGCTGGTCGGACCACCCGCCCTCACCCACAGGAGTGTCCGCCATGCCCACCGGTTCCACCACCGGCGTACTACCCGCCGTCATCCAGGGCGGTATGGGGGTCGGGGTGTCCGGATGGCGGCTCGCCCGCGCCGTCGCGCGCACCGGCCAACTCGGCGTGGTCTCGGGGGTCGCCCTCGACGCCCAGCTCGCCCGCCGACTCCAACTCGGCGACCCGGCCGGGGACATGCGCCGAGCGCTGTCCCACTTCCCCGACCAGGGCATCGTCTCCCGGATCGTGGACCGGTACTTCGTGCCCGGTGGGATACCGGCCGGCCGCCCGTTCCGCCCGGTGCCCCGACTCGGCCTGCGCCCGAACCGGGCCCGTGACGAACTCACGGTCGCGGGCAACTTCGTCGAGGTGTGGCTGGCCAAGGAGGGCCACGACGGGCCAGTCGGCGTCAACTACATGGAGAAGATCCAACTCGCGACCCAACCCGCCGCCTACGGGGCGATGCTGGCGGGGGTCGACCACGTCCTGATGGGCGCGGGGATCCCCGGCGAGATCCCGGGGCTGCTCGACGCCCTGAGCACGCACTCGGCCACCGAACTCACGGTCGCGGTGGAGGGATCGCAGGAGCGGCACACCGTCGCCTTCGACCCGGCCGGCCTCGCCGGACCCGTGCCCCCAAGCCTGGCCCGACCGCGTTTCCTGGCGATCGTCGCCTCCACGGTGCTGGCTCAGTACCTGCACCGCTCCCCGGCCACCCGGCCCGACGGGTTCGTCCTGGAGACCCACCGGGCCGGCGGCCACAGCGCCCCGCCACGGCGCCGGAACGGGCTCAGCGAGGAGGGCGAGCCGGTGTACGGACCGCGCGACGCGATCGACGTCGCCAAGGTCGCCGCGCTCGGACTTCCCTTCTGGCTCGCGGGCGGTCAGGCGACACCGAGGGGACTGGCGGCGGCGAAGGACGAGGGCGCGGCAGGTGTGCAGGTCGGAACCGTCTTCGCGCTGGCCCGGGAATCGGGGCTGACCCCCGGTCTGCGGCAGGGGTTCCTGACCCGAGGGAAGGCCGGAACCCTTCAGGTGCGCAACGACCCCCTGGCCTCGCCCACCGGCTTCCCGTTCAAGGTGGCCCGGGTGCCGGACACCCTCTCTGACGAGGGGGAGTTCGCCCTGCGGCCCCGCCTGTGCGACCTCGGTTTCCTGCGTACCCCGTTCCGCAAGGACAACGGCACGATCGGCTACCGCTGCCCCGCCGAACCCGTCGACGCCTACGTCCGAAAGGGCGGGGCGAAGGAGGACACCGACGGGCGCCGCTGTCTGTGCAACGCCTTGACCGCCAACGTGGGCCTGCACCAGCACCGCCCCGGTGGCTACGTCGAACCACCGCTGCTCACCCTGGGACAGGACCTGGACTTCCTCCCCGAACTGCTGCGCCACGCCGGCCCGGACTTCTCCGCCGCCGACGTCGTCGACTACCTGCTGTCGAAGGAGGAGGGCCGCCCTCGAACACCCCTAGGATGAGCCGGACCAGACCCCCCGAAGAACGGTCCCCATGGCTTCCACACCCCCCATCGACACCTCACAGTCCCATTCCGCCCGGATCTGGAACTATTGGCTGGGCGGCAAGGACAACTACCCCGTCGACCGGGAGGCGGGCGACGGGATCGTCGCCGTCCTGCCCGAGATCGTCGACATCGCCGTCGCCACCAGGGCGGTCCTGGTCCGCATGGTCACCCACCTGGTGGAGGAGGCGAGCATCGACCAGTTCCTGGACATCGGGACCGGCCTGCCGACCGCGAACAACACCCACGAGGTCGCCCAGGCGGCGAACCCGGCCGCCCGGGTGGTCTACGTCGACAACGACCCGCTCGTGCTCGCGTACGCCCGCGCGCTGCTCGCCGGCACCCCGGAAGGGGCGACCGACTACGTCCACGCCGACCTGCGCGACCCGGCCGCGATCCTGGAGCAGGCGGCCCGGACCCTGGACCTGCAACGCCCGGTCGCGATCACGCTGTTCGGCGTACTGCCGTTCGTCGGCGAGGACACCGAGGCGAAGCGGATCATCGACCACCTCATGGAAGCGTTGCCCCCGGGCAGCCACCTGGCGATCGTGCACAGCACCAGCGCCGTGACCGGTGAGGGCATGGAGGAAGCGGTGCGCCGCTGGAACGAGGCGGGCTCGGCCGTCTACCACCTGCGCACCCCGGAGCGGATCACCGCCCTGTTCGACGGCCTGGAACTCGTCGAGCCCGGCGTGGTCTCGTGCCCCCTGTGGCACCCCGAACCCCCCGAAGTCGGACGGGCCCGAGAGATGGACGAGTTCTGCGGCCTCGCCCGCAAGCGGTAGGACCGAGAGAGCGCCCCGACGCGCGGCGAGGCGTGTCGGGGCGCTCACGAGGGCGGTATAGGCCCTATCCGGTGGGGCGGTGGTGGCGGATCCAGGCCGCCTGGCCGCCGTCCACCAGCAGGTCCGTCCCGGTGATGTACCGGGCGTCGGGCCCGGAGAGGAACGCGATGGCCTCGGCGATCTCACCGGGGGTGCCGCTGCGGCCGATGCCGCAGGCCCGCAACATCTCCATCATGTGGTCCCCCGTGGCGGACTCGGCCTCGGCCGCCGCCATGGGGGTGGCGATCACCCCCGGGCTGATGGTGTTCAGTCTCGCGCCCCGACGGTTCCACGCAAGGGCCGCCGCTTGGACACGAACCTGGTTGGCCCGTTTGGCGACGATGTAGGCGCTGACGCCGTCGTCGATGGACCTCACCGGGTCCAGGGACAGGAGCTCATCCGTGGGAACGGTGGCCAGGGCGTGCTCGTCCTCGGCGCTCAGCGAGGCGTGGTGACCCGCCATGCTGGCCACGCAGATCAGGGATGTTCCGCGCGAGGCCACGGTCTCGAACACGTCGATGACGTGCGCGGTGCCGACCAGGTCCACACGCAGGATCGCCTCCACCGTCGCGGTGGCCGCGGAGACACCGGCGGTGTGCACGACCGAGACGATCCCGCCCTCCCCCCGCGCCACGCGGGCGAGCTCTTCCACCGAGGACCGGTCGGAGACGTCCGTGAGGACGCCCAAGACGTCGTAACCCGTCTCCCGCAGGGAGGCCACGACCCGGTCCAGCCGGTCCTGTGAATGGTCGGCGAGCACCAACCGGCGACCGTTGCCCAGACGCCGCGCGACCGCCTCGCCCATGCCACCGATCCCGGTGACGATGACCACCTCGGGTTCGTCGGACAGCGCCATCTCAGGCCACCCCTCTCGTCGGTTCGGACGGGGTCGAGGGACTCTCGTCCCAGGCCGCGCCTCGTGCGATGGCTTGGCGCCACGACCGCAGGGTCCTGGGCGAAACCCCCGCGGCGATCACCCCGGACAGCCGGTCACCGGTGCGGTAGGCGACGATGAACCGGCGCTCGTCGAGGTTCCCCTCGACCAGGGCGGCCTCGTCGTGACCGCGTAGGTATCCGTACGCCTGGAGCCTCACGTCGTACTGGTCGGACCAGAAATAGGGCACCGGGGCGAACGGTCGCCCCTGGGAACCGCGGAGCAGGTTCCGGGCGGCGGCCATGCCCTGTTCGGCCGCGTGCGTGCGGTGTTCCACGCGCATGGAAACACCGAAGAGCGGGTTGTGCCAGCGGGCGACGTCGCCCGCCGCGTACACACCCGGTGTGGCCGAGCAGTACTCGTCGCACACCAGGCCGTCGTCCAAGCGCAGCCCGCTGTCCTCCAACCAGTCCGTGTTGGGCACCGAACCCACGCCGACCAGCACCTCGTCGGCCTCGATCACCTCGCCGCCCACCAGCCGCACCCCGTCGTCGGTCACCTCCGCCACGCCGGTCCCGGTGCGCAGCTCCACACCGTGCTCCAAGTGCAGCGTCGAGAGCATCCGTCCCACGTCCTCGCCCACGGCGTGGGCCAGGGGGACGGGCGCCGGTTCGACCAGGGTGACCCGGCAGCCGATACCCCGTGCCGAGGCGGCGGCCTCGGCACCGAGGAACCCCGCGCCGATCACCAGGAGGTGGCGTCCCGGTTCCAGCCGGGACCGCAGGTTCAGGGCGTCGTCGAGGGTGCGCAGGAGGTGGCCGCGCGCGGTGGGCAGCGCGCGCGGCCGGACCCCGGTGGCGACGATCAGCCCGTCGTAGGGGAGTGCCTCCCCGGAGGCGATCTTCACGGTGCGGGCGTGGGTGTCCAACCCGATCGCCTTGGTGCCGAGCCGCAGTTCCACGTTCAGGGCCGACAGGCCCTCGTCGGAACGGAGTGGGAGCCGATCCTCCCGCCACGTGCGCGACAGGATCTGCTTCGACAGGGGTGGCCTGTCGTAGGGCGCGTGGGGTTCGTCCCCGATGAGGGTGACGTCTCCTTCGAAGCCCTCCCGGCGCAGGGTCTCGGCGGCGGCCAGCCCCGCCGCCGAGGCCCCGACCACGACGACGCGGTTCATTCCCGTACCAGTCGCAGTGCCGCCGCCGGGCAGATCGCCACGGCCTCGCTCACCTGGTCGTACAGTTCCTCGGGCGGGTGGGGGTCGAGCACGACCGCGACCCCGTCCTCATCGCGTTGGTCGAAGACGTCGGGTGCTTCCACGACGCACTGCCCCGACGCCACGCACTTGGGTTCGTCCAGTTCCACTCGCATGGTGCTCTCGCTTTCTCGTTGTTCGGTGTGCTCGTGTGTCACCAGGTGACGGGCAGGGAGCGCAGGCCGTAGGCCACGCCCTCGAAGGCGAAGTCGACCTCCTCGAACGGCACCGCCAGGTTCAGGGTGGGGACACGCCGGAACAGGGTGCCGAACACGGCCTGGAGTTCGACCCGGGCCAGTGTCTGGCCCAGACACTGATGGGCCCCGTAACCGAAGGCATGGTGCTTGCGGGCCGGCCGGGAGAGGTCGAGGGTGTCGGGCTCCGGGAACGCCTCGGCGTCCCAGTCGGCGGTGGCCAGGTCGAAGATGACGCCGTCCCCGGCCGGAATGACCTGCCCGCCGACCTCGATGTCCTCCAGCGCGACCCGACGGATCCCCGTGTGCACGATCGTCAGGTACCGCAGCAGCTCCTCGACCGCGCCGGCCACGACCTTGGGGTCCTCGGTGGTGCGCAGCACCTCCAACTGTTCCGGGTTTCGCAGCAGCAGGAGCGTGCCCAGCGAGATCATGTTGGCGCTGGTCTCGTGTCCGGCGATGAGGATGGCCGATCCCATGATCACGGCCTCCTCGCGGGTCATCCGGCCCTCGTTGACGTGCCCGGCCATCTCCGAGAGCACGTCGTCCGCCGGGTCCGTCCTCTTTTCGTCCAACAGCTCGCCCAGGTATCCGGACAGCGCCGCGTTGGAGGCCCGCACCTCCTCGGGGGTGGAGGTGTGGCTGACCCCGACGGTGCTGTGGCGGTGGAAGAACTCGTGGTCGGCGTAGGGCACGCCCAGGAGCGCGGTGATGACCAGGGTCGGGACCGGAAGGCTGATCGCGGTGACCAGGTCGGCGGGCCTGGGGCCGGCCAACAGGTCGTCGATCAGTCCGTCGAGCAGCCGCTGGATGGTCGGGCGCAGCGCCTCGACACGCTTGACCGTGAAGGGCAGGTTGACCAGACGGCGCAGCCGGGTGTGCTCCGGGGCGTCGGTGTTGGTGATCAGCTCCGGCAGGTGCGGTGCGATCTCGGCCCGACCCCGGGTCATGTGGGGGTAGTTCGGCAGCTTCTCGTCGATGCTCAGCCTGGGATCGGTGAGCAGGGCTCGCTGGTCGGCGTGCCGGGTCACCAACCACGGGGTGCTCCCGTCCCAGATCCGAACCCTGGCCACCGGTTCCCGCTCGGTCAGCGCACGCAGCTGCGGAGCGGGGCTGAACGGACAACCCTCCTGCCTGGCCGCGGGGTACTCGGTCACCGATCGCGCGGATGCGTCGCCCCGCGGGGTGGCGGTGTCGGTCATACGTCTCCTCTGGTCGCTTTTCGATGAGGCAACCAAGGAGGCCTGACGTCGGGCGGACACGAACCTGACGGGAGGCTGACGTGAGGTGGATCACTGCCGGGCGCGAGCGCGCGGGGTGGGGCTCAGCGGTCCCGGCCTTCGAGCGCGTAGCCGAAGCCCCGGTGGGTGCGGATCAGGTTCGGCCCGTCCCCGTCCACCTTGCGGCGTAGCCGCGAGACGAGCCGTTCGATCGCGTTGTCCCCACGGAGTTCGCCCCAGAGGTGGTCGGCGATGTGCTCCTTGGACAGCACCCTGCCGGAGTTGACCATCAGGTAGCGCAGTAGTCGGTACTCGGCGGGGGTGAGGTCCAGTTCGCGCTCTCCTCGGTGGGCCCGACACGAGGTGTCGTCCAGGATCAGGTCGCCGTAACGGAGCAGGGGTTCGGAGCGGCCCGCGCTCCGCCCGCGGATCAGCAGCCACACCCGCGCGAGGAGTTCGGGGACCCGGACGGGATCGGCGATGTAGTCCTCCCCGCTCAGTCCGACCTCGGGCAGCACGGTGTCGAGGAACCTCTCGCTCACCATGAACAACACCGGTGGTCCACCGACGCCACGGCGTCGCCGCGGGATCTCCGGCAGGTCCGGAAGCGTCGTGTCCACGAGGACGAGGTCCAGGCCGCCACGCCCCATGCGATCGATGGCGGCGTCGCCGGTGTCGATGACGTCCACCCCGTATCCGGCCAGTTCGAGTGTCGGGCACAGGACGTCCACGACCTCAGGGTCGCGAGCGACCACAAGGATGTGCTCACCGTTGCCACGGCGCATGTACCGCCCCCGTGTGAGGAGATTCGGGAAGGAAGGATCACGCAAGACCATAGCGAGCGCCGAGTCCTCGTACGATCACTTACGGTCGCGGGAGCGCGGTCGGATGGTCATTCCGTGTCGTCCATCAGCGCGATCTGTTCGCTGACCGCACGGAACCCCTGTTCCAGGGCGCGCAGGTCCTCGACCCGGAGCCGGACGAGGATGTCGGAGCGGAAGGGGCGGGTCACCAGCAGGCGACGCACGACCGAGGTCCCCAGGGGGGTGGCGTGCACGCGGCGGACCCGGTGGTCGTCGGGGTCCAGGGTGCGCGCGGCCACGCCCTGGGAGACGAGCCGGTCGAGCATGGTGGACATCGACGCCATCGATACACCGAAGGAGGCGGCCAGGTCCCTTCCTGTCGCGCCCTTCCCCGAGGTGACCAGGAGCATCAGCACCCGAAGCTGCGGGATGGTCAGGCTCATCTTGATCAGGTACTGCAGGAGGTTGGCCAGTACGGCCTCCTCCATCTGCCCGTTCAGGCGCTCGATCTCGTGCAGGAGGTGCTCCCGCTCGTGTTCGTCCTGTTCAACACCCTCATGCGGCATGTCGCAATGATAGGGCGCCCGATGCGCGTGACGCTCGATACCAATAATGCTTAGCATCATGCTAACCTTCGTCGCGCACAGATTCTCCACACGTAGTGACGGTGAGTGACAAATCCCTGCGGCACATCCGCCATCGGCGACGTGTTCGCGCACCCACGGTGACACGTCGACCATCGAATGAGGACGGCCATGAGCGCACCCTCCGAAGCGACGCAGAGCCAGGAAACCCCTGACCAGGACGTCGATCTGGAATCCCTCCGCGAACGGTACGCACTGGAGCGGGAACGCCGGATCCGCCCCGACGGCACCGGCCAGTACCGGCCCACCACGGGCGAGTTCGGCTACTACGCCACCGACCCCTACACTCCCCGCGTCGAACGCGAACCCGTGAACGACACGGTGGAGGTGCTCGTGATCGGCGGCGGCTTCGGCGGGCTCACCACCGGGGCCCGGCTCCGGCAGGTCGGCGTCGAGTCGATCCGGATGATGGACGAGGCCGGTGACTTCGGCGGCACCTGGTACTGGAACCGTTACCCCGGTATCCACTGCGACATCGAGTCCTACTCCTACATGCCCTTGTTGGAGGAGGTCGGCTACGTCCCGAAGTGGCGTTACGCCCCCGGCGAGGAGATCCGCCGGCACGCCGTGGCCATCGCCGAGACCTTCGGCCTGTACCGGGACGCGCTGTTCCACACCCGCGCGACCTCGATGGACTGGAACGAGGACGAGGGCGTGTGGGAGGTGGCCACCGACCGGGGCGACCACATGCGCGCCCGCTACGTCATCACCTCCTCGGGCACCCTCAGCCGTCCCAAACTCCCCGGGATCCCGGGCATCGAGAACTTCCGGGGCCACACCTTCCACACCAGCCGCTGGGACTACGGCTACACCGCGGGAGACCCGGACGGTGGCCTCGTCGGCCTCGCCGACAAGAAGGTCGCGGTGGTGGGCACCGGGGCGACCGGGGTGCAGGTCATCCCGCACCTGGGCCGCGACGCGGAGCACCTGTACGTCTTCCAGCGCACCCCCTCCTCGGTGGACGTGCGCGACAACCGACCCACCGACGAGGAGTGGTCGGCCTCCCTGCGACCGGGCTGGCAGCGCGAGCGCATGGAGAACTTCCTGGCGGTCGTCTCCGGTGAACCGGTCGAGACCGACCTGACCAAGGACGGCTGGACCGCGACGGCCCGGCTCCAGCGCAAGATGATCTCCGGTGCGCTGGACACCGGCGTCTGCGCGCAAGAGCGCGAGCGCCTGGACGAGATCGCCGACGCCCGCACCATGAACCGGATTCGCGCCCGTGTGGACGAGGTCGTCCAGGACCCGGCCACGGCCGAGAGGCTCAAGCCCTGGTACCGGTACATGTGCAAGCGGCCCTGCTTCAGCGACCACTATCTCCAGACGTTCAACCGCCCCGACGTCACCCTCGTGGACACCGCCGACCACGGCGGCATCACCCGCATGACCGAGGACGCGATCGTGGTCGGCGAGACCGCCTACCCGGTCGACTGCGTCGTCTTCGCCACCGGGTTCGAGGTGGGTGTTTCGGGGGTGCTGTCCGGTGCCCTGCCGGTGCGCGGACGGAACGGCCAGGACCTCCTCGCCACGTGGAGTCGTGGCCCCAAGACCCTGCACGGCTTCTACAGTCCGGGGTTCCCGAACCTCTTCCACCTGGGGTCGTTGCAGAACGCCAACTCGGTCAACTTCGCGCACATCCTGCTGGAGCAGGCCGAGCACATCGCGGCCGTCATCGAAGGGGCGCGCAAGGTCGGGGCGGAGACGGTCGAACCCTCCTTGGAGGCGGCCGAGGAATGGGGGCGCGTGGTGAGGGAGAGCGCCCACGACAACTCCGATTTCCAGGCCGAGTGCACACCCGGTTACTACAACCGCGAGGGTGCCGGCACGGGCAGGAGCAACTCCTTCGGCCCGGGGCCGGTGGCCTTCCACCGGATCCTGCGCGAGTGGCGGAACACCCGCATGGACGAGGTCCTGGTCCCGGCGTCGCAGGTGAGCGACCGATGAGGGCGATCACGACCCGCGCGTTCGCCGCGCTCCTCCTGGTGGGAACGGTGGCAGGGTGCTCGGACCCGGAACCGGAGGCGACCGGACAGGAGACCGCGGGGGAGGGCGAACTCACGGCCGAACTCCTGACGCAGGTGACCTCGGTGCACGAGGAGACCGGCATGACACTCCTGGAAGGGCCCGTCTTCGCCCCCGACGGGGGCCTGCTCGTCGTCGACGTGCCCACGCCCGCGGGGGAACCCAAGGTGCTGCGGGTGGACACCGACACCGAGGAGGTGTCCACGGTCTTCACCGACGACACCGGCGCGTACACCTCCGCCCAGTTCGGCCCGCTCGACGACCGCCTGTACCTGACCGACTTCGCCGGGGGCGGGATCGTCTCCATGACCGCGGAGGGGGAGGACCTCGAGGTCTTCTTCTCCGGTGACGTCGATGGCGAACCGATGAACCCGGACGACCTCACCTTCGATGAGGCCGGGAACATGTACGTCAGTGACTCCGCCGGCTTCGACGCCCCCGCCTGGGAGGAACGGGGCAGGGTGGTCCGGATCGACGGGGAGACGGCCGAGGCGACCGTGCTGTCCGAGGACCTGCCCGCGCCCAACGGGATCGCCTTCACCCCGGACCACTCGGGCCTGTGGGTGGGGTTGTACGGGGCCAACCGGGTCGACCACTATGAGCTGAACGAGGACGGCACGCAGGTGCTGACCTCGCACGCGGCCATCCACTTCGACGGTGGTACCAGCCGGATCGATTCCATCGCGGTCGACGCCGACGGCAACCTCTACCAGGCCGTCCACGGCCAACCCCGGATCTTCGTGTACTCCTCGACCGGTGAGCATCTGGCCACGGTGAACGTGCCCGAGGAGGCGGCCTCCGGTCTGGACACGGCCACCAACGTGGCCATCGAACCCGGGACGACCGACGCCTACATGACGGTGAGCGGCGCGGACGGTGGGTTCGTCTACACCTTCGACGCGCTCGGCGAGGGTATCCGGCAGTCCAACGGCGGCTGATCCCCGCCCCTCGATCCGGTAACGCTCTTACGCTATTCCTGCGTTACCGGGTCGGGTCGGGCGTCAGTCCTGGGAGAGGGACTCGGCGCGGACCATGACGCAGTCGAACTCCAGCACGCGGCCGGTGCTCTCCTCACGGGTGACCGGGTACATGCCGGTCACCTCGAAACCGTCCGCCTCGTACACGGCGATGGCCTCGGCCATGCGGGGCATGCCCTCGTAGATCTGCATCAGGGCCACCTCGGACTGTAGACCCACGAATTCCCCGATCCGCTTGCCCGCGCCCGCGTAGGCCTCCAGGTCGAAGCCCTGGGTGTCCATCTTCAGGTAGGGACGCGGGTTGTCGATCCCGGCGAGTGCCTCGTCCATGAGGCCGTCCAGGCGGCGCAGGTCGATCTTCTGGGTGTGCGTCTTCTGAAAGCGCTTGTACCGGGTGTTGCCGAACTCGCTGGCGCCCAACAACGAACTCATCGACCCCGGCACGACGTTGATCTCGGCGGTGCCGTCCTCACGGCCCAAAGCCATCTCGTGAACCTGCCAGTCGGGGTCCTCGGCGGCCACGGCGCGCAGCTTCGCCACCATGTCGGGGACCGGTTCGAAGGAGACGATCCGACCCCGATAGCCGTGTGCGCGCAGGCTACGGCCGTACTGACCGATATTGGCGCCCACATCGAAGACGCAGTCGACCCGGTAGTGCCGCAGGACGGAGACCACGTGTCGGGTGCCCAGGTGGTTCTGTGCCCTCTTGTGCAGCGCGAGTTCGTCGGCGTCGCCCATGGACTCACGGGCGAGTAGTTCCGCGCCCGGTCCCAGGGGGGTTCGGGTCCAACCCTGGGGCGGAACGATGGGGCGGTGGCCGCTCTCACCTCGGGTGACCAGCCAGGAGCGTGGCCCGGCCGGGGTGACCCGGTAGTCGCCGCGGCGTTCGAGCACGGCGGCCCCCGGACCGAGGTCGTGCACGTTGACCCGGCGGCTCAACAGGTCGAGTAGTCGGCGGCGTAGCGTCGGCATGGTTTTCCCAGTGGTCACTGTGAGTGGTGGTCTCGGACATTACGCGTGGTCGAGGGTTCTGTCGAGCGGTTCGGGGATATTCGTTGCCGACAGTGTCTCCACCAAGGCCCGGGCGTAGTGGATCTTGCGGCCGGCGGTGGTTCCCAGGAAGCGACGCAGCTGTTGTTCGGGCGCGCGATCGCGTTGGGCGGGCTGGTTGCGGAAGGTGCGCAAGGTGCGCAGGTCGCCCTGGGCCGTCACGACCCGTTCCACCCCGGCGATCCCGTGCGCCCGGATCAGTTCGTCCTCCAGGTCGGCCACGCACACGTGGAAACCGTGCTCCGTCGGATCACCGCCCAGGCCGGCCTTCTCCAAAGCGCTTCGGAAGTGGCTCTCCTCGCCGACGTCGTAGAGCCCGGCCAAGCGCAGACCCGGCCCGGGTGGCCCCAACCGCTGTATGAACCGGCCGATGTTGGTGGCCCCGCCCATGGACAGGATGGTGGTGCCCCGCGCTGCCAGGTCCAGGCCGCGTCGCTCGGCGAGGGCGGCCAGGGCCGCCCGATCGCTGTCGCCCTCGACCAGGATCGCGGTCCGCGCTCGGTGGAGTGGTCCCATACCCGTCACCCTACGAAGGGTACGGCCGGCGTACTCGCTCAGGCCCGTTCGGTCGCCTCCGTGGGAAGGGCAGGGACAGGCCGACCTCGACCCCGCGCGGGTCAGGGCGGTGGGGACACGGTCTCCTTCGGATCGGTGCGACGCAGGCGATCGAAGACCAGATCGAAGGTGAAACCCGCGGCGAACCCCATCGGCACCACGAAGAACAGCAGCCGCCGCGCGTCCAGGTCCGCCAACAGCTCCGGCGCGGTCAGCAGCTGCGCCGCCACGTAGGTCAGGACGGTCACCACCCCCGCGCCCAATCCGCGCGCGCAGGCCCGCAGCACCGTGGGAGAGGCCCCGAACGAGTCGCGGATCAGCCCGCCGGAGACCGCCGCGCACATCGGTGCGCCGAGCAGCAGCGCCAGGGTGGCGGTCCCGGCCGGTCCGGGCCCGGGCACGAACACGATCGAGGCGAGCGCGGCCACCAGCAGCAGGATCGACGCGAGGAGCCCGCCCGACTCCGCCCACCGGTCCAGCCGTCGTGAACGCCGCTTCCGTCGCCGGCTCGCGGCCCGCCGCCCCACCTGCGCGCGCAGCACTCCCACGACGCGCTCCGCCGACCCGGTGGACCACGGCTCGCCGAGCACGTTCACGTCCGCTTCCAGGACGTGCTCCCCCGAACGGGGCAGGTCGGCCCACACCTGCCGGGCCCCGCCACCGAAGGCGGCCAAGGCGACGACCGGGATGTCCCGCGCCAACGCCAGGATCCCCGCCACCCTGGTCGTCCGTCCGCCGCCGACCAGGATCACCCCGTCCGTCTCCAACAGGGTCCGATAGAAGGGGACCTCCCACTCCTCACCGATGTCGCGCACCGTCGTGATCCGTACCGACACCCCCTCGGGCAGCTCCGGCGCGTACTCCTGGTGCCGTGCCTGGTGAGCCAGTACCCGGCCCCGCGGGGTGCCCGCCGCCGCGTATCCGCGCACCACGAGCGTCTCCGCGTAGTGGTCGCGGTCTGAGAACACCACCAGGTCGAAGGAGGCCAGGGCCAGCGCGCGCCCCAGCTCGTGGCAGGCCGCGCGTGCTCGGTCCAGGTCGCGCAGCGGCGGGTCGTACTCGCGCCGGGAGTCCAGGCTGCCGACCACGGCGATCCGGGGACGCCGGTCCGAGGAGGCGGCGGAATCGGGGGAGGGCGTGCTCAAGGTTCGAGGCTCCTTTCCGCTTCGGGGTCCGGACCGGGAACGGGGTCGGGGTCCAGGCTCGCCAAGGCGTCGGCCACGTGGTCGATCCCGGTGGTCTCGCGCACGGCCTGGGAGAGCCAGGCGATGGTGTCCTCGGAACGGTGTTGGTGCGAGAGGTGCTCCACGAGCCGGCTCACCCGATCGAACCTCGGTTCGGTGACCGGCCAATGGAGGGGGTTCTGGGCCCGGCCGCCGCGCAGCTCGCCGAGCCTGCTCAGGAAGGCCCGCCACAGGTGTTCCTCGTCCAGGCCGGGTACATGGGACAACACGTGCGCCACCCGGCGCCTCAACGGATCCCCCGGCTCGATTTCCTCAAGGACACACTCCTTCGTGCGGAGGCCGGGGTCGCCCCCCTTCTTCGCCCGCGCCCGCGCGTCCCACGCCGGGCGTACCGAGGCGGCCTCGTCCAACGGAAGGGGCGGCAGGGGAGTGGCCGCGGCCCGGGCCACCAACCCACCGACCCGAAAACACAGTGCCCGGTAGTCGTCCGGGGAGGTGTACATCAGGTCCAGCACACCTCGGTCGGCGTGCCCGACCGGCTCCACCCAGTCCAGTCGCTGTCGTCCTCGGACCGCGATCGGCAACGGGCCGATCAGCGGGGTCCACACCAACGGAAGCAGCGGCTGGGCCGCCTCCCCGTTCACCGAGCCGTTCGACCGGAAGCGGCGCAGACGTTCCTCGAACACACCCCACTCCCGCGCGCACCACTCACTGTCGAGTTGGGTCTCGCTCAACAGCACCACCATCGTGGCGGCGGTCGCGCAGTGCTTCAGCAGCTCCTCGCGCCATCTGCCGCCCTGTTCCAGGGAGGGGCCGCTGAGCCCCGTGGCGTGGTCGTCGGTGTGCAGCCGCACCGCCCGCTCCAGGTCGGCGTGGAAACGCAGCACCTCCGCCCGGTCCGCCTTACGGCCGCCGTAGCTGGTGAAGAAGGTGCCGGGACGTTCGGGGGCGCCCTTGCCCATGGCCTCGTGAGTACTCAGATCTCCGGTACCTCCAAATCGATGTGGGCACGTGCGCTGAACGGGTCACCGGTGTGCCGGGCGGAGCTGTTGAGGTAGTTGGCGAAGGCGATCTCGGAGTGCGGGTGCTGTGGGCCGAAGCGCTCGCGCAGGGTCTCCTGGGTTCGCACGTCCAGTGCGACCGCCTCGGTGATCTCACCGGTGGCCACCAGGGTGTTGGCCCGGTTGACGGCCGCGCCCAGGGTGAGGGGGTGCCGTGGCCCCACCTGGTCGTCCTGCGCCAGCCCTTCGTGGGCCAGCCGCGCCTGTTCGGCGGCGTGCTCGGCCTCGCCGGCCCGGCAGGCGTAGGCGGCCAGGTTGGATCGGGCCACGAGGGTGAACGGGTGCCGTTCGCCGAAGGTCCGTTCGTACCCGTCCACGCAGGACTCCGCCCGCCGCCAGGCCGGTTCGAAACGGTCGTCGGCGGCCAGGCAGGCGGCCAGTTCCAGACCCATCGCCAGACTCCGCGGGTGGTCCTCGCCGTACTCGTTCAGGTGCAGTTCCCTGGTCCGAAGGATCCGGCGCAACGCCTGATCGGATTCGCCGACCAGGCGTTCGGTGACCGCCAACTCCTTGCGGGCGTGCAGGGTGTGCGAGGACAACTCCCCGACGGTACGACGCAGCAGGTAGGCGGCCTGATGGATCTGGCGCTGGGCGATCACGTATTCGCCCATCCGGCGCCGGTAGGTCGCGGCGGCCGAGGACAGGATCCACGTGTGCGGATGTCCTTGGGGCAGCAGTTCCCGCGCGCCCCGGAACGCGTGGGCGGCGTTCTCCAGGGCGGGGCCGTACTCACCGGCCGCGGCCAGCGACAACGCCAGGTTGTGTTCGGCCAGCAGGGTGTGCTGGTGGTCGGGCCCGCGGTCGTCGAGGTAGGCGTCGTAGGTCTTGCGGTCGTGGAGCAGGGCCTCCTGGAAGCGGCCGAGGGCGCGCAGGTCCGAACCCATCCCGCGCCGGGTCAACAGGGTGAACGGATGCGCCTCGCCCAGCACCTCCAACTGCAGGGCGAGGGTCCTGCTGTTGAGCCGATCCGCCGCGCGGTGATCGCCACGCGACCGGTGGACGTTGGCCAACTGGGTGGCCAGCCGGAGCCGGAGCTGGTCGCTTTCGCCGAAGGAGTCGGTCCAGGTCTCCAACAACGGCGCGCCCAGGCGCAACGCGGCCCCGAACTCGCTGCGCCTGTAGTGGTAGCGCACCTGGTTGACCAACCACCGGCGCACGTCGTCGTGGGCGCTGCGGTCGGCGCCGGAGGGGACGATGTGCCAGCGCAGGTGTTCGTACCGGTGATCGTGCCGGGTGTCGTCGGCCTCCTCGTCGTGCGGCGCGTAGGCCGCCAACAGCAGACGGGCCGCCTCCCGGAACCGGTCGCGCTCGCCCTCGGGGACGCGGTCGCGGACCACCTCCTGCACGGCCGGGTGCACCGAGAACGTCTTCAGGTGCCGGTCGTGGTGGAGCAGCAGCACCCGGGTGAGCTGGTAGTGGATGTGGTTGAAGTTGATCAGTCCGCTGCGGTATCGGGGGTCGGCCTCGCCGTACTCGGCGGCGGCGTGCGGCGAACGCAGTAGGTCTTCGGGGATGCCGTCCGGGGACAGGTGCGAGACCAGTCGGATCAGGCACAGACTCGCCGGGTGGTAGCCCTCGATCTCGTCCAGGGCCAGCGAACCGCTCAACCGTTCCTCGAACGAGCCCTCGCCCCGGGTGACGGACGGTTCGCGCTCGTCGAGCAACCGCACGTACTCGGTCACCGCCCGGACCCCGTCGTCGCGCCGTTGGGCGGAGTTCAGCCACTCCAGGGCGCGGTGCAGCAGGGCGGGCAGGTGACCCAGGCGTCGGGAGAGGCCGAGCGCGGTGGAGGTGTCCACCTCCGGGTACCGGTCGTCGAAGAGCTCCACGACCTCCTTCTCGGTGAAGGGTCCCACTTGCAGGCAGCGCCGGTGCCCGTAGGTCTCCCAGTCCCGGTGGTAGGAGGTGACGATGACGTGCCCGTGGTCGTGCGGGATGAGCGCGTCCAGGTCGCCGGGCGGCCCGGCGTTGTCGTAGACCAGCAGCCAACGGTGCACCGGTCGGCCCCGGCGCAGTGCGTCCAGCACGTGCTCCGGGCCCTCGATCCGCCGGTCGGGGTCGCCCGGGTCGTCGGGGGCGCGCCGGTTCAGTTCGGGCGCCAGGTCGGTCAGGGAGGCCTCGACCTTCTCCGACCGGTCGGCGGAGATCCACCGGATGAGGTCGTAGTCGCTGCGGAAGCGTCGGACGAACTCGCGCACGATCTCCGACTTGCCACTGCCCTGCATGCCCACCAGCACCACCGGTGGTTTGTCCTCCATCCCCTGGCCGAGCAGGTCGCGGATCCGCTCCAGGTGCCCCTCGCGGCCGCTGAAGTTCGGGTTGCCACTGGGCGCGTTGTTGATCCGCTCGGGGTTGGGCTCGCCGGGGTAGCGCGGTCCGTGTTCGGGCCCCAGTGAACGGCGGCTGTCGAAGGCCGGATCGAACCGGGCCAGGAGTGCGCGGCGGGAGTCCCGTTCCTCGCGGATGCGCAGGTTGAGCCACTCCGCCTCGGGGAAGTCGTCGGGCGGGGCGCCCTCCCCGATGGTCACCCCGAGCACCCGGTGCGCGCCGTTGGCGCCGTGGTCCTGTTCTCGTTCCAGGAGCCGTGCCAGGACGTCCATGGCGGGGGATCCGCGCAGGTGGGCGGAGACCAGAACCGTGACGACGCTGTTGGCCGGCGCGTGCGGTGGCGCGTCCGGGTCGCTCCTGGGCCGGACCACCCGGATGCCGACCCACTCCAGTTGGGCGCCGACCCAGTCGACCCACACCCGGTCACGGGGGTCGGCCACCAGGACCACCGACGTGACCGTCCCGTGCCGGATCTGCTCGAAGACCAGCTGGACCTGTTCGGTCTGCTCCTGGGTCAGGTGGCGTCCTCGGGGGACGTCGCCGTCGGTGAGCAGGGAGGTCAGGCGCTCGTAGGAGTGGAACAGGGAGTTGGGCGTCCTGGTCCGTTCCAGGAAGGCAGCCAGGGTGCGACGTTCGGCGATGGCCGCCTTGTAGGGGATCTCGGCCCGCCCCCAGTACCGCCACGGGTCGTCCTCGGGTACCTCGACGTAGGGGGCGAACCGGGCGTAGGTGGAGTCCAGGTGGGCGGCCAACTCGGGCAGGTCCTGGTCGACCCTGGTCAGCACCGGGTGGACGGGAACGTGGGGTGCCTCGGCCCGTAGGTCGGCGGTGATCCCCACGGCCTTGGTGACGGCGTTCTGGTTCAGGGGAAGGCACAGCACGACCTGGTCGGCCAGGAGTGTGGCGCACTGGCGTCCGAAGAGGCCGTTGCCGGGGGCGGTGTCCACCAGCACGTAGTCGAAACCGCTGTGCAGCAGGCGGGTGCGCAGCGCGCGCAGGAAGTGTCGGGCCGACGGGCTGGTCGCGAAGCGCGCGTTGTGGATGTTCTGTAGCAGGATCCGTTGTTCGGGGTCGCGTCCGCCGGGACCCAGGTAACCGATCTCCCCCTCGGGGACCCCGGGGATCACCGTCCATCGGCTCAGGCGGTCGATGCGGTGGTGCAGCTCGGTGCCCTGGCGGCACACCTGGGCCGGGTCGGCGCCCGGAACCTGGGTCTGGGCCATGATCTCGGTGACCATGTCGACGATCCCGTGTTGGGGCTCGCCGCGCAGGGTGAACAGCGGCGCGAAGTACTCCCGCAGCTCCGGATCGCGCAGGTGAAAGTCCACGAGCAGGACGCTGCGTCCGGTACTGGCGATGTTCCAGGCGATATTGGCCAGGGACGTGGTGCAGCTGCTTCCGGACAGGGGGGAGTGGAACACGAGGATCCGACCACTGGAGTTCGTCTCCCCGTTTTCTTTACTGGTCAACGCGGCTCCGGGATTTCCCATATCCGTTTCTCGTCGGGCGGGCCAAGGGTGTTCGGTCACTTTCTCCTGGGTATTTCGGGCGGGGTAGGGGTGTTCCCATTTTCGCGACCGGAGAATCCAGTGTGTATCGGAACGAGATCTCGAAGAAGGGGAGGAAGAAAAGGATGGGAATCATGTGGCGTGTGGGATGTTTGTTGTCCCTATTTGTCCGGAGAAGAAAGGGAGAAGAAAAAAGTGGGCCCCCGGCGTCGTGCCAAGGGCCCACCCGTGTCCACTCACTCCCGGTCACTCCCGGAACGGGACGCGGTGCTCCGAGGCCCGATCCTCGGCGAAATCCACCAGCCGTTCCTGCCGGCGCGCCACCGCCGGCCGCTCCGGGTGCGCCACGTGGCGCAGTTCCCTGCCGCGCCCGCGTCGGTCGGCCAGGGCCATCGCGGCGGAACGGCGCATCCCCAGCTCCTCGCCCTCCTCGGCCAGGGCCCGACGGACCCGGGATCGGTAGGTGTGCCGCACGACGAAGTAGACGGTCACCGCCATCAGGAACACCAACAGGGACTTGAGCACGGTTCCGGTGACTCCTCCCAGGATCGGGGAGTCGAAGAGCCAGTGCACGCCCATCGCGGCCAAGAGCAGTAGGGCCGCCCGCGACCCGTGTCGTCGACCGGGTCGCCACGACGCCGCGACCATCAGGCCGACCGCGGTGCCCGCCACCGCCGACATGGCCCAGTGCGAACCCAGACCGGTGATCCCCACCCGCAGCAGGAGGGTCTGGAGCACCGCGGCGGGTCCGTCGATGCCGCCCGTCATGGGGATCACGTTCATCGTGTAGGTGAAGTCCTCCACCAGTTGGAAGCCCAGACCCACCAAGGCGCCGATCACGAAACCGTCCACGGGCCCGCGCAACACGCGCGGCGCCATGACGGCGATGAGGACGACCCCGGCGACCTTGATCAGTTCCTCGTTGACCGGGGCGCTCAACGCCGCGCCCCAGGCCTCACCGAACGACAGTCCGCCGAGGGTGTTCCAGATCGTCATCAGGTTGCTGTTGGCGATCAGCGCGAGTCCCACGGCGGCGGTCATGCCCCAGAGCAGGGCCAGGAGCGAGAAGGTCATCGACGGTGGCCGCACCGGACGGATACGGCGCAGCAACCAGAAACCGATGACGCCGACCACGGTGAGTGCCAGCGCCGACAGCACCGCCTCTCCGAAGAACACCAGTACGGCCCCGAGGAGGCCGTTGACCATGATCGCGAACCCGGCCAGGCACAACAGTCCGAACACGACCGCGGTGACCAGACGTGGGAGACTCCGGCGCCGAGAAGAATCCTCATGTGGGACGGGCAACCCTTCGACGCCCTCTCGACCTTGACCCGAATCGCGGGGAGGGGGCACGTGCGCGTCCTTCCTTTCCTTCCTTGACGGGATCTCGGGTTCGGGACGTGCGTGGCTCATGCCCCTCCTCCCGTTCGGTCGAACCTGATGGACTGGAGGAGCTTCTCCGCGTCGGCCAGATCGCCTCCGCTGCCCTCGCCGACGGCCACGGACTCCACGGCGAAGCCTCCGTTCGGGGAGGGGAAGAGGGTCGCGGTGCCGACGTCCTCGTTGCTGTGCAGGGTCCCGGTCAGGCCCTCGGCACCAGACTCGGCGGTCACCGGACGGGGATCGGTGAGGCTCGCGGAGGGGTCGCCCACCCGAACGACCTCGCGCATGCCCTCCCACAGCGCGGTCTCCGACGACCTCTCGGGCGGGGTGACCACGGTGACCCGTAGCCGTACCGGCCCATTGCCGAACTGGTACTGCTGCCCGGCGCTACTGGAACCCGGGTGCAGCTCCCACCCGTCGGCGAAGGTCAGTTTCGCCTGGTACCCGGAACCGGTGGCGATCACCATGCTGTGCCCGGACTTCACGGGCGTGGTGGCGGGCAGGACGGTGTTCACCGCGGCCCACCCGCCGACCAGGATCGCGATCGCGGCGACGGCGATCCCCAGGGGGAACCATCCGCCGCGCGGTCCGCGCGGCCTCGCGTGTCGAAGCGTCGCGCTCTCCTCCACCATCGTGCCCCCTCGCTGTGCGGTGTGTGTTCACCAGCGAAGCATCGAGCGGGGCCTCAACAGTGGAAGAAACCGGTGCTTGGCGTACGTTTGCGACGATTTCACCGAATCTCGGGCCGGGGAAGACCCGCACGTCGAGCCCGAGGGGAGTGGCCCGAGTGAGAATTCGTGGTGGCGACCCCGGGAACGCGCCGCACGCCCCCTTGGCATGTCGACGCGAACATGATGGGATGCCAACGCCCGAAAGCACCCCCGAAACCGAAGGCCAACGCGAGCCGATGTCGAAGAAGACCGACGCCCTCACCAGGGACCGTTCCTCCCTTGGTCACCGAATCCGTTACGCACTGCGCAACCCCGCCAAGGTGGGGCCGTACGTGCGTCGTTCCATGCGCGACCTGCGCCTGCGCCTGACCCACCGCGACCACGTCTCCTACTACCGCGCCGTCATGGCCTCCGACGCCGCCCGCGACCCCAAGGCCGCGGTCGGCAGTCGTAACGAGGAGCGGTGGCTGGCGCTGGGGCGGATGCAGTTCGAGTACCTGCTCGGACACGGGTTGGAGCCCGGCCACCGCATGCTCGACATCGGTTGTGGGAACCTGCGCGCCGGCTGGCGGTTCATCGGCCACCTGGACCCGGGCGGTTACTACGGAATCGACATCTCCCCGGACATCCTCATGTCCGCGAAGAAGGTCCTGGCCGAGCGCGGCCTGCAGCACAAGCTCCCGCACCTGACCATCACCCAGGACCTGACCTTCGACTTCCTGCCCTCCAAGCACTTCGACGTCGTCCACGCGCACAGCGTCTTCTCGCACTCGCCGCCGGAGGTCATCGACGAGGCCCTGGCCCACGTGGAACGGATCCTCGCGCCGGGCGGCTTCTTCGACTTCACCTTCGACCGCACCGAGGGCACCGAGCACCACGTGCTGCGCGAGGACTTCTACTACCGCACCGAGACCCTCGTCGCGTTGGCCGAGAAGCACGGGCTCCGCGCGCGTTTCATGGACGACTGGGAGAGGCTCCCGCACGGGCAGTCCAAGATCCGGGTGACCCGCCCCGACCTCCAGGAGTGAGCGGGGAGGGACATGGTCTTCGATGGCACTCGGTTCCATCATGATCACCACGGGTGAGAATCGGGTGCCCATTGTCGCGGTTCGGTCCCGAACCGGTCTTTAAACGACCTTGAGGTGTCCTGGTCGTCATCCGAAACCGGATTTCGCGAGTCAAAGGGATGAATCCCCCATATCCCCCGGTTCGACACTCTCAGTGACGAGCCACTCGCGAAAGGCCGTCCATGCTCGTGACAGCCCGCCTGAAGCGCGCTGCCGAACTCCTGATCCCCCACTCCGTCAGGGCCCGTCGAGAGGAGGAACGCCTCAGAGAACGGGCACGGGCCAAGGAGGAACGCCGTCTGGAGCGCGTCACCCGACGCCGCGCCGCCCTCCTGGACTCCGACCCGAACCTGCGCTCCTACACCGTCGAGGGCACCGAGCGCATCGGTCGCGTCGTGCGGGACTACACCGCCGCCGGAGCCGCCGACCGCAACCTGGACCTGGTCCTGCGCGCCCTGGAACACGCCGGGATCGACCACTTCGTCGTGCCCGGCCGTTCCCCACGACGCCACGTCCTGGGCGTACACCGCTCCCGGCGCAAGGACCTGCTGGAGGCCATGCGCGAACTCCACGACGACGGTCCTCTGTACGCCGTCGCGCCCGGCCCCGACGGTAAGGTCGCCAGAACCTCCGCCTACGTCGACGGCGCCCTGGACGCCGAGGTCAAGAGCGGCCTGGTGATCCGCTTCGCCGAACTCCTGCTGTCCGAACACGAGGATGAGTTCGGCGGGTTCGACCACGGCTGCGACGTCGAGTTCTGGCGCGACGCCACCAAGGTCCTGGCCGGGGAACGGGCCGAAGACGCCCTCGACCGGCTCCGCGTCAAGATCCCCGTGGGCGCGATGGACGGAGCGCTACTGGGCCCGCGCCCCAACCGGATCGCCGACGTATTGACCACCGACGCGCGAAGATCCGCCACGCTCACCGTCCGAGGGCGCGAACTGCCCACCTTGGAACCGTTCTCGCACCGACACCCCGAGGACGTCGGATTCCCGGTCGACGTCGTCTACACCTGGGTCGACGGCGCCGACCCCGTGCACGCCGCCAAGCGCGCCCGCCACAGCGGCGAGGTGGTCGACCTGGCCTCCCACGCCGCCAACTCCTCGCGCTACACCGACCACGAGGAACTGCGCTACTCGCTGCGCTCACTGCGCATGTACGCACCGTTCGTTCGCCACGTCTACCTGGTCACCGACGCGCAGGTGCCCTCCTGGCTCGACACCGACGCCCCGGGCCTCACCGTGGTCGACCACCGCGACATCTTCACCGTCCCCGACGCGCTGCCGGTGTTCAGCTCACGGGCCATCGAGACCCAACTGCACCACATCGAGGGCCTGTCGGAGCACTACCTCTACCTCAACGACGACGTCTTCTTCGCCAAGCAGGTCGGAGCCGAGTACTTCTTCCACTCCAACGGGATCGTCCGGCTGCCCTTCTCCGGACACCAGATCGGCGTGGGCGCCCCCATCCCCGAGGAGGTCGCCCCCAACTGGGCGGGCAAGAACGCCCGGGCACTGCTCATGGAGGACTTCGGCGCGACCATCGCCCAGAAGGTGCGCCACGCCCCCTTGCCACAGTCGCGTCGGATCCACCGGGAACTGGAGGAGCGTTACCGGGAGGACATCGAGCGCACGGCTCGCTCGCGCTTCCGGCACCCGAGCGACATCGCCCCGGCCACCACCCTGCACCAGTACTACGCCCTCTTCAGCGGGCAGGGGGTGCGCGGCAAGTACCGCACCCGCTACATCGACATCGGTACCGCGCAGGCGCGGGAGAACCTGGCGGAGCTGGGCCTGGACGCACCGTTCGACTTCCTGTGCCTGAACGACTTCGACACCCCGCCCGAACGCCAGGAGGAGGTGGCCGGGATGCTCCGCGACTACCTGGAGCGTCGCTTCCCGTTCCCGTCGCCGTTCGAGCGCGCCGACGTCCTCGTCGGTGAGGACGCCCCGTCGCGCACCGAGGCCGCGGCCTGATCGTTCCCGGGGCGCGGACGAGGGCCGCGCCCCGGGAATCGGGTTCGTTCCGTCCGTCACAGGGACGTGGACATCGGGCCGCCGTTCCACTCGACCGCGTCCTTCAGCGCCCGTCGCAGATCCATCGCCTCACCGGTCAGGTCGGCCTGGGCGCGGTGCAGATTCATCACGATGCGTTCGGCGTCGGCCCAGTCGGCGAACCCGCCCAGGTCGGCGGCGCGGGCGGCCTCCAACGGGGTGCGCCCCTCACGCACCGCGTCCTCGGCGGTGGCCAGCACGAACCGGTAGTAGTGCTCGTGCGCGGCCAGGACCTCGTCCAGGTCGCCGGCCTGGAACACCGGGCCGTGCCCGGGTACGACGTGTTCGGGGGAGAAGGAGCGCACCCACTCCAATGAGCGCAGCGCCCCGTCGAACGAACCCATGAACACCAGCGGGGTCAACCCGTGGAAGATGAGGTCCCCGGTGAACAGCACCCTCTCCTGTGGTAGCCAGGCCACCACGTCGCCGGGGGTGTGCGCGGTGTATCCGGGGTGGCGCAGGTCGACCCGGCGCCCGCCCGGGTGCAGGGTGAGTTCCCGGTCCAGGGTCACCGAGGGAACCCTGCGGGTGACGTCGCCCCAGTCGGGGACGGGGTTCCACACGGGCGGGAGGCTCTCGAACAGCGGGTCGTTCTCCAGGGCCTCGCGCATGGCGGCCTGCCCGATCAACACGGTCGAGTCGGGCAGCAGGCTGTTGCCGTAGGTGTGGTCGCCGTGCTGGTGGGTGTTGAGCGCCCAGCGCACGGGAGCGTCGTCGGTGGCGGTCGCGAGGGCGTCCAGGAAGCGGCGGGTGCGTGTGGCGGTGGCGCAGGTGTCGATCACCAACGTGCCCTCGGTCCCGGTGACGGCGCCGGCGTTGTTCACCCACCAGGTGCCGTCGGGTTGCACCCAGGCGTACACCCCGTCGACGACCTCGTGCAGTGCCCCGCTCTCCGGTCCGGTACCCGTCGCCTCGCCCACGTGCGTCCCTTCGTTGATGCCCGATCGTCGACCCGACAGCGTAACGCGCGGTCACGTTCCGTAGGCGGGGATCGCTTCAAGAACCTCGAACACACCGCCGTGGACCGCGCGAAGGATCTGGGCCGCCGACACCGGCCACGCCTGGACGGTCGACCACACCGGGGAACACCGGCGGGGGGGGGGGGGGGCCCCCCCCCCCCCCCCCCCGCCCCCCCCCCGGGGCCCCCCCCCCGGGGCCCCGGGGGGGGGGGGGGGCGCCGCGCCCCCCCCCCCCCCCGGCTGCTCGCCCTGTGGCGACGCACCGACACCGACGCCCTCAAGGTGGACGGGAACACGGAGGCCCTTCCACTACCGATCCAGGCCGCCGAGACCGAGTGAGCCTCAGCGACGCCGGTCTAGGAAACTCGCGACGGCGTCGCTGAAGAAGGCCGGATCGTCCAACCAGGGGAAGTGCCCACCACCGGGCTGCGTCACCGTGCGGGCGTCGTCGAACAACCGTGCCGCATCCACGGCGACGTGCGGCCGAGGCGCACCATCCAGCTCTCCGGCCAGGAGCAGGACCGGAACACCCCAGGACGCCACGACCGCGCGGCCCGCCTCCGGGCCGAAGGCGTCCGGTGGCGAGAACAGCCCGGCCGCGTGTTCGTTCGACTGCTCGACCCCGGTGGCCGCGTGTGCCCGGGCCCGTTCGTCCCAGCGCCCGTAGAAGAACGGCATGACCGCGTCCCAGTCCTCGCCGGAGGTGGAACCGTTCGCCAGGTTCGTGTAGCCCCGCAACGCCGCCTCGAACCAGGGTTCACCGGAACGAAGGGCGGCGGCCTCCTGGAGGTGCCCGTCGGTGAACTCGATCCCCAGGGAGCGCAGCCGAGCGGTCACCAGCACCAGGGAACGCACCCGGTCGGGGTGGGCGAGCGCGTACAGCAGCCCCAGATCCCCGGCCGCGGAGTGGGCGAGCACGTCCATCCGTTCCAGGCCCAGATGGACACGGAGCGCCTCCACGTCGGCGACCTGCCGATCACAGCGGTACCCGGAATCGTCCTCGGGGGCCTGTGAGTCACCGGTTCCGCGCAGGTCGAGCAGGACGAGCCGGCGATGGGCGGATAGTCCGCCCAGGTCACCGAGGTAGGCGGAGGCGCGCATGGGGCCGCCGGGCAGGCACAACAGCGGTTCGCCGTGTCCGTCGGATCGGTAGGACAGGCGCGCGCCGTCGGGAGCTTCGAAGGTGGGCATGATCGTCATCCTCGCGGCACGGACCCCCATGGGCAAGGGGTTTGTACCACCCGGACCAGGGGGCTGCTACGGTCCGCGGTATGCGAGACGAGCCCGCCGACCTCGACGAACATCGCCTCCTGCCCGCCCTGAACGCCTGGGGCGTGTCCGCCGTGGCGCTGACCCACGTGCCCCTGGGCTTCGGTGACCACCACTGGAGCGCCACCGACACCGCGGGGCGACGCTGGTTCCTCACCCTGGCCGACCTGGAGCACAAGACCTTCCTCGGTGAGGACCCGCACATGGTGCTCGACCGTTTGGAAGGGGCCATGGACACCGCGGCCCGACTGCACGACGACGCCGGGCTGGGTTTCGTGGTGGCACCACTGCGTTCGCTGTCCGGCGCCACCGTCCACACTGTCGGCGCGCGCTACGCCCTGAGCGTCTTCCCGCACGTGGAGGGCGCCTCCGGGGAATTCGGCCAGGTCCTGGAACCGGCCCGCCGCGACCGGGTCCTGGACACGCTCGCGGCGCTGCACCGGTGTCCGCCCCCGGGCACCGCGCGCACGCTCCCGGTCGCCCTGGAGGGCGCCGAACACCTGGCCGCCCTGGCCGAGGACCCTCGCGGGCTCGGCGACCACGGGCCCCTGTCGGGCGCCGTCGCCGACCTCCTCGACGAGTACGGCGCGGTCCTGCGCGCCCACCTGAGCGGGTTCGGGCACCGGGCCGCCTCGGTCGACCCGGCCCGGGCCGTCATCACCCACGGCGAACCACATCCGGGCAACCTGCTGTGGCGCGACGACCGGCCGCTGCTGGTCGACTGGGACACCGTCGGCGTCGCCGTGCCCGAGCGCGACCTATGGCCGGTCACCGACGACCCCGAGGCCCTGGCCCGCTACGCCGACGCCTCCGGGCACGTTCCCGACCCCGACCTGCTCGACCTGTACCGGTTGCGTTGGGACCTGCGGGACGTGGTGGAGTTCGTGGACCTGTTCGGCGCCGAGCACCGGAGCACCCCCGACACCGAACAGGCACTCGCGGAACTGGCAGGCGTACTCGCCCGCCTGGCCGCCTGAGAACCCTCAGCGTCCCTGCCCCGCGGGCACGAACACCCGCAGCGCCGCCGGACGCTTGCGGAACGACATCGTCGGCGAGCCCTCCATGACCTCGCCGTCCACCGCGATCAACCTCGGCCGGGAGGGGATGGCCAGGGTCAACGACTCGACCAGGCGTTCGCTGTAGCCCCGCCCCGACAACGGCCGCCCCAACAGGACGTCCATCAGGGCGCGCAACCGGGGGAACGGGTACCGGGCGCACAACACCCGCACGTCCAAACGTCCATCGTCCAGATGCTCGCGCAGCCCCGGCACCCGCGCGTGCGTCCGGTACCGGCAGTTGCCCACGAACGCCCACCACACCTTGGCCGGACGTCCGTCCACCAGGGCCGGGGTGGGCCGCACCTCCCGCAGGTCCCGCCACAGCGCCAACGCGAACGCCGGCCACTTGCCGATCCGCTGCTCCCACCGGTCCCGATGCTCCACCATGTGCGGATAGGACCCGAACGAGGAGGTGTTGAGGAAGACGTGCCCGTCGACCTCGCCCACGTCCACCCGCGCCAGACGGCGGTCGGCGAAGGCGCGCAACGAGATGTCCACCGAGGTCAGCCCCAGGGTGCGGGCGAAGTTGTTCAGGGTGCCGTCCGGTAGTACCAACAGGGGACGGTCGTGCGCCAGTGCGGCGGTCGCACCGGCGTTCACCGTGCCGTCGCCGCCCGCCACCGCCAGCACCTCGCAGTCGCGTGCGGCCTTGTCCATCACCTCCAGGATGTCGTCGTCGGCCGACATCGGCATGATCCGTGCTCGGGGCAGTTGCCGGGCCACCCGGGTGGTGGTGTCGGTCATGGAGAGACTGGGCAGGGCGCCTTCGGCCGAACGCGGATTGAGCACCAGCGTCACCCCGGCCCCTTCCGGGTCCACGTCGGCCTCGCCGGCGGGGACGGTGCTCGCGCCGTGCACGAGTTCGGGCCTGGGCGGGATGAGCGCCCGCGCGGCCAGGGCGGAGACGAACCCGACCGCCATCCCGCCGAGCACGTCGCCCGGGTAGTGCACGCCGCTGTGCACCCGTGAGAACCCCACCGCGCCGGCCAGCGCGATCACCAGCGCCGACAGGGGCCTGGGCGCGTCCGCGGCCACCCCACCGGCGAACCCGAACGCGGCGGCGGTGTGCCCGGAGGGGAAGGAGGAACTCAAGTAGGCCCGGTAGGGGAACCTCGCGGCGGGGATCGCCGAACTGTCCGGTCGGGGCCGCCGCGCCAGGTACTTGATCCCGGAGGCGGCGGCGTTGGCCAGGCCGGCCGCGGCGATGGCCCGCAGCGCGGTGCGCCGCAACCTGGGACCGCCGGTGACCGCGAGGGTGGCCGAGACCATCATCCAGGGGGCCATGTGGTCGGTGGCCTGAACGAACCGCGGCGTGTAGCCGTCCAGCCGTGGGGTGCCCACCCGGGTCACCCTGTCGTAGACGCTCTTGTCGATGCGTTGTAGGTGACGCAGGATTCGCATGCGCCCAGCCTGGTGGGAATCGGATGAGTTGTCCATTCCCTCGGCGGCGACGAAGGGCCCGGCGGGATCCGCCGCCGGACCGGTGACCGGAATCGGCCCTGTGGATCACGTTTCGGAGGGGTCCTGGGCGAGTAGGGTTCTGGGCGCGTTCCCCCAAGGAAAGGCGCCCATGACCACCAACGAGAGCCCCGAACAGACCCACGTCGTGGTCCTGCACTCCTCCGGTCCCCTCGACACCGACCTCGCACGGGCCTACCCCGAGCACCGGGTCACCGTCCTCACCGACGGCCTCCCGGTGGTGGTCGGGGAGGACGTCACCCCACCCGACACGGTGTCCATGCCGCGCGGCGAGTGGCACGACCAGCTCGCCCGATGGGCGCGGGGCGGACCGGTCGAGGTGGTGACCTTCGACGAGACCTGCGCGGCGGCCTGCGACGAGTTGCGTTCCGCCCTCGGACTCGGCCCGCGGCCCTCCGAGAAGGTCTGACGCCGAACCCCGAGTTCGCGCCGCCCACCGGGGCCGCGACCGTGCCCGCCCCGGACACCTTCGCCGGGCCCGGACGGGGCGTACCGGGAGAACACGCCGACTTCCTTCGCCCACCCGGACCCGACGCCCGGTGGGTGTTCGAGGCGCTGGGCGTGGACTCCCGGGGCCGTGTCCTCTCCCACCTCACCGCCGTCCACGCCCTCGTCCCCTGACCCACGCCTTGCCACGGGACCCATCCGCCCGGCCCTTGGCACCGAATACCTCGTGATGGTCGCACCACCCCACACGAGAGGGCGCATGAGCACACACCACAGACGGCGGGTCGCGGTGATCGGCGGCGGGATCTCCGGGCTCACCGCCGCCCACGTCCTGCACCGTCACGACGACGTCACGCTGTTCGAGGCCGACGACCGGCTCGGCGGACACGCCCACACCCACGACGTTCCCGGGCCCGACGGCGAACCACTGGGCGTGGACAGCGGCTTCATCGTCCACAACCGCCGCACCTACCCCCACCTGCTGCGCCTGTTCGACGAACTCGACGTCCCCACCCGCCCCACCGAGATGAGCCTGTCGGTGAGCTGCGCCGGTTGCGGACTGGAGTACGCGGGAGCCCGAGGACTCCGGGCCATGTGGCCCGACCGTTCCAGGGCGAGCGTCGACTACCTGCGCATGCTCGCCGACGTCCCCCGCTTCCACCGGGCCGCGAACCGCCTGCTCCGAACCGCCCGACGCCTGGACGAAGAGCGGGGCGCGGTCGGTCCCAGCCTCGGCGCCTTCGTCGAACGCCACCGCTTCACCCCCTACTTCACCGCCCACTTCCTGCTCCCGTTGGTCTCGGCGGTCTGGTCCTGCCCGGCGGGCACCGCCCTGGAGTACCCGGCCCGCCACCTGTTCACCTTCCTGGAACACCACGGCATGCTCGGGATCTGGGGGTCACCCCGCTGGCGCACGGTCGAGGGCGGCTCGCACACCTACGTCGAACGGGTGGCCAAGAACCTGCGCTCGGTCCGCACCGGCACCCCGGTGCGCGGGCTGGCCAGGAGCGAGGGCGGCGTACGGGTGCGCACCGACTCCGGAACGGCCGATTTCGACGCCGCCGTGGTCGCCACCCACGCGGACCAGGCCCTGGACCTGCTGGAGGAGCCCACGGACACCGAACGCGAGGTACTGGGCGCCTTCACCTACACGCGCAACCGCACCCTGCTGCACACCGACACCTCCGTACTACCCGACGACCGCGCCACCTGGGCGTCCTGGAACCACCGGTTGCCCGCCTGCGCCCCTGGCCGCGCCCCCGTTCGGGTCGGATACCACATGAACCGGCTTCAGGGGCTGCCGGAGGGGGACGACTACATCGTGACGCTCAACGACGACGCGGACGTGGACCCCGCGAAGGTGGTGGCCGCGATGGACTACGCCCACCCGGTCTTCACCCCCGAGTCGGTCGCGGCCCAGAGTCGTCTGCGCTCCCTGGACGGCCCCACCCTCGCCTACGCCGGCGCCCACTACGGCTGGGGCTTCCACGAGGACGGATGCCGGGCCGGCGCGGAAGCCGCCGCGGCCCTGGGCAGGGTCTGGTGAGGCGCACACCCGCCTTGTACGAGGCGACCGTCCGCCACGTGCGGTCGGCCCCGGTGCGGTACGCCTTCGCCCACCGCACCCTCTACTGGTTCGTCGACCTGGACCACCCGCCGCGACCGCCCCGGCTCCTGCGTCCGCTGGCCGGCTTCCACCCCGCCGACCACGGTTCCGGGCGGGCGGCCACGATCCGCGCCGATCTGGACTCCTACCTGCGCGACCGGGGCGTGGAACCGCCCGGCGGGCGCGTGTTCATGCTCGCCCACCCCCGCGTGTTCGGATACGTGTTCAATCCACTGACCGTGTACTGGTGCCATGACCCCCACGGTGTGTCGCGGGTGGTGGTCGCCGAGGTGCACAACACCTACGGCGACCGCCACCGCTACCTCCTGCGCCCCGACGAACGCGGCCGGGCCCGAGTGGACAAGGCCCTGTACGTGTCCCCGTTCAACGACGTCGACGGCCACTATCGGCTCTCCCTGCCCGAACCCGGCGAGCGGTTGGACCTGACCGTGACCCTGCACCGCGAGGGACATCCGCCCTTCACCGCCTCGGTACGCGGCCTGCGACGTCCCCTCACCCGGGCCACCCTGCTGTGGCTGAACCTGCGCTACCCGATGGCGCCACTGGTCGACGCGGCGCGTATCCGCCTCCACGGCATCCGGCTCTACCTGCGTGGCCTGCCCGTACGGGAGCGGCCCGTCCACCGCTCGGATCACGAACCGCGAGGAGCACGTCAATGACCACCGTCGAAGCCACCTCCCCGAACGCCGAACGCTGGCCCGACGTGGCCCGGGTGCCGCGCAGTGGGCTGCGCACCGCCGTGGCCCGCCTGGTGACGGCCCGGGCGGTCCCACTGGCCGGTATCCGTGTGCACACCGGCACCGTCGCATCGCCCGCCGATGGGAACACCCCCGTGCTGTGGCTGCGCGACCCCGAGGCCTTCCACGCCCGCCTGGCCCACGACGGCCTCATCGGGTTCGGTGAGTCGTACATGGCGGGGGAGTGGGACTCACCCGACCTCGTCGCCCTGCTCACCCGCCTGGCCGACCACTACGAACGACTCGTCCCCCGAGCCCTGCAACCACTGCGACACGTCACGCTGCCGCGCCGCCCCGACTCCGACCGCAACACGAGGGCGGGAGCGCGCCGCCACATCAGCCACCACTACGACCTGTCCAACGACCTGTTCGCGCTGTTCCTGGACCGCACCATGACCTACTCGTCGGCGCTGTTCACCGCCGACGACCCGCGCGATGCCCACGGACTGGCCCGAGCCCAGGAACGCAAGATCGACCGGCTCCTGGACTCCGCCCGGGTGGAGGAGGGCACCGAACTCCTGGAGATCGGCACCGGCTGGGGCGAACTGGCCGTTCGGGCCGCACGACGCGGCGCCCGCGTCACCTCCATCACCCTGTCCACCGAGCAACGCGACCTGGCCCGCGCCCGCGTCGCCGAAGCCGGGATGAGCGACCGCGTCGACGTGCGCCTGTGCGACTACCGCGACGCCACCGGTTCCTACGACGCCGTGGTCAGCTGCGAGATGATCGAGGCGGTGGGCGAGAAGTACTGGACCGCCTACGTCACCGCCCTGGACCGCCTCACCCGGCCCGGCGGCAGGGTGGCGCTCCAGTGCATCACCATGGAGCACGCCATGATGCGCGCCTCGCGCGGCTCCTACACCTGGATGCACAAGTACGTGTTCCCCGGCGGACTCATCCCCTCGATCACCGCCCTGCGCAGAGAGTTCTCCGCCCACACCCGACTGCGCGTCACCCACCGGCGCGCCTTCGGCCGGGACTACGCCGACACCCTGGCCGTGTGGCGCCGCACCTTCGTCGACGCGGCCGACCAGGTCCGCGAACTGGGCTTCGACCCCGTCTTCCACCGCATGTGGACCTTCTACCTGGCCTACTGCGAGGCCGGATTCCGGTCCGCGATCATCGACGTCGAACAGATCACCCTGGAGCGTCCCGCATGACCACCACCCGTGCCGCTACCGACGCCACCGCCCGACCCGGGGGAGACCCAGGCACACGAGGGGCGGCCCACCTGCTGGGCCCCCTGATCGCCGCCTTCTTCAACGGGGTACCACCGGTGCGGCTGCGCACCTGGGACGGCAGCGAGTACGGCCCCGCGAACGCGCCGCGCGTGACGGTACGCGACCGCGACGCCCTGCGCCACGTGCTGGCCCGCCCCGGAGAACTGGGCCTGGCCCGCGCCTACGTCACCGCAGGCCTGGAGGTCGAGGGCGACCTCACCGACGCCCTGCGCCGCGTATGGGCCTCGGTGCGCGAACACGGTACCTCGGTGCCGGGGCCGCTCGACTGGGCACGCGTGGCCCACGTCGCCCTGGTCCTGGGCCTGGTGGGACCACCACCCGCCGCGCCGTCCGTCGAGGCGTGCATGGGAGGGCGGCTCCACAGCCGCGAACGCGACGCCGCCGCCGTCGCCCACCACTACGACGCCGGCAACGACCTCTACGAACTCCTGCTCGACGAGACCATGGCCTACTCCTGCGCCTACTGGGACCCCGACCGGCCCGAGCAGACCCTGGCCCAGGCCCAACGCGCCAAACTCGAACTCATCTGCGCCGATCTCGGACTCCGCGCCGGCGACCGGCTGCTGGACGTGGGCTGCGGCTGGGGTTCGCTCACCCTGCACGCCGCCCGCGAGCACGGGACGCGGGTGCACGCGGTGACCCTGTCGGCCCGTCAACGCGACCACGTGGTCGAACGCGCCGCCGCGGAGGGGCTGGACCACCTGGTGGACGTGCGCCTGCTGCACTACCGCGACATCGCCGACGACACCTTCGACGAACCCGTCGGGCGCGGGTTCGACGCCGTGGCCACCGTGGAGATGGGCGAACACGTGGGCCGCGACGCCTACGGGCCCTTCACCCGCCGGCTCCACGACCTGCTGCGTCCGGGCGGCTCCCTGCTGGTACAGCAGATGTCCCGACGCGGATCCCACCCCGGTGGCGGCCCGTTCATCGAGCGCTACATCGCCCCCGACATGCACATGCGCCCGCTCGGTGAGACCGTCGCGCTCATCGAGGACGCCGGGTTGGAGGTGCGAGGCGTGCGGGCGCTGCGCGAGAACTACGTGCGTACCGCCCGCGCCTGGTCCGAGGAGCTGGAACGCCGATTCGACGAACTGGTGCGGATCGCCGGCCCGCAGACCGCGCGGGTGTGGCGGCTGTACCTGGCCGGGGGAGCGCTCGCCTTCGAGGAGGGGCGCATGGGCGTCGACCAGATCCTGGCCCACCGCCCCGAGGATCCCACGTGAGCGTGGGCGCCGCCCTGGCCCTCAACCTGGGGGTGACCGCGCTGGTCCTGGCCGCCGTCATGCTCACCACCTTCGCGATCGGGGTGCGGCTGGGCCGGCACAGCGTCGTCGACTCCGCCTGGGGCGCGGCCTTCGCGGCCACAGCGGTGACCACCGGGGTGGTGGTCACCGCCACCGGACACGGCGACCCGACCCGCGTCTGGCCGCTGGTCGCGCTGACCACCGTGTGGGGGCTGCGCCTGGCGGTGCACATCGGTCTGCGCGGCCGGGGCAAGGGCGAGGACCCGCGCTACGAGAGGTTCCTGTCCAACGCGCCCGGCGACCCGAACCTCTACGCGCTGCGCGTGGTCTACCTGCTCCAGGGAGCCTTGGTGTGGCTGATCTCCACGCCGATCCAGGTGGGCGCGTTCACCTCCCAGGCCTTCGGGTGGCCGGCCGCGCTCGGCGTGCTGTTGTGGCTGACCGGGTTCCTGTTCGAGTCCGTGGGAGACGCCCAGCTCTCCCGGTTCAAGGCCGACCCCGACAACAAGGGCCGGATCATGGACCGTGGCCTGTGGGCGTGGACCCGCCACCCCAACTACTTCGGCGACGCGTGCGTGTGGTGGGGCCTGTTCCTGGTCGCCGCGGGTTCGTGGTGGGTCCTGTTCACCCTGCCCGCCCCACTGGTGATGACCTACCTGCTCACCCGGGGATCGGGCCAACGGCTCATGGAGGAGCACATGGCCGGTCGTCCCGGCTGGGCCGAGTACACCGAACGCACCAGTGCCTTCTTCCCCCTACCGCCCAAGCGGGACCCCCACGCCTGAAGGGACGGGGCCGGGGCGTGCCGGGCCACGGGCACGCCCCGGACGGTGGCTCGGATCACCGGCTCAGGCCATGGACTCAGACCGACGGGACCTGACCACCGTCGACCCGGATGACCGAACCGTTCACGTACGCGGCCTGCCTGCTCGCCAGGAAGGCCGCCACCGCGCCGTACTCGGCCGGGTCGCCGTAACGGCCCGCGGGGATCGAGGCGCGGCCCTTCGCCTGGGCCTCCTCCACCGAAAGGCCCTCACGTTCGGCCCGGGCGCGGTCCAACGAGTCCACCCGTGGGGTGGCGATCCGGCCCGGCACGATGACGTTGGCGGTCACCCCGTCCGCGGCGACCTCCGTGGCCACCGTCTTGGACCAGGAGTGCAGTGAGGCCCGCAGCGTGTTGGACACGCCCAGGTTCGGGATGGGGGCGATCGGACCCGAGGAGGTGCTCGTGATGATCCGCCCCCAACCGCGTTCGCGCATCCCGCCCACGACCGCGTCGGTCAGTTCGATCACCGGCAGCACCATCGCCGCGTACATGTCCCGCCACAGGGCCGGCTCCTGACCCAGGGCCGGCGTGGGCGGTGGCCCACCGGTGTTGTTGACCAGGATGTCCACCGGACCCAGGTCGGCGGCGACCCGCTCGGCGACCTCTCGGGCGCGTCCGTGCTCGGCCAGGTCCCACTCGATGCCCACGGCTTCCACACCCGTGGCCCGGCAGGCGTCGACGGTGGCCCGGAGACGTTCGGAGTCACGGCCGGTCACGGCCACCTTAACCCCCTCCGCCGCCAGCGCGAGCGCCATGGCCCGGCCCAGCCCCGAACTGGCCGCGGTCACCAGCGCGACCCTGCCGGTGATTCCCAGATCCATCTCGTCTCCTCCACTGCGGTCCGGCGATGTTCTGGGAATCCTGGCAGATGCCGGAACCCCCGTGTCAGCTCGGGTTAGGGGTCACGACCGCTCGACCGTTGACCTCGCCCGCCTCCAGCTTCCGGTACGCCTCCAAGGCATCGTCCATGGAGAAGCGCTCCACGTCCGGGCGGATCTGCCCGGCCTTGTACATCTCCACCACCTCCCACAGCTCCGCGACCGAACCCCAGTAGGTGTTGGTCATGTGGGTCTCGTAGGGGTTGGTGAAGAACGAGAACTCGTGGGTGCCGCCCGCGATGCCCACGATGGTGCAACGACCGCCCTGCGCCATGGAGGCCGCGGCCGCGGACACCGTCGGGGCCGCACCCACGAAGTCGAAGGCCGCGTCCACACCGTGCCCACCGGTGAGCGCGCGGATCTTCTCCACCTGGTCCTCCCCGGCGCCGACGGTGATCGCGCCCTCCGCCTCGGCGCGGGCGCGCGCGTCCTCCTTGACGTCGGTGGCGATGACCGTGGCGCCGGTCAACGCCCGCAGGATCTGCACCCCGATCAGGCCGAGGCCGCCCAGCCCGATGGCCAGCGCGTACCGACCACCGCCGGCCAGGTACGGAAGCGCCTCCTTGATCGCGTGGTAGGGGGTCAGGCCCGCGTCGGCCAACGGGGCCGCGGCCACCGGGTCGGCGTCGCCCAGCGGGACCAGGTGCCGGGCGGGCACCGTCATGTACTCGGCCATGCCGCCGTCCCGGCCCAGCCCCACCGCCAGGTACGGCAGGGACGCGGCGTTCTCGCAGTAGGTCTCCACCCCCTGGGCGCACTGGCGACAGTGCCAACAACCGATCGGACCGTAGACCAGGTACGCGGCGCCCACCTGGATCCGCTCGCTCACGCCCGGGCCGAGCGCCTCGACCCATCCGGCGTTCTCGTGCCCCAGGACGAACGGCGGCTTCTGGGCGCCGGGCTGCCCTTTCTCGAACACCCGGTAGACGCTGATGTCGGAGTGACACGCCCCGGCGCCGGCCACCCGCAGGAGCACCTCTCCCGGCCCCGGCTCCGGTTTGGGCACCTCGGTGAGTGAAGGGAACTCCTTGTAGTTCTCGAACACCACTGCGCGCATGTGCGAACTCCCTCGAACAAGGTTCGGTGCCCTCTGTCGGACACCGGCGAACCGGGCCACGTGAGACGCCCTCTCGCCCACGCGAAAGTAACACCGGTGATCACGGTGCGTCACCCAAGGGGTACGCACGGAATCGTCCGCATTGTTTGACCCGCTCACGTCCACCGAGGCGATGAGTTCGGCCCACCACCCGGGTCCACACGGGTGAGACACCGACCTTCGATGAGACAGGGCCTTCGAGGAGGACCACATGTTCGACACCACCCGGGCCTTCGGCTCCTTCGCCGTCCCCGACCCCGACACCGCCCTGGAGTTCTACGGCACCACCCTGGGCCTGGACGTCCGGCCGGTACCGGGGATGGAAGGGCACGGCCTGCTCCAGATCGACCTGAGCAAGGACCACGGAGTGCTCGTCTACCCCAAACCCGACCACGCGCCCGCGGTGTTCACCGTCCTCAACCTTCCGGTCGACGACATCGACGTCGCCGTCGACGAACTCGTCCGCCGCGGGATCACCATGCTGCGCTACGAGGAGTTCCGGCACGACGCCAAGGGGATCGTCCGTGAGGGCGGCGGACCCCTGGTCGCCTGGTTCACCGATCCGGCGGGCAACGTCATCGGCCTCATCCAGGAGTGACACGTCCGCGATGAGTCCGCCGCCTCCGCCGAGTCGGATACGGGTGAACGAGCAGACCAACGACACCACAGGGAGAACCTCGTGAAGAACACCGTCCTCGACAGCATGCTCCTGGCCAGCACCGATCCCGACCGCCTGCGCGACTGGTACGCCGCCGTGCTCGACCCGGTCCAGAACGACACCATGGACGACTACCGGGTGCTCAGGTTCGGGAACTTCTACATGATGATCGACCGTCGCGACGACATCGGGCCCAGGGCCACCGACGCACCTCGGATGATCCTCAACTTCGACGTCGCCGACGCACGAGACGTCGTGGCCCGCATGGAGGAGCTGGGCACCCCGTGGGTCGCCCCGCTGGAAGACCGTGACGGGAGCCTGTTCGCCACCGCCCAGGACCCCGACGGCAACTACGTGCAGATCGTCCAGCTCAGCCCCGAACACCTGGCCGCCATGGAGGCCACGCCCCAGGAGGCCTGAGAACGGAGGAGGTCCACGCCACCGGTGGTCGGCGCCCGGCGGAGGGTGCCGGCCACCGGCCCATGGGCTCACCGGAAGAAATTCCGGCAAAGGAACGACCACGCCCGATCCGTTCTGTCTTAGGTGCGGCGTAGCGTGACGACCGTGGTTGAGCAAACGACGATCGACCAGGACTTCGCGCGGCTCATCGGCCCCTACCGCCGAGAGCTGTACGCGCACTGTTACCGCATGCTCGGTTCGGCGCACGACGCCGAGGACCTGGTCCAGGAAACCTGTCTACGCGCCTGGAAGGGGATCGACCGCTTCGAGGGGCGCTCCAGCCTGCGCACCTGGCTGCACCGCATCGCCACCACGGTGTGTCTGACCGCCCTGGACAAACGTGGGCGCAGGCCCCTGCCCACGGGCCTGGGCGGGCCGACCGAGCGCCCCGAGTCCCAGCTGGCCGACGGCTCGGAGGTCCCCTGGCTGGAACCGATGCCGGACCGCCTCGGGGTGGGCGTCGACGATCCTGGAACCGTGGTGGTCGACCGCGAGAGCGTCCGCCTCGCCCTGGTCGCCGCCCTGCAATACCTTCCCGCCAAACAGCGCGCCGTGCTGATCCTGCGCGAGGTACTGCGGTTCAGCGCCGCCGAGGTCGCCCAGATCCTGGACACCTCCGTCCCGGCGGTCAACAGCCTGTTGCAGCGGGCCCGTGCCCAGCTGGCCAAGGAACTTCCACAGGAGGATCGGGTTCCCGCGCCCAGGGCCGACCAGCGTGAGCTCTTGGAGCGGTACGTCACCGCGTTCGAGAGCTACGACATCGGCGCGCTCACCGAGCTGTTCACCGCCGAGGCGGCCTTCGAGATGCCACCGTTCGCCACCTGGGTACGCGGACCCGAGAACATCGTGCGGCTCGTCCACGCCCAGTGCCCGGCCCAGGCGCCCGGTGACCTGGCTCTGGTGCCCACCGCCGCCAACGGACAGCCCGCCTTCGCCATGTACCTGCGCGACGAGGACGGCGTATACCGGGCCTTCGGCATCCACGTGCTCGCCATGACGGGGGAGGGGATCGGACACTGCTCGGTCTTCTTCGACACCACCCTCTTCCCGCTCTTCGGCCTGGACCCGGTACTGCACCGCTGACCTGGACGCGGTCTTTCGGGTGGTGCGCCGAGCGCCGGGTTCGGCGGGCACCCGTGGCTGTACGATGACCGCGTCGACTTCGAACCGGCCCTCACCCGGGGGGCGAGCCCGCACACCGCCCAGAGCGCCCGCCCGTTCCCCTCCACGAACCCGTGAACCGAACCCGGCGGACGCCCGTCCCAGTAGTTCGGGCACCCGGGTGATTCAAGCCGGATCCGCCCCGATACCAGGCCTCGGTGGCCCCCTGGTCCGGCTAACGTGCTCAGGGGCCGACCGACCATGGCCCTACCACCTCATCACCCACCCGGATGGGAACCGCGTGAACAGCACCCCTGACCACCGAGACCTGCGCCTGATCGTCACCGGCGGCGGCACGGGCGGACACACCTACCCCGCGCTGACCGCGATCAACGCCCTGCGCAAGCGCCTGGAGACGACCGGCAACTCTCTCGAAGTGCTGTGGGTGGGCGCCGCGGGCAGCCTGGAGAAGAGGGTGGCGACCGCCAACGGGATCGCGTTCGAAGCGGTGGCCACCGGCAAGATCCGCCGGTCCAAGAACCCCCTCAAACTGGCTTCTCCCGCCAACATCAAGGACATGACCAACGTGCCCCGGGGCGTGGCCCAGGCCTGCAAGCTCGTGTCCGACTTCGAACCCGACGTCGTGCTGGCCACCGGTGGATACGTCGCCGTGCCCGTCGGCCTGGCCGCCCGCATGTGCCGCAAGCCCCTCGTCGTCCACGAACAGACTGTCCGTCTGGGGCTGGCCAACAAGGTCCTGGCCCGCGCCGGTGCCCAGATCGCGGTGTCCGCCGAGTCCTCCGTGGAGTTGCTGCCCGACTCCTCCCAGGGCGACGCCGTCGTCACCGGCAACCCCGTCCGCCCCGAGGTCCTCACCGGCCGGGCCGAACTCGGTGCCAAGGGCCTGGGCTTCGAGGGCTACGACGCCCAGTTGCCCACCATCTACGTCACCGGTGGCGCGCAGGGGTCGGCCCAGATCAACGACAACGTCCGGGCCATCCTGCCCTGGCTGCTCGCGCGGGCGAACGTGGTCCACCAGTGCGGAGCGGCCAACGTCGCGGGTCTCCGGGAGAGCGCTCAGCAGCTCCCGCCCGGTTTGGCCGAGCGCTACCACCTGACCGACTTCGTCGGCCCCGAGCTGCCCGACGTGCTCGCGATGGCGGACGTGGTGATCTCCCGCAGCGGTGCGGGGACCATCGCCGAACTCACCGCCCTGGGCAAGGCCGCGGTGTTCATCCCGCTGGCTTCCTCGGCCGGTAACGAGCAGGCCCACAACGCCCGCCACTTGCAGGAGTCCAACGCGGCGGTGGCGCTGCTGGGTGAGGTCACCCCCGAGAGCCTTCAGGGCGCGGTGGAGCCGTTGCTGAAGGACTCCGCCCGACGCGAGGAGATCGCCACCAACGCCCGCGCCCACGGGCGTCCGGACGCGGCGGAGCGTCTGGTGGACGTGTTGCTGACCGCCGCAGGTTAATTCGCTCGACAAGCATCAGGCCCCACCCGCAGACGAGAGGGTGGGGCCTGAGCGCTGTATTTGGGAAATGGTGTCTTAACGAAGGTCTGCCTTGGTGGTATCGAGGAAGGTCCGCCACTCGCCGGCACCGAAGAAGAGCGCACCGAGTTCACGGTGCTTGGTGTCGCGCATGGCTCTTTCCTGGCCCAGGTCGGCCACCTCGACACAATGGCTCTCGGTGGCGCTGTAGGAAGACTTGTGAAACTCCACGTCAGACTTCTTTCATAAGGTTTTTTAGTGCCTTTAGGGATTCGTTCTCGCTCAGGGCCGACCGCATCAAAGAGGTGAGTACCTGACGATAGTCATCGACTTCCTCTTTTTTCTCCAGGAACGTGCCCCCAGTGCGCCCTTCCAGATACACGAGCGAGGGGTCGGACTCGTCGGCGTAGTCCAGGATGACAAAGCCGGATCCCATGGAAGCGTGTAGCCCAGCGCTGAGCGGTAGCACTTGCAGGGTGACTCTGTTGACGCCTTCGCTCAGATCGATGAGGTGCGAGATCTGCTCTTTGGCTACCTCGGGGGAGTGAGACAGCCGCAGGAGTGCACTTTCATCCACGATGGCCAAGAGGTTGAGGTCGTCGCGAAGAAGTTTCTTGCGTTCTAGACGTGCTGCGATGACCTGATCGATGTCGTCTTCGGTGACCGCGCCACTCGCCCGTGCGGAAAGCGCAGCGTACCCGGCGGTTTGAAATAGTCCAGGGATGACGGACGGCTGGTAGACGCTAACGGTGGAGGCCTCCGCTTCGAATCCCAGATAGTCGGCGTCGAGGACACTGCTGTAGCTGTGCCACCAACCTTTCTCCCGAGCCTGGCGGCCTAATGCGAGGACGGCATCGACCTTTTTGGTGTCCTCGATTCGATACAGGCGCATGAGGTCTCTGAGCGCGCTGGGGTCGGTCCTGTGCCTGCCGTTCTCAAGATGATTGATTCGCCCAGCGGCCCAGCCAAGCTCTCGCGTGACCTGTGTGGTCGACAGCTCCGCAGCTTCTCGGAGTCTACGAAGCTCGCGAGCCAGGCGGCGGCGACGCACGGTCGGTGAAGGCCTCTTGCTCATGGGGGAGATGCTAGCGGTCGACGAAGCAGACATACTCATCAATATAGGAGATCTACTTGATCTTATCAATTGATAAGTCCATCCTGGTGTCAGCAGGGAAGAGGATGACGCAGCTCTTGGGGCTGCTCAGGTCCGCACACGAGCCCGAATGCTGTGGATGTGGGACGAACCGGAAGCGTCAGAGCCTGTCCTTGCCACCGGGAGAGCGCCAGCTCATGACCGGAACAGCTTCCCTACGGGTGGCTGACACGAAAGTGGGCTCTGGGGGCGATTGCGGCGCCTCCAGAGCCCAACGACAACACAGGACTCTCTCCATAAGGAGTTGTGCGTCATGCCCATTGTGCCGCGTTCCCGCGCGCCTTTCCACACCCCCACCCCGCCCTTCGCCGGGCGACGGTGGGCCGGTCGCGTCTACCCCGGTGACTTGGCTCAAGCCGCTTGGGTTCGAGAAGACCTGCGCGCCGACCTGCACCGCCTCGAAGGTCTCTGCTCGGACCAGTCCGAGACCATCGTTCTCTGCGCCAGCGAGATGTTCGCCAATGCTTGCGATCACTCCCGCTCCGGCCAACACGACGGTCGGGTGCTGCGCACCTTGTCCATGCCCACCGCACACACCCTGTGCGTGTCCACCATTGACGACGGTGCCCGCGAAGAAGCTCCCACCCTCCCGCGCATCCCGCACCAGCGCACCGCCACCGAATGGGAGGAGGCCGAACGCGGCCGTGGACTGTTGCTCATCGAACATCTGGCCACCCGCTGGGGGAGTCGACCGGTGGTGGACTTTCCGTTCTGCGCCGGGCTGGGCACCCTCGTATGGGCTGAATTCACCCTCACCACCACGGAGGCCGACCGGTGAGCGCCGACCCGATCTCCTCCGAGATGCGCGCGGTGCTGGAGGCACCCCGAGGCCGCCGATTCTCCCGCACCCACCCGGCACCGCCACGTCGCGAACAGCGCCGGGTGGCCCTCCTCGACGGATGGAGTGCTTGGGCGCCCCAACGTCCACACGAACCCACGCCCACACCCGGCCGGCCGCCGAAACCCCTGGTCCCGCACCCCCGACCGGCCCCTGACGACGGCCCGTGGGTGCCTCGCCCACGCCCAGAACGCCCGCCGCTCCCGCGTCGCCCCCGGCGTCCGCACAGCCACCGCAAGCCCCGCCGACGCCGCCGCATCGCCTGGCCCCTGTTCGGCTACACCCTGGCAGCCTTAGCCGGTGCCTTCGCCCACCACCTCACCGCCGGATTGCTGTAACGCCACGGCTGTCCCTCAAAGCTGGGGCTCCTCCGATACCGTTGACAACAGCGTGAGGAGCCCCGAAGGCTCGATTAGTCCCCTTTGTGAAGAAAAGGTCCTGGTGTCCAACTCTCAACAAGTTGCAGATTCGAGCATGTTCGCCGGGTAAAGATGCAGGTCAGCGAGACTGCTCCCCGCGCACGCGGGGATGGACCCTGTCGTTCACTTCGCTGCCGGAGTCGGCTTTTCTGCTCCCCGCGCACGCGGGGATGGACCCACCACCCGGGACGTCCACGACGGCGGGCGGGCCTGCTCCCCGCGCACGCGGGGATGGACCCTGGGAACGGGGCCTATGTGTGCCCTCGCTGGACTGCTCCCCGCGCACGCGGGGATGGACCCGACTCGGGCCATAGCAGCCCCGCGGTTTGCAGCTGCTCCCCGCGCACGCGGGGATGGACCCTTGCAGAGGTCTACCGTGCCGCCCCGGGGCAGCTGCTCCCCGCGCACGCGGGGATGGACCCCCCATCACGTGGCCGACCACCCCGGCCGAAGCCTGCTCCCCGCGCACGCGGGGATGGACCCCGCAGAAGGCCGCACTCGCACAGATCGGCATCGCTGCTCCCCGCGCACGCGGGGATGGACCCGCATCACCCATGCCGGACAACCCGACCGCCAACTGCTCCCCGCGCACGCGGGGATGGACCCGCCGGCCCCGCCGCGCGCGCCGTGTGAGGACCCTGCTCCCCGCGCACGCGGGGATGGACCCCCTGAGGGCTACAGGCAGGAAACCGAGGGCAACTGCTCCCCGCGCACGCGGGGATGGACCCCGGTGGGCCCTCCTGACCCGGTCCCCCGACCGCTGCTCCCCGCGCACGCGGGGATGGACCCACGTCCACACTGTCGCCGCTGCGTGCGACCTCCTGCTCCCCGCGCACGCGGGGATGGACCCATGAATGGCCGTGGCCCGGATCAGGCTCCGATCTGCTCCCCGCGCACGCGGGGATGGACCCTGAACGAGTTCTGGGTGACGTGCTGCGGCACTCTGCTCCCCGCGCACGCGGGGATGGACCCGGGATGAGCGGGGTGTGTCTCATTGGGGGGTGCTGCTCCCCGCGCACGCGGGGATGGACCCATTCCCACCCGGATCGACACCAAGAAGGTCGCCTGCTCCCCGCGCACGCGGGGATGGACCCTACCGGCTGCCCAAGCACAACACCTCGGGGCGCTGCTCCCCGCGCACGCGGGGATGGACCCACGTCGACGTTTCCGCCGTCGCCCTGGATTCGCTGCTCCCCGCGCACGCGGGGATGGACCTCCCCTTGGGGTCGACGCGGGGGTTAGGACCACGGCCCGAACTTTGCCAGGGACATCTACACCGTGTCGCGGTCGTAGTTCCAGGACTTGCCGGTTCCCCGGTATTCCTCCACCGGGATGGGGGAGGTCCCTTCAACCATCCGGTCCTTGTACGTCATACCGTGTAGGTGGTCCACCTCATGTGCCACGAGGCGGGCCAGAGCATTGGTAAACACCGCGATGGCGGTGGACCCGTCCGACCTCGTGTGCTCGACCTCGATACGGCGCGGACGGGGAACCAGCCCGCGTACGTCGAAGAAGCTCAGGCACCCCTCGTACTGGGAATCGGTGGCGCCGGACTCGCTGATGATCGTCGGGTTGAGTAGGACCATCGCTGAAGCATCGGGATCTGGAGGCAGGACGATGGCCGCCGCACGGTCGATGTCGATCTGCGGCGCCGCCAACCCCATGCCCTTACCGAAGTGATGATGGTCGCGTACCCGTTGGACGGCGCGATGCAGTTGGTCGACGACCTCTTCTGCTTCCTCTGCCTCCGCAGGCAGACGGAAAGGTCGAGAAACCCGCGTGAGTAGTTCCGCGCCCTCCTGCACGATCCCGGCCGCTCGCATACGATCGCTGGCCGTGCGGAGCAAGGGACGGGCCTCGACGCCCTGCTCAGGGCTGTTTCGCCACTGCCACTCCAACCGGTAGCGGGCGCCGATCGGAGGGTCGTTCGTGTGCCAGATGAACGAGACTTCGCCGTCTTCTTCTCGGCGCTGTATGGCCGATCGCAGTGGTACGGCGGCGGCCGTGCTGGAAGTCTCGGTGCCCCACACCCTGGGGTTCATCGAATCGGGGAAGCGCAGTTCCACACTGACCGCCCTGGTCGGTAGTCGGATGGCGCGCTGGAACCACCGTCCCCATTGGTCGGATCCGACGACGTAGGAGTATTCGAGTACGGCGGCCTGCCCCGGGTAGAGGGAGAACATCGAGTCCTGGTTCTCGAAGCTCAACCAGACCTCCTTGAAGGAATCCCGGTCGTGCTTGGGCACCCATGCCATGGGTTCGCCGTCGCATGAGGCGGTCAGGCGCAGCTGTTCCCACGTGAGCGGATGGTTGCGGTAGAGCTCATTCGACAGTTCTGGGCGGCCCGGGTAGCGGTCGACGCTGATACGCACCAAGTAGCGGGTGACCGGTTCGTTGCCGCCGTTGACCACACGTCGCCGCATGGAAGCGGTGTAGGTGCCCTCGTAATAGCGCAATTCCGCGTGATCGAGGTCGACGAACAACTCTCCGTTCCCGGCGGACGTGGGTTGTACGCCGGGGGCCATCTGCCAGGATCGCCAGAGCTCACCACCGGTGGACAGCTTCTGCTCGGCCAGGCGGGCGAACTCCTCACTCGGGGGATAGCGACCGGACTCGACGTGACTGACGTAGGAGGGGTCGAAACCCATCGCCTCGGCGAGGGCCTTCTTCGTCATGCGGCGCTGCTTGCGCCAGTGGGCGAGGGCCGTTCGGAAACCGTCGGGGGAAGGGGAGGTCATACAGCCGATTATCGCGCACACGCAGCGTGATCATCTGAATGAATCGTGACTGAATCCGTCTCATTCTGGCTTCACCCAGCGGCCCTCGGCTCTCCTTGAAACATCATCACCGCCGTGCCCCGTCCGGTTGTCGGGCCCAGCGCGTTTCCCCGATCGAGGAGGTGTCCATTGGCCGTGTTCGCCACCGAACACAAGTCCGCCCCCAACTACCTGGATGTCGCAGCGAACACCCATGGCGAAGAGAAGGCCTCCTTCGTGCTGCGCGCACTGGGACAAGTGGACTCCCGACGCCCCCACGTGGTGGAGGTCGGCCCCGGAGGCGGGGCAGCCGTGAACTTCCTGGCCGCCCGCCTGCGCGAGCGTCGTTGGGAAGGGCGCCCCGTGGACTTGACCCTGATCGAGGTTCCCGGCGTCGAATCACATGCTCTGTCGCACGCCATCAACGAGTTCAACGCAGTCGGCACATGCGAACTCACCCACGGCTTCGTCCAAGACCTGGAATTGCTCCTGCCACGCCCCGCCGATGTGGTCAGCGCCTCGGCACTGGTGCACGAGGTCTACTCCTACGGGGGTGGCTACAGCGGGCTGCACTCGCTCATCCGTGTGCTCGGCTCGGTGATCGAACCTTACGGATATTTCGTCTACAGGGACCTGTTCTCCGTTCGGGACCGGAGCCTGCACGAACGGGTCACACACGTCTACGACGAGCCTTCCTGGCTGCACTTCCTACGTATGTTCACCCCGCATTACCTGGAGCACGGAAAGCACCCCTACCACCACGTTCAGGACCAGTCCGTGGCTCGGCAGGATTCGAGGATCGTGGAGATCGCGGACCTGGATGTGAATACCTGCGCCGTGATCAACGCGCCCATCGGTTTGTTCCGCGAGATCCAGCGCCACTACATCACCTTCCGGGACCACGTGTGGCGCTCCGGAGTATTGGGCTTCGTCCCAGTGCTGGACGGACCGCTGTCGGCGGAATGGTTGGACGCACACACCGGACACAAGCTCGTGCACTACACCCTCACCGAACCCGAGTGGCTGCCCCGAACCCATCGAGACATGCTGGATGTGCTCAGCGAACCCTACGCCGACCATCGCACCGTCGACGGGGACATCTTCGACACCTGTACAGACGTGGCCCTGAACGGCTTCCTCACAGCCGTGGAGGAGGGTGACGTCACATGCTTACAGGTCTGGAACGAATGGAGCGTCCGTGAGGGGCGCGAGACCTACGCGTATCTCACGACCGACGAACTGCTCACCGAGTTCGCGGTCAACTCCGCGCGGGCCAACTCTGCTCATCCGACCGTACTGTTGCCCGTCGGCATGGAGGACATCGTGGTCCGGCAGCGTCACTACTACAACCGTTACCTGGCCAAACGACTCGCCAACCCGTTGTGGGACGCCAAGCAACTCGTGCTCTTCCGCAACATCCCCATGGGGGATTCTGCGATGCTGACCAAGGCGCTGACCGGTGTACGAGAGTCGTTCAGTAAACACAATCTCGCCCGCGTGTACGCGGGCCTCACCCCTGGAAGGGAATGACCTCCGGTGTCCCTGGTCGAGATCGAACGCAAGCGGGTTTTGGCGAACCCTGAGGCGCTGGAGCGGCGATTGGAAGAGTCGGGGTTTGTCGCCACAGGGCCGATAGTGGAGGTCGACACCTACTACAGTCGGCCCGATGTTGACTTCCTCAAAACGGTGGAGTGCTTACGGGTCCGTGAGACGAAAGACAGCTGCGAGGTCACTTACAAGCCCGCATCCGACGCCACCACCCACAGCGCCGATGGTGTCGTGGCCAAGAAGGAGACCAACGTGGCCTTGGCGGACATCAGCCAGGCTGAGCATGCCCATCGTCTTTTGGAAGCCTTGGGCATGATCACGCTGGCCCGTGTCGAAAAAGCACGTATCTGCCACCGAATCCCTCACCGGCCGGGGCTATCGGTGGTGGTGGACACGATCACGGGACTGGGATCGTTCGTGGAGACCGAGATCGTCTCCGAAGACACTCGTGAAGATGTTGTTCTCCGGTTAGAGAGGACCGAGCAACTCTTGGGGCTGCAGTCCTGTTCGGTGGTGACTCTGCCGTATCGAGACTTGGTGCTGGAGGCCCAGGCGAACCCGCATCCCTTTCTCGATGCTGCCCGTTGAACCAGTATGTTCCCTTTGTGAAGAAGGTGGCTTGGTGTCCAAGTTCCAACAAGTTGCAGATTTGGCCATGGTCACCGGGTAAACTCGCAGGTCAACGAGACTGCTCCCCGCGCACGCGGGGATGACCCCGACGTCGAGGTCAAGCGCCGTGACGGGTCGGCCTGCTCCCCGCGCACGCGGGGATGACCCCCGATGCCGACGCAACTTCCCCGCACCGCATGCCTGCTCCCCGCGCACGCGGGGATGACCCCGAAAGACATCTCCATGCTACCCAACCCTGTCGACTGCTCCCCGCGCACGCGGGGATGACCCCGAGACTGAGACTCGGATCGGTCCCGCGCCCGGCTGCTCCCCGCGCACGCGGGGATGACCCCCACCCGTCAACGTCCTGCCACCACCACATACACTGCTCCCCGCGCACGCGGGGATGACCCCAAGCGCGTGTGGGCCATGGGTTCCTCCCTGCCCTGCTCCCCGCGCACGCGGGGATGACCCCCCGTAGGTGTGGGCCTGGACCCGGTAAGCGGCCTGCTCCCCGCGCACGCGGGGATGACCCCCACGACGTGATGGCGTTGCGGTTCGACCCGGACTGCTCCCCGCGCACGCGGGGATGACCCCTGGGTGTAGCCCCGGCGACGATCCGCCGGCGCCTGCTCCCCGCGCACGCGGGGATGACCCCTGTCGGGGTTGGGCCGGGAACCGGGGAGCGGCCTGCTCCCCGCGCACGCGGGGATGACCCCAGCGCGTGGGTGTGCAGGTCCATCACCAAGACCTGCTCCCCGCGCACGCGGGGATGACCCCTCCTTCCCGCGTGTGGTTGAACCCCCGAGTTCCTGCTCCCCGCGCACGCGGGGATGACCCCCCGACTTCGGTATCCATGCGCGGCAGTTCCAGCTGCTCCCCGCGCACGCGGGGATGACCCCTGGTAGCGCTCCCGCAGCGGTTCGTGGCCGGCCTGCTCCCCGCGCACGCGGGGATGACCCCTGGACACAGGTGGTGGCCGACTCCCCGGTGGACTGCTCCCCGCGCACGCGGGGATGACCCCGTCTCGTCGGTGAGCCCGGTTGGGAGGTCGAACTGCTCCCCGCGCACGCGGGGATGACCCCAGCTCTATGAAGTCGGTGGGGACGGGCGCGGGCTGCTCCCCGCGCACGCGGGGATGACCCCGCCACGAAAGCGAGGAACGCATGAGCGATCACCTGCTCCCCGCGCACGCGGGGATGACCCCCTTCGCCGGCCTGCGATGGCCGACCGTACCGGCTGCTCCCCGCGCACGCGGGGATGACCCCAGTCCTTCGTCTCAGTTCTTCCGTCTCCGGTCCTGCTCCCCGCGCACGCGGGGATGACCCCCTCACCAGCATCGTCGTGTCCGGGCGACGTGGCTGCTCCCCGCGCACGCGGGGATGACCCCCACCCACGCCTGATCTTGACGACCTAGCTGCGCTGCTCCCCGCGCACGCGGGGATGACCCCCTGACGCCTCAAAACAGAATCGGACATGGTCACTGCTCCCCGCGCACGCGGGGATGACCCCATGGCGAAAAGGGTTAACCACCCCGGGGCGCCCTGCTCCCCGCGCACGCGGGGATGACCCCCGGACCCGGCGAAGGGGTCGAGGACCAGCTCGCTGCTCCCCGCGCACGCGGGGATGACCCCCAGATCTCGGACGCCGGTATCCCGATCTATGACTGCTCCCCGCGCACGCGGGGATGACCCCCGGTCCACCAATCCCCAAGGAGCCCCCGATGCCTGCTCCCCGCGCACGCGGGGATGACCCCGGCGCGGTCGTGTCCGCGGATGGTCAGTGGTACTGCTCCCCGCGCACGCGGGGATGACCCCGCCACCCGCGCGCGCGTGCGCGTGCTCCATGCCTGCTCCCCGCGCACGCGGGGATGACCCCAGCTCAACATCCCGCCCGGGACCGGCGACGGTCTGCTCCCCGCGCACGCGGGGATGACCCCGACTGACCTCGTCCAGGTTGGTGTCGATGATGGCTGCTCCCCGCGCACGCGGGGATGACCCCACGCTGAAAAAGACGCCGTCACCCGCTAGGGTCTGCTCCCCGCGCACGCGGGGATGACCCCCTCGTTCACCACCTGGGCCGGCTCTTGGATTGCTGCTCCCCGCGCACGCGGGGATGACCCCCGCCCCACCGAAGCGCGGGACGCCTGGGTGCGCTGCTCCCCGCGCACGCGGGGATGACCCCTACCCCGACGGGGAGTGCCGGCCGGACTGTGCCTGCTCCCCACGCACGCGGGGATGACCCCCTGGACGAGGAAGGGAACTGGCAGGCTCCGGGCTGCTCCCCGCGCACGCGGGGATCCGCCAACTACTCGGATGGGAGGGAGTACCACACCTCCGTCCGAAATGCCCGGAAAACCGGTGAGTAGCCACCTGGCCGTTTTCGGCCACTGGAAGGTGTTAGAACCAGTCCCGAACAGTCGTCCACTGCCGCTTAGATGTCTCCCATGAACCCCCGTCCCCCTGCCCAGCCCTGGAAGGACTCCCTCTCCAGGGCCGCCCGTAGCGCCTGGGCCAAGCACGACTTCGACTCCGACGGCTGGCTCCCGCTCTACCGCCACATGGCCGACAGCGCCTCCATCGCGGGCAGACTCTGGGACGAGTGGGTTCCGCGACAGGCCCGCGCGCTCATCACCTCCGCGCTCTCCGGAGACGAGTCCTCGGCTCGCTCCCTGGTGGTGTGGCTCGCCGCCACCCACGACATCGGCAAGGCCACGCCCGCCTTCGCCTGCCAGGTCGAACACCTGGCCGACGACATGCGTGCCCAGGGCCTGGACATGCCCCTCCAAAAGCAGATGGCCGACCGGAATCTCGCCCCGCACGGTCTCGCCGGCCACCTCCTCCTTCGTGACTGGCTGGTCGACGAGCACGATTGGCGCCCCCGGGACACCCACCAGTTCACCGTCATCGCCGGCGGCCACCACGGGATCCCGCCGACCAACAGCGCCATCGCCGCGCTCGACGACCACCCCGAACTTCTGCGTACACCCAAGGCGGCCGAGATCTGGCACCGGGTCCAGACCGAACTCCTGGACACGGCTGCCGAAGTCACCGGGGCCGGCGCCCACCTGTCCTCCTGGCGTACGGCCAAGCTCCCCCAACCCGCCCAGGTCCTGCTCACCGCCCTGGTCATCACCGCCGACTGGATCGCCAGCAACTCCGACTACTTCCCCTACTTCCCGGGCGAACGCGGCACCGACCCCGAGCGCACCGAAGCGGCCTGGCGCCTGCTCGACCTTCCCCGCCAGTGGAACCCCCAGCACCCCACGGGGACCACGGCCGAACTCCTGGCCGCGCGCTTCGACCTGCCCGAGGGAGCCCGCCCACGCCCGGTGCAGGAACAGGCAGTCCAGGCCGCCCGGCACATGGCCGGCGCCGGACTGATGATCATCGAAGCCCCCATGGGCGAGGGCAAGACCGAGGCGGCCCTGCTCGCGGCGGAGATCCTCGCCGCTTCCACCGGGGCCGGCGGCTGTTTCGTCGCGCTCCCCACGATGGCCACCAGCAACGCCATGTTCGCCCGCTTCACCCACTGGCTGGACCACCTCCCGGGCATGCCCGAGGAAGCCACCTCCATCTTCCTCGCCCACTCCAAGGCTCACCTCAACGAGGAGTTCGCCGGCTACCTCGGAGGCGGCCCCCGTCTGGCCACCGACACCGACCGCGAGGACGAATCCGGCTCCGCCGCCCTCATAGCCCACCGGTGGTTGCGCGGTCGCAAGAAGGGCATGCTCTCCTCCTTCGCCGTGGGTACCATCGACCAGCTGCTCTTCGCCGGTCTCAAGAGCAAGCACCTGGCCCTGCGCCACCTGGCGCTCGCGGGCAAGGTTGTGGTGATCGATGAGGCGCACGCCTACGACACCTACATGAACACCTACCTCGACCGGGCCCTGGCCTGGCTGGGCCGGTACGGGGTGCCGGTCATCGTCCTGTCCGCCACCCTGCCCTCGGACCGGCGCCGTGAACTGGCCCAGGCCTACACGGGCGAAGGCCCACGCCCCAAGGTCGAAGGCTACGAAGAGGTCGCCCAGGCCGCTTCCTACCCGCTCATCACCACCGCGGCCCCCGGCACGCCGCCGCGCCTGTACCCCGCCGAGTTCTCCGGACGATCCACCGACGTGCTCATCGAGCCCCTGGACGACGAACTCGCCACCCTCACCGAACGCCTGGACCGAGAACTCCACGAGGGTGGCTGCGCCCTGGTCATCCGCAACACCGTCGCCCGGGTCCACGAGACCGCCGCCCACCTGCGCGGACACTTCGGCGAAGATGCGGTCACCGTCGCCCACTCGCGCTTCCTCGACCTGGACCGGGCCGCCCGGGACGAACAACTCCTGCGTGAGTACGGGCCACCCGCCAAGGTCGTGGCACTCGGGGGCGAGCGCCCCGAGCGGCGCATCGTGGTCGCCAGTCAGGTCGTCGAGCAGTCCCTTGACGTCGACTTCGACCTGATGGTCACCGACCTGGCCCCCGTCGACCTCCTTCTGCAACGCATGGGCCGTATGCACCGTCACCCCCGGGGCGAGGACCAGTCCGAACGTCCACCCCGCCTGCGCGCCGCCCGCTGCCTGGTCACCGGGGTCGACTGGACCCAGTCCCCGCCACGGCCGGTGAAGGGCTCACGCACCGTCTACGGCCAATACCCGCTCCTGCGCGCCCTCGCGGTCCTGCGTCCCCACCTGCCGGCCGACCCCGGCCAGGCGAGCACGCTCAAACTGCCCTACTACATCAGCCCGTTGGTCCAGTTCGCCTACGAGGAGGTCGACGACCACGTCGGTATCGCCCCGGTGGAGTGGCACGAGGCCATGGACCAGGCCCTGTGCGCGGAACGGACCAAGCAGGTGGACCGCGCCGTCCGAGCCCGCACCTTCCTGCTGGACCCGGCCGCGCGCGATGGCCGAGCGATCATCGGCTGGGTGGACGCCGGGGTGGGAGAGGCCGACGACACCCAGAGCGGCAAGGCCCAGGTCCGAGACACCGGGGAGAGCCTGGAGGTCCTGGTCGCCCGACGTCACAGCGATGGCTCGCTCACCACCGTCCCCTGGCTGAGTGGCGGACGCGGCGGTCTGCCACTGCCCACCGACTCCGTCCCGGCTCCCAAGGCGGCTCGTGCCCTGGCCGCCAGCGGGCTGCGCCTGCCCTACCAGTTCACCCTCTCCGGTCAGATGATCGACCGTGCCATCACCGAACTGGAAGCCGACCTGGTCGAGGCGTGGCAGGCCAAGGAGGCCCACTGGATCGCCGGAGAGCTGGTCCTTTTCCTGGACGAGGACGACCGTGCCGAACTGGCCGGCCACCGACTCCACTACACCGAATCCGACGGCTTGGAGGTCACCCGTGCCGACTGAGGCACCCCCCGCTGTATCCACGGCCACCCCGCCGCCCGCCGACACGACCACCTTCGACCTCACCCGCCGGCCATGGATCCCGGTCCTGCGCACCGACGGAGTCGAAACCGAGCTTTCCCTGGTCGAGGTCTTCGAGCAGGCCGAACACGTGCGCCGACTGGTGGGGGACGTCCCCACCCAGGACTTCGCCCTGCTGCGGCTGCTCTTGGCCATCCTGCACGACGCCATCGACGGCCCCCAGGAGATCGAGGACTGGGCCGACCTGTGGGAGGAGGACCTCCCACTGGACCGTGTGCGCGCCTACCTCGACGAACACGCCGAGCGCTTCGACCTGCTGCACCCGCGTACCCCCTTCCTCCAGGTCGCGGACCTGCGCACGAGCAAGGGCGAGTACGCGCCCCTGGACAAGATGGTCGCCGACGTTCCCAACGGCACTCGGTTCTTCACCATGCGGTTCCACGGAGCCCAACGCCTGGGTTATGCCGAGGCCGCGCGCTGGGTGGTGCACGCCCACGCCTACGATTCCTCCGGTATCAAGACGGGAGTCGAGGGCGATCCCCGCGCCAAGGGTGGCAGAGGTTACCCGCTGGGAGTGGGTTGGGCGGGCAACCTCGGCGGGGTCCACGTCGAGGGTGATGACCTGCGCCAGACCCTGCTGCTCAACCTCATCGCCTTCGACACTCCCAACCTGCACACGGATTCCGAACGCGACCGGCCGGCCTGGGCACACCCACCCGTCACCGCCGCACCACTGGAAGCGGCGGAGGCCGCCGCCCGACCGCATGGTCTGCGCGACCTCTACACCTGGCAGACGCGCCGGTTGCGTCTGCACCACGACGGCCAAGGGGCGCACGGTGTCCTGCTCTCCTACGGCGACCCGCTGAGCCCACGCAACATGCAGCCGCGCGAACCCATGTCCGCCTGGCGCCGCAGCCCCGCCCAGGAGAAGAAGCTCCGCGAGCCCACCGTCTACCTGCCACGTGAACACGACCCGGCCCGCGCCGCCTGGCGCGGCCTGGGAGCACTGGTCACCGGCAGGGTCAGGGGAGCCGACCAGCGCCAGGAGGCCGCCGACCAGGTGCGCCCCCGCGTCCTGGAATGGATCGCGAAACTCACCGTCGATAGGTACCTGCCCAAGGGATACCTCGTCCGCGCCCGTCTGGTCGGGGCGGTCTACGGCACCCAACAGTCCGTCATCGACGAGATCGTCGACGACGTGGTCGCCATGCCCGTGGTCCTCCTCCACCAGGACAACGGGGAGCTGGCGCGGACGGCCGTCGACGCCGTCACCGACGCCGAGGAGGCCGTCACCGCCCTGGGCGACCTGGCTACCGGTCTGGCACAAGCGGCCGGAGCCGACGGGGAGGGGCCACGCGCCACCGCCCGTGACCGGGGCTTCGGCGAATTGGACGGGCTCTTCCGTGGCTGGCTGCGCGACCTTGCCACCCCCCAGGACGGGGAGGCCGACCTGGACTCCCTCCTGAACGACCCCGAGTACCCCGACCGGCGACGGGGAAGGTGGCAACGCACCGTTCGCGAAACCGTGTCGCGCCTGGGCGACGAACTCATCGAGTCCGCCGGTGAGGCGTCCTGGGAAGGACGCGTGCTCGACACCAAGAACGGTGCCTTCTGGCTCAACACCTCCAGCGTCGACCTGCGTTTCCGCAAGGCCCTGCGCAAGTGTCTGACGCTGGCCGCCCCCGAGCCGGACACCACCCCCGACACCGACTCCGAGAGCAGCACGGAGGAAGAACAGTGACCACAGCGAGCCGCACCGCCCACGTCCCCGAGCTCAAGGCCGTGGGCAAGGCGGTGGACGAGCGGATCCGCCGACTCCAGGGCGGATACCTCCGCGATGAGTCCGCAGCGGTGGCGACCTTGGCCAAGATCCGCCGAGGCGCGGGCAAGACCATCGAAGAGGTTCCCGAACTCGTGGGACTCACCATCGACCACGACTTCTACGAAACCTTCGACGTCCACGATCCGCGTACCCCTCACGCGGAGGCCGCCGTGCACGAGGCGCTCACCCTCTACGCCCTGCACCAGCAGTCCAAGCGAGAGTCGGGCATGCACAGGCGCGGTCGCGGGTTCGGGGCGGCGGTTCGTCGGCTCATGCCGGCCGGTGACATCGACGAACCCCTGCGCAAACGGTTCGTGCAGGCCCAGACGGCGAGCAGCCGGAGCACGCGCCTGGATCGACTGCGGGGGATCGTCCAACTGCTACGGACCGAGGACGTCCCGCTCGACTACGGCCTTTTGGCCGACCAACTCTTCGACACCCGCACCGCCGCCGGGGCCGAACGCGTGCGCCGCACCTGGGGGCGCGACTTCCAGGCGTACCGGCCACAACGCTCCGCCGGCGATTCACCGAAGGAGACGGTGGCGGCCCGAGGCTGACCCCCAGACACCCCCCACCGAAGCGCTCCCCGCCGCGCACACCGCAGATTCGGTACCGACAGGACGAGGAACACCATGAGCCGTACCATTCTCGACGTGCACGTGTTGCAGACCGTGCCGCCCAGCAACCTCAACCGGGACGACACCGGTGCCCCCAAGACCGCCGTCTACGGCGGCGCCCGCCGCTCCCGGGTCTCCAGCCAGGCCTGGAAGCGCGCCACCCGCCTGGCCTTCGACGCCCTGCTCGACCCCCAGGAGCTCGGGACCCGCACCAAACGGGTCGCCGAACTCATCGCCGCGCGCATCCGCGAACTCGAACCCTCCATCGAGGAGACCGAGGCGCTCGCCCTGGCCGCCGAGACCGTCCAGACCGCCACCGGCTCCAAGATCGAGCCGCCCAAGCGCAAGGCCGACGCCGCCAAGAAGAGCGGGGAGCCGGCCCCCGCACCCGAGTCCGCCTACCTGATGTTCCTGAGCGCCCGACAGCGTGACGGGCTCGCCGAACTCGCCGTCGAGGGTCGTGAGGACATCAAGGCCTTCCTCAAGGACAAGGACAACAAGGCCCGCGCCAAGTCCATCGCCGACACCCACCACTCCGTCGACATCGCCCTGTTCGGCCGCATGGTCGCCGACGGCGCCGACATCAACGTGGACGCCGCCGCCCAGGTCGCGCACGCCATCAGCGTGCACGAGGTGGAGAACGAGTCGGACTACTACACCGCGGTCGACGACAAGAACCCCGAGGAGGAGACCGGCGCCGGCATGATCGGCACCGTGGAGTTCAACTCCGCCACCCTGTACCGGTACGCGGCCGTCGACGTGGACCTGCTGCGCAGGAACCTGGGGGAGGGGCTGCGCGAGGACGAACCCGTCACCGAACCGCTGCGCCGTGCCGTGGAGGCGTTCGTGCGCGGGTTCGTGGAGTCGCTGCCCACCGGCAAGATCAACACCTTCGGCCACCACACCCTGCCCGACGTGGTCATCGTGAAGCTGCGCAGCGCACGGCCCATCAGCTTCGTCGGCGCCTTCGAGGAGCCCGTCACGGCCGATGCCGGGCACGTCGCGCAGGCCGGCGCCCGCCTGGCCGAGTACGTGCCGGAGGTGGAACGCGCGTTCGGGGCCGCCGACGACGTCGAGACCTGGGTGGTCCGGGTGGGGGAGCGTACCGCCAAGCTCTCCGGTCTGGGAACCGAGGTGAGCCTGCCCGAACTGGTCGAGCAGGTCGGCGCCGCCGTCGCCCGGCGTCAGGCGCCCACGGCATGAGCGGGCCCGCCACGCACACCCTGCCCCTGGTTCTGGCGGGGCCACTCCAGGCGTGGGGTTCCTCCTCCCGATTCGCCCGACGTGGCACGGAGAACGCGCCCACCAAGAGCGGGGTGGTCGGGCTGCTCGCCGCCGCCCTGGGACGGGAGCGCACCGCCGAGGTGTCCGACCTGGCGGCGCTGCGCTTCGGTGTGCGGGTGGACCAGCCCGGCACCCGGGTGCGCGACTACCAGACCGCACACCACATGGTCACCGGCGTCTCCATGCCGATCTCGGAGCGTTTCTACCTGTCCGACGCCGTGTTCGTGGCCGTGGTCGAGGGAGACCCCGAGTTGGTCGAACGGCTGTACCGGGCGGTGCGCGCGCCGGTCTATCTGCCCTACCTGGGGCGACGCTCCTGCCCTCCCTCACGACCCCTCGACCTCGGGACGCCCGAGCCGGGCACGGTCGAGGAGGCGTTGCGTGGACAGCCTTGGCGGGCGAGTCACTGGTACCAGCGCCGCCGAGGATGGCGCGAGGGGGCCAAGATCGAGCTGACCACCCTGGTCGACGCCTCTCCGAGGGACGGTGGAGCCGACTCGTTGCGCGACCGTCCGCTCAGTTTCGACCCCCGACACCGACGATACGGTCTGCGCGCCGTCCGGTCCGGTTCGGTCACGGTGCCCAACCCGTACGAGCGCCGCACCTCACCCCCCGACCACGATCCCGTCTCCGCGCTGGGAGGCCGCTGATGTACCTGACCCGATTCCGTTTCAACACCCACCGGTCCGGCACCCGCAAGTTGTTGTCCTCTCCTCAGGCGATGCACGCCGCCGTCCTGGGCGGGTTTCCCGAACTCCTCCCGGGAGCTCCGGCCGGGGAGCCGGGTGGCCCCCGGGTGCTGTGGCGGGTGGATCGCAACGCCAAGGCCGAGGTGTTCCTGTACGTGGTGAGCCCCGAGCGTCCCGAGCTGACCCACCTGGTGGAACAGGCCGGGTGGCCCAAGGCCGACCCCGGCACCTGGTGGCGGACCCACGACTACGCGGGGTTCCTGTCCAGGCTGGAAGAGGGGCAGACCTGGGCCTTCCGTCTGACCGCCAACCCGGTGCACAGCATCCGGCGCAAGGACGGGGAACCGACCAAGCTCACCGCGCACGTCACCCCCCGCCACCAGGCGGGGTGGTTGCTCAAGAAGCAGGAGCGGCGCGGGTTCGAGGTGGTGCGCCGCAAGGATCCGGACCCCGCCCTGCCCGAGATCGACGGCTACGAGTTGATGGTGCACGACCGTGACAGCGCCGGTTTCGACAAACCCGACCCCCGGCCGGAGCGGAAGGGCAAGCGGATGCGGGTTCCGGTGGTCACGGCGACCTTCGACGGGAGGCTGACCGTCACCGATCCCGAGGCGTTGCGCCAGGCGTTGACTTCGGGCATCGGCCGGGCCAAGGCCTACGGCTGTGGACTCATGACCCTGGCGCCGGTGGACTGATGTCCACCGCCGGTAAACGGAGGGCGTCGAGCCCCGCCGAGCTGACCCGGGTGGGTGATCGGAGCTCCTTCGTCTACCTCGAACGGTGCGTGATCCACCGTGAGGACAACGCGATCACCGCCGAGGACGGGGAGGGTGTGACCTACCTGCCCTCGGCGACCATCGGGGTGCTGCTTCTGGGGCCCGGTACCCGGGTCACCCACCAGGCGATGGCCCTGCTCGGAGACAGCGGGGCCGGTGTGGTGTGGGTCGGGGAACAGGGGGTGCGGTACTACTCCGGAGGCCGCGCCCTCACCCGGTCCTCCGCGCTGGTCGAGGCACAGGCCACCGCGTGGGCCAACCGTCGAACTCGCCTCGAAGTGGCCCGGTCCATGTACCTGAAACGGTTCCCCGGTGAGGACGTCGAAGGACGCAGCCGACGGGAGCTGTTGGGGCTCGAAGGCGACCGGGTGAAGGCGGCCTACCGGGCCAACGCCGCCCGCACCGGTGTCGAGTGGCACGGGCGGAAGTACGTGCCCGGGCGGTTCGACGAGGGGGACGCGCCCAACCAGGCGGTCACCGCCGCCGCGCAGTGCTTCTACGGAATCGCGCAGTCCGTGGTCGCCGCGTTGGGCTGTACGCCGGGGCTTGGGTTCGTGCATTCGGGGCATGAGCAGTCCTTCGTGCTCGACGTGGCCGACCTGTACAAGGTGGACGTGGCGATCCCGGTGGCCTTCGACGTGGCGGCCGAAGGTGAGGAAGAGGTGGGTGCCAGGACTCGGCGTGCTCTACGCGACCGCATCCATCAGGACCAGCTGCTCGACCGGTGCGTCGGGGACATCAAGAAGCTGTTACTGCCCACCGGGGTGGATGTGGAGGACGCCGATCGGGTCGGGCTCCAGGTCGATCGAGGCGCGGACATCGAGTCCGGGCGGAATCTCGGGGTGATCTGGTGATGGTGCTGATCCTCACGAACTGTCCTGTCGGGCTGCGTGGGTTGCTCACGAGGTGGTTGTTACAGATCGCGCCGGGGGTGTTCATCGGTAAGCCGTCGGCGCGTGTTCGTCAGGTGTTGTGGGACGAGGTGCAGCAGTACGCGGGCAATGGACGGGCGTTGTTGGTGTATTCAACCGACACCGAGCAGGGTTTCGCCTTCGAGACCTTCGAGCACCAGTGGCGGCCGGTGGACCATGAGGGGATGACGCTGATCCAGCGCCCAAGGAAGCCGGAGGAACCGGTGAAGAGGAGCGTCGGGCCACCGAAGAAGGGTTGGAGCAAAGCGTCGAAACGACGCCGCTTCGGGAGGTAATTCGCTTATGCGTGTTTTGTTCCGAGTGTCCAACTCGCAACTAGTTGCAAATTTGAGCATGTTCGCTTGGTAAACGCGCAGGTCAGCGAGACTGCTCCCCGCGCACGCGGGGATGGACCCAGAAGGTCCTGTGGCTGTGGTTCCTGTTCGGTCTGCTCCCCGCGCACGCGGGGATGGACCCACCCACACCGGCACCGAAGCACGGGAAGCACTCTGCTCCCCGCGCACGCGGGGATGGACCCACAGCGGCGGCACGGTCGTACTCGAGCGACCACTGCTCCCCGCGCACGCGGGGATGGACCCACGATCCGGTCGAACCCGTCGGACAGGTACAGCTGCTCCCCGCGCACGCGGGGATGGACCCGAGACCAGCACGACGACGCAGCGGATCAGTGGCTGCTCCCCGCGCACGCGGGGATGGACCCGTGGCTTCGCCGGACAGGCGCCCCGAGGTGGCCTGCTCCCCGCGCACGCGGGGATGGACCCTCGGCGATGGCCACCATGTCGTTGGGGTCCCCCTGCTCCCCGCGCACGCGGGGATGGACCCGCCCGGTCCCCGACCCTGTTCATGCCGGTGATCTGCTCCCCGCGCACGCGGGGATGGACCCGTGACGTCGACTTCCCGGTGACCGTCATCGCCCTGCTCCCCGCGCACGCGGGGATGGACCCGTCGCCCTGGACCTCGTTGAACTGCACACCGGCTGCTCCCCGCGCACGCGGGGATGGACCCGCCACCACGACCCAGACGTGGGCGTTCTCCGACTGCTCCCCGCGCACGCGGGGATGGACCCAAGTTGCTGAAGCTCCTCGGCGGAAACCTCATCTGCTCCCCGCGCACGCGGGGATGGACCCCGCTCGGGGGTGGTCACTTGGGCGGCGATGGCCTGCTCCCCGCGCACGCGGGGATGGACCCGCCGGAAGCCTCGAGGCGCCGATCACCGTCACCTGCTCCCCGCGCACGCGGGGATGGACCCGGCTCGGCGTGCCCGCCTACGTCCCTTCGTGACTGCTCCCCGCGCACGCGGGGATGGACCCCGTCGTCGCGCCCACGTTCGAGGTCGACGTCGCTGCTCCCCGCGCACGCGGGGATGGACCCGCTCACCCTCGGCGACCGCCGCGCCGAGGTTGCTGCTCCCCGCGCACGCGGGGATGGACCCCGCTGGGTTCGGATGTGGGGGATGTTGGCGGCCTGCTCCCCGCGCACGCGGGGATGGACCCACCTCGGTGGAGCAGCTCGGTGGCGGCTTCCACTGCTCCCCGCGCACGCGGGGATGGACCCCAGGCCGGCGGGAACGTCGTCGGCACGTTGGACTGCTCCCCGCGCACGCGGGGATGGACCCCCCCACCAGCACACACCCGACAGACACACGAACTGCTCCCCGCGCACGCGGGGATGGACCCAGTTCCCCATCACCCCCCTCGAAGAGAACACCCTGCTCCCCGCGCACGCGGGGATGGACCCGCCGCAGCGGCGGCCTGGACCTGGTGGGCGGGCTGCTCCCCGCGCACGCGGGGATGGACCCATGGCCAAGCGCACGGTGCGCATGGTCCACGACTGCTCCCCGCGCACGCGGGGATGGACCCTACGGGCGATGCTCCGGTCGATCGCCGACGGCCTGCTCCCCGCGCACGCGGGGATGGACCCGCCTCGGCGTAGGACTGCGGGACCGCGGGGACCTGCTCCCCGCGCACGCGGGGATGGACCCGCTCACCCTCGGCGACCGCCGCGCCGAGGTTGCTGCTCCCCGCGCACGCGGGGATGGATCCAACATCTCCGGAACTCAGACGCTCAGCGCGACCTGCTCCCCGCGCACGCGGGGATGGACCCGGAGTACTGGCCGAAGGGCAGAGGCTCCCCACCTGCTCCCCGCGCACGCGGGGATGGACCCGTCTTGCCCATACGGGGCTTGGCTCCGATGAGCTGCTCCCCGCGCACGCGGGGATGGACCCCTCGGAGCGCTCCGAGGGCGGTGCGGTGTGCTCTGCTCCCCGCGCACGCGGGGATGGACCCCGGCTCCACACGTTCAGGTACAAGGTCGTGTCCCTGCTCCCCGCGCACGCGGGGATGGACCCGCGAAGGTGGGCGGCACTATCAGCGCGTGGCACTGCTCCCCGCGCACGCGGGGATGGACCCCCACGTAGCAATGGGCAGGGCCCCGGGTCTCCCTGCTCCCCGCGCACGCGGGGATGGACCCTCGGCGTACTCGGCGGGGGTCATGCCGAGCTCGGTGGCCCTGCTCCCCGCGCACGCGGGGATGGACCCAAGGAGGCGCCGGACCGGCGCGGGGACTCTGCCTGCTCCCCGCGCACGCGGGGATGGACCCGGTTCCCTGGTGCGGCTGGTGCCGCTGGCGGTCTGCTCCCCGCGCACGCGGGAATGGACCCGATCCCTGCGTCGAGGTCGCCATCAGGCGCATCTGCTCCCTGCACACGCGGGGATGGGGGTGCGACCGAAGTGGTTCAGGGGTGGTGGGATGCTTTTTGATTGAGCGGTTGGCGCTCGGTTGGAGGGGCCGTTTTGGGGCGTTGGTGCGGGGGTTTTGTTCTGGTGGGGCTGATGCTCCTTCTCGCGGGCTGCGCACCGGAGGTACCGGAAGGCCTTCCCCGGGAAGGCGGCTTCGACTACCAACTCGGCGGGGCCTACCCACCCCCACCGGGGGTCGACATCGTGGTGCGTGACTCCTCCACCGACCCCGAACCCGACCTGTACTCGGTCTGCTACGTCAACGGGTTCCAGACACAGCCGGGTGACCTGGACTCCTGGCAAGAAACCCCCGACCTCCTCCTCCGAGACGAGGACGGTGAACCGGTGGCGGATCCGGGTTGGCCGGACGAGTTCCTCCTGGACACCTCGACCTCGGACCGACGTGAGCGCATCGCGGAGGTGCTCACCGACACCATCGAGCGGTGTGCCGAAGCGGGGTTCGACGCCGTCGAGTTCGACAACCTCGACTCCTACCTGCGCTCCGATGAGGCCCTGAGCAGCGACGACAATCTCGCTCTCGCGGTGGACCTCGTGGCCCTGACCCATGAGCGGGGTATGGAAGCAGCGCAGAAGAACACGGTGGAGGAAGCCGACCGGGGTAAGGAGGAGGTCGGTTTCGACTTCGCCATCACCGAGTCCTGCGGAGCTTGGTCGGAATGTGACGGCTACACGCGGGTTTACGGCGAGGAGAAGGTGCTCGCCATCGAGTACCCGGAGGACCTGGAGGAAGCAGGAACCTCCTTCGTCGAAGTGTGCGACTCCGGTCCGCCCACGCGAACGATCCTGCGCGACCTCGACCTGGTGCCGGAGTCCGAACCCGGTCACGTGTTCGACGCCTGCTGACCCCTCGGAACGGCACGAGGTTCGGCCGAAGCGACCCGGGTAGTTTCGGGGCTACCGAATGCATACCCGGGGAAGCGAGAACATGGCCCGCAAGATCGCCACCAACACCAAGGTCGACCGCGACGAACTCCTGGACTTCGTTCGTCCTCGACACCACGCGCTGCTCATCACCCGGAAGGCCGATGGCTCGCCCCAGGCCTCGCCGGTGACCTGCGGGGTCGACGTCGAAGGCCGCATCGTCGTCTCCACCTACCCCGAGCGCGCCAAGGCCCGTAATGCCCGGAAGGACCCTCACGTCAGCGTGGTCGTCCTCTCCGACGACTTCGACGGGCCCTGGGTTCAGGTGGACGGCACCGCCGAGCTCCTCGATGGGGAGGACGCCGTCGAACCCCTCGTCGAGTACTTCCGGGTGATCGCCGGTGAACACCCCGATTGGGACGAGTACCGGCAGGCCATGCGGCAGCAGGGCAAGGCCCTGGTCCGGGTCACTGCCGAACGATGGGGCCCGATCGCCACCGGAGGGTTCCCTGCCGACAAGGCCTGATCAGCTCCTATACGGTGAGTGCGAATCGGAAGGGACACCTATGAGCTTCCCCGGAACCCTCGACCACCTGGTCTACGCCGTCCCGGACCTGGCGGCGGCGGTATCCGCCTTCGCGGAACGCACCGGTGTCGCTCCGTCCCAGGGCGGCCGGCACCCGGTCGGTTCGGCCAACGCCCTGGTCGCTCTCACGGTGAACGGTGAGCGCGCGCCCCACTACCTGGAGATCGTGGGTCCGGACCCCGAACGCGCCGACCCCGGTCCGGTGCGGGTGTTCGGTCTGGCCGACCTGGAACGCCCCCACCTGGCGACCTTCGCGGCCCGGGTCGACGAGGACCTGACCACGGTGGTGGAGCGGGCCCGCGCCGTGGGGCACGATCCCGGTGACGTCGAACCCTGGTCCCGGGCCACCCCCGAGGGCGATGTCCTTCGCTGGCACCTGGCCAAACGGGAACCCGAGGCCTACCCCGAGCCGGTGCCCTTCCTCATCGACTGGGGGAGTACGCCGCAGCCCGGCCTGGGGGACCTGCCCACCCTGGAACTTGTGTCCCTGCGCGCCGAACACCCCGAGCCGGCCGCGCTCGCCCCAGCCCTGTCCGCGTTCGGCGTCGACTTGGACCTCACCGAAGGCTCCAGTCCGTTGCTTGAGGCGGTCCTGCGTGGACCGAAGGGCGAGTTCGTCCTGCGCTGAGTCGAACCATAGGCTGCTCCCTGCGTACGAACGGTGACAAGCAGGGCACAAGTGGACAGGGAGTGGGGCGTGGGCGGGCGGAACGCAGGCGTGCTCGGATGGGCCGGGATAGCGACCATGGCCGGGGGTGTGGTCTTGACCGTGGTCCGCTTGGCCGGGATCGATTCCGAGGCGGCGGAGGACTTCACCATCCCTGTGGTCCTGCTGCTCTTCATGGCGTTCATGGTGCCGGTGGTGCGGATCAACATCCGACGCGACCGAGGCTCCGCACCGGCCGATGACGAAGACCAAGGATCCGCCGCCGGCCTCGTGCTCCGATTTTTGGTCGCCGCCACGGCCATGGGGTTGGCCTGGTGGGCTTTCCCGACCCACTACGTAGCATCGTCCGTGTCCGAAGGTGGCCTGTACCTGACTGAGGCGTTCCAGGTGTAGGGCGGTATCGGCGCGGTCGTGCTGGGGATCGTGCTGCTGGTCTTCGCTCCCATAACGGTAACCGGTGGTGGTTGGAAGGCCCTGCTCGGTGGCCTGGTCGCCGGTGCGACGGCCCTGCTCATGGTCACTGCCCTGACCCCGGTGCTCACCACCTGGGTGGAAGTCGAACACCGGGTCGCGGCTGCGGGCGAACCCGAACCGTTCCCCACCGACGTCGCCCGGGTGGGGTGGTCCTGGGAGCCGGAACAGCCGATCCAGGATGTGGGACGCGGCCTCCGGGGCCCGGTCGTTCGGTACGGGGACGGTTTCGTCGGGTTGGACGGGGCCACCGGAGAAGAGTTGTGGACCTACCGGCGTTCCTACTCCGAGATCCTCGGGTTCGGGTTCGTCCGGGGGGACGAGTCGCACGCCTATTTCATGCACCGGGAGGGCCGCGCGGCACCAGGCACCATCCTCGTGTTGGACACCGCCACCGGCGAGATCGTCCGGGAGGCGACGCTGCCCGAACACGAGGACGCTGACTCCCGGCGGCACGTGAACGCCGATCGGATGATGGAGGTCAAGGAAGACGACGGAGGCGGCTCCGTGGTGGGGTACGACCTCGACTCCGCGGAACCCGAGTGGGAGTACCCCCTGACCCGGGAAACCGGCCGCGTTTGCCTGCCCGGGGAAAGCGTGCGGACGCGACTGTACGGCGACCGTCTATTGGTCTCCAGGACCTGCCTGGACGAGGAACATTTCGACGATGGTGATCTGGAGAGTGGAGACATCGGGTTGACGCTGGCCCTCGACCGAGTGGGGCGGCCCGAGGACGCGAAGCGGACCTTGGTCGTCCTGGACACCACGACCGGTGATGAGCTCTGGCATGCGGAAGTGGAGCCGTCCCGACGTTTGGAGTGGGACGACGCCGACATCGTTCGGCCCAGGACGTGGAGCGACGGGGACCCCGTGGTCGCGGCCGGGGAAAGTCTGTTCGGCCTGAACACCGGAGAGCCGGTCGATGTCGTCCCAGACCATCCTGAGCAGGAGTACCACCAGTACGAGATGGCCCCCGGCACCCTGGCCGCCGACACCGAGGGTGCCGTGGTCGCCCAGAACGAGCCGGAGGCGCTCGGTCCTCGACGGCTGAAGAAGTCCGACTCCGACGGCGAGGTCGTCTCCAGCGTCGAGGTCGAGTGGAACATCGGCCACTACCTCGATGGCCCCACCGCCGTGCTGGAAGGTGCGCTGGTCTCCGCCGTCAACGAGCGGAGGACGAGCGAGGTCGAAGAGGCGGGGATCGAAGAGGGCGATCGCGCCGTGCTGGCCGTCCCGACGGAGGACACCGACACCGAACGCGCGGGCACACCGCGCTGGATCCGGTTCGACGGCGAACGTCTCTTCGACCCCGACCTAGGGCAGGGGAGCAACCGCCAGAGCCTCGTCGCGGTCCCCGGAGCGGTCGTCACCTACGTCGCCGCCGGGTACCAGGACGACGGCCTGCCCCCGGTCCACGGTCTGGTGCCCTGAAGTCCGGTCGAGGCGCGTTCCCGGGTTCGTCCAACTCTCGCCGGCCACGGTTTTCCCACCGAGGCCGCCGGGTACCGCAGCACCCACAACCTCCTCCCACGAACCCGATCGAACAGGGGAACACATGTCGCACACCCGCCGCCACTCTCCTGTGGAACGGGGGCGCCCATGAGCCGCCTGAAGGGAGCCCTGGCACTGGCCGGTGTCCGATGGGCGTGGGGCCGCTACCGTCGCCGCCACGAACCGCCGCCGTCGCCGATCCGACAGAACGCCGAACTCCTCGCCTGGGGCGCCACGGGGGCCGCCCTGGGGGTGGGGGTCTCGGCCCTGTCCGAACGTCGCCGCGCCCGAAGCATGCGCGGCAAGGTCGCGCTCGTCACCGGTGGCTCGCGCGGTCTGGGGCTGCAGATGGCCCGTGAGTTCGGTGCCTCCGGTGCCTCGGTGGTGATCTGCGCCCGGGGGCGTGAGGGACTGGACCGTGCCGTCGCCGAACTCACCGGACGGGGCGTGGAGGCCCACGGTGTGGTCTGCGACATCGGCGACCCGAAGGCGGTCGACGCCCTGTTGGACGCGGCCGTCGAACGCTTCGGCCGGCTGGACGTGGTGGTCAACAGCGCCGGCGTCATGCGGGTGGGCCCGCAGGAGACGATCGCCGACGAGGACTTCGCGCAGGCCATGGACATCATGTTCTGGGGCCCGTTCCACCTGTCCCGCGCCGCCGTCGAACGTATGCGCGGCACCGGCGGCACCGTCGTCAACGTCACCTCGATCGGCGCCTACCTGTCGGTGCCGCACATGCTGCCGTACTCGGTGGCCAAACGCGCCTGGGCGGCGCTGTCGGAGGGGTTGGCCGCCGAGACCGGCGGCACGGGCGTGCGGGTGCTGACCGTGGTGCCGGGTCTGATGCGCACCGGTTCGCACAAGGGCGTGCTCTTCTCCGGCGATCCCGAACGCGAGTACGCCTGGTTCGCGTTGGCGGCCGGGCTCCCGTTGCTCAGCGTGAGCGCCGAACGTGCGGCCCGCGGCATCGTGCGGGCCGCCGCGAGCGGGCGCGGGTTCCTCATCCTCACACCGGCGACCCGGATCGGGTTGGCGGTGCACGGGGTGGCCCCCGGGCTCACCCAACGGGCCCTGCGCGTGGTCGGTCGGCTGCTGCCGAGGGCACCGGGGATAGCGATGGAGCGCCATGGTTCGGAGGCCGCCCACTCCCGGATCGGTCGCCTGATCGACACCGTCGGCGTGCTCAACGACCGGGCGGGACACCTATTGAACCAGCCCTCGCGCGGGGAGAGGGGCAGGCCCCGCGACCCCGACCCCGACGCCCGATCCTGACACGGAACTCACCTCGGTCGGGCAGGACCGAGCACGAACCACCGAGACGGCCGGAGGAGAGGAGGAAGTCGGATGAGCGTGAACCTGGCGGAACGGGCCCTACGACAGCCCGACCCGATGCCACCGGACCCGTTCCCACCGGCGCCGATGCCGCCCGAACCGGTCCCGCCGGAACCGAGCCCTGACCCGGTGCCGGAGCCCCAACCGGTCCCGGAACCACCGGGGCCCGAACCCGAACCGGAACCCGCCTGAGGCGGGGTTCCACCGCTCTCATCGTGGGGCGTACCCGACCGGGTGCGCCCCACGGGGACGTCGGGGCCGATGCGAATACCCTCGGTCACCCCCCTTGACGGCCGCGCCACCACTACCTAGCTTCAATGGGAAACCTTCCTTCCGGATCCGCGTCGCCCCCACCGCGTCCGATCCGCTCCCCGCTGGAGGACAACCTTGGCGCGTCACCGTCCCACCCCCAGGCACCCCTACCGCACCCTGTCCCTGGCCGCACTGGGAGCGATTCTGCTCGGTGCCACCCTGCTCGGCAACGGTGCGTTGGAAGAGGCCGAACCCGTCGCCTCCACCACACCCGAGACCACCGCCATCGACGAGCATGGACGGCTTCAGGTCTGCGGTATCAAGCTCTGCGACGAGAACGGTGAGGCCGTCCAGCTCACCGGGATGAGCTCGCACGGTCTGCAGTGGTTCGACCACTGCCTCACCGACGCCTCCCTGGACGCCCTTTCCGACGACTGGAACGCGGACGTCCTACGCGTGTCCATGTACATCCAGGAGGGCGGTTACGAGACCGACCCGCGCGGTTTCACCGACCGGGTGCACGAACTCATCGAAGAGGGCACCGAGCGCGGCCTGTACGTCATCGTGGACTGGCACATGCTCACCCCCGGCGACCCGAACGTCAACACCGACCTCGCACGCGACTTCTTCGCCGAGATCGCCTCGACCCACGCAGACAAGGACAACCTGCTCTACGAGATCGCCAACGAGCCCAACGGTGTCTCCTGGGACGCGATCAAGGGCTACTCCGAGCAGGTCATCCCGGTGATCCGGGACGCCGATCCCGAGGCGCTCGTGCTCGTCGGAACCCGCGCGTGGTCGTCGCTGGGCGTGTCCGAGGGCTCGGACCACACCGAGATCCTCGATGACCCGGTGGACGCCGACAACATCATGTACGTCTACCACTTCTACGCCGCCTCGCACGGGGGCGGGCACTACGACACCTTCGAGCGGGCCACCCAGGAGCTGCCACTGTTCGTCACCGAGTTCGGCACCCAGGAGCACACCGGTGACGGCGGCGACGACTTCGACTCCGCCCAGCGCTACCTCGACCTCATGGACCGGGAACAGATCAGCTGGGTGAACTGGAACTACTCGGACGACGTCCGCTCCGGCGCGGTCTTCGAGCCCGGCACCTGCGACGCGGGCGGCCCCTTCACCGGCACGGACTCGCTCAAGCCGGCGGGGGAGTGGATCCGCGACCAGATCCGCACCAGCGGCCTGTCCGCCTGATCCCACGCGACGTCGGGCCCCGAGGACCTGAAGCGGTCCTCGGGGCCCGTTGCCTATTCGGTGGCGATGGTCAGTTCGCCCACGGGATCCACGTCCACGATGATCCGGTCACCCGCTCCGACCTGCTGATCCAGCACCATGCGCGAGAGCCGGTTGCCGATGTTGCGCTGGATGGTCCGGGCCAGCGGCCGCGCGCCGAACTCGGGCTGGTAGCCCTTCTCCGCCAGCCACCGCACCGCCGCGTCGGTGAAGCGGATCGACATCTCCTGCGCCGCCAACCGCTCCTCGGTCCGCTTGAGCATCAGGCGGGTGATCTGCGCGATCTCGTCCTCGCCCAACTGCTGGAACACGATGACCTCGTCGATCCGGTTGACGAACTCGGGCCGGAACTCCTCCTTGAGCCGGCGCATCACCCGGCGCTCGGTGTCGGCGTCCATCTGCCCGCCGTCGGTGAACCCCATCGGCCCACCGCCGGTGATGACCTCCGACCCCAGGTTGCTCGTCATGATCACCACGGTGTTGCGGAAGTCCACGGTCCGGCCCTGACCGTCGGTGAGCCGACCGTCGTCCAACAGCTGTAGCAGCAGGTTGAACACGTCCGGGTGGGCCTTTTCCACCTCGTCCAGCAACAGGACCGAGTAGGGGTGGCGACGTACCGCCTCGGTCAGCTGACCGGCCTCCTCGTACCCCACGAACCCGGGAGGGGCGCCGGTGAGCCGGCTGGCGGTGTGCCGCTCCTGGAACTCGCTCATGTCGATCCGGACCATGGCCTCCTCGGAGCCGAACAGCGCCTCCGCCAGGGCCCGGGCCAGCTCCGTCTTGCCCACACCGGTCGGCCCCAGGAACAGGAAGCTGCCCACCGGACGATCCGGGTCGCCGAGCCCGGCCCGGTTGCGGCGGATCGCCTCCGACACCGCGGTGACCGCCTCGTCCTGACCGATCACCCGGTCGTGCAGCACCTCCTCCAGGTTGACCAGCCGCTCCCGTTCCTCCTGGGTCAGCTGTGACACCGGGATGCCGGTACTGCGCGAGACCACCTCGGCGATGTCGGCCGGTTCCACCTCGGGGACGGCCGACCCGGTTCCGCGCGCCTGGTGCATGTCGCTCCTGGCGGAGTGGATTTCGTCGCGCAGCCGGGACGCCTTCTCGTAGTCCTCGTCCTGGACCGCGCTCTCCTTTTGCTCCTCCAACTCCTTGAGCCGGGTCTCCAACTCGCGCAGCCCCGTACTGGAGGTCTTCAACCGCAACCGGACCCGCGCACCGGCCTGGTCGACGAGGTCGATCGCCTTGTCGGGCAGGAACCGGTCGGTGACGTAGCGGTCGGACAGCTCGGCGGCCGCCACCAGGCTCTCGTCGCTGAACCGCACCTGGTGGTGCGCCTCGTAGCGGTCGCGCAGCCCGCGCAGGATGTCGACGGTGTCCTCCACCGACGGTTCGGGCACCAGGATGGGCTGGAAGCGACGCTCCAACGCCGCGTCCTTCTCCACGTTCTTGCGGTACTCGTCCACCGTCGTGGCACCGATGATGTGCAACTCACCGCGGGCCAGCGCGGGTTTGAGCATGTTCCCGGCGCTGGTCGAACCCTCCGAGGCGCCCGCACCGACGATCGTGTGGATCTCGTCGATGAAGATGAGCAGTTCCTCGGAGTGGGCGCGGATCTCCTCGACGATGCCGTTGAGCCGCTCCTCGAAGTCGCCCCGGTAGCGGGTGCCCGCCACGATCCCGGACAGGTCCAGTTGCACCAGGCGTCGACCGCGCAGGACGTCGGGGACGTCGTCGTCGAAGATGCGCTGGGCGATGCCCTCCACGATCGCGGTCTTGCCCACGCCGGGGTCACCGATGAGCACGGGGTTGTTCTTGCGCCGCCGGGCCAGCACCTCGATGCACTGGTCGACCTCGTCGTCGCGGCCGACCACGGGGTCCAGACGCCCCTCGCGGGCAAGCGCGGTCATGTCGGTGCCGAACTCGTCCAGCGTCGGCGTCCGCGACGGCTCGGCTTCGGGTTGTTCGGCGGAAGGCGCCGGCCCGGCCGCGTTCTGTAGCGACTCGGGGTTCACCCCTTGGTCGCGCAGTAGCTGACCGACCGGGTGATCGGGGTTGACCGCCAACGCGAACAGGATGTGCTCGGGCACGATGGCGGGGCTCCGGGTGGCCCGGGAGATCTGCAGGGAGTCGAGCAGGGCCCGCTTGGCAGACGGGGTCAGCCGGGCCGACCCGCGCACCGCGCGCGGGGCCTGGGCGACCGCCTGTTCGATGACGTCCTCCAGTGGCTTGGCGTCCGCTCCGGCGCGCTCCACGAGCTTGCGGGTGGGCGGGTAGTGCAGTAGCGCCCACAACAGGTGGACCGAGTCGACGTCGGCGCCGCCGTTCTCCAGCGCGCGCCGGGCGGCGGCGTCGGCGACCTGGCGGGCCTCGGGGCTCATCAGCTTGGAAAGGTCGACGCGGCGGACGGGTCCGCGGGCGCCGAGGAACCTGGCCAGGAACTCGTCGAAGGACCCGGGTTCTCCACCCGGGCCGTCCGGAAAGTCGTTCGTCATCAGATCGTCTCGTCCCTCGTGCATGTGGTGACAGGCCGCGGTGGTGGCGTGCTCGCCCTGGCGAGCAAGTGCTTGTCGGGCGGTGGCGGAGGCCCGGCGAGGCCGTCCGCCATCCCTGTCTCCACACTCCCCAGGACCCCCACGGCCCACACGTGCAAGGCGGGGTGGTTCGGGTAACCCACCGGTAAGGGGGTCACCATGGAACGCGTCGACCATCTCCCCGACGTAGGGGGTCAACCGACCCGTTCCACGGCCTCCTCCGGTTCGTTCGCACGGTGTCCGCGCAGCACCGCCATCATCACCACGGCCGCGACCGCCAACAGGACACCGCCGGCCCCGGCCGTCACCTGAAGGCCCAGCCCGAACGCCGACGCGGCGGCCTCCCGCAGGGCGGCCCCGGCCGTTGAGCCCAGGTCGTCGGCGGTCGCCAGGGCACCGCCGATACTTCCCCGAGCCGCCTCGGGAACGTCACCGGTGAACGCCCCCGACAGACTCGTGCGGTACACGAGCAGGCCCAGACTGCCCATCAACGCCAACCCCAGGGTCTGTCCCAGGCCCGCGGCCACGTCGGTGACGGCCGAGGCCGAACCGGTGCGTTCCATCGGCACGGAGGACAACGCCAACTGGCTGCCGAGCGTCATCGCCGGAGCGCCGCCGATCGAGGTCACCGTGGTGCCCAGGATCAGCGGCCAGGCGCTGCCCGTGCCGGCTCCCCACAGGATCGTCGCCAACCCGGACACGGCCACCAACATTCCGCCGCCGACCACCACGCCGGTGGTCAGGAAGCGGATCAACACCGGGGTGAGCATCGTGCCCACGAAACCGGCCACCGCGGGCACGATGAGCAGCGCTCCCACCAGGCCGGGGGAGATCCCCAACACCGACTGTAGGTACTGCACCAGGAACAGGTCCGTGCCGGCGGCGGCCAGCAGCATGAGGAAGCACATCGTCACCGCCAGCACGAAGATCGGGCGGGCGAACATGCCCGGGTCCATCAACGGGTCCTTCAAGCGTCGCTGCCGTCGCACGAACCACCACAGCAACGCCGAACCCACCACGACGGCGGCGAGCAGCGACGGCCGCGATCCCTGCGCGGCGAGTTCCTGGAGCCCGTACACCAGCAACACCAACGCCACCGTGGACGACAGCACGCTGGGCACGTCCATGCGCCCCGGATTCGGGTCGCGGTACTCCGGTAGCAGGAACGGCAGGGTGACCAGCGCCAACAGTGCCACCGGCACGTTGACCAGGAACAGCGAACCCCACCAGAAGAACTCCAGCAGCAGCCCGCCCAGGGGCGGCCCCAACGCCATGCCCACGGAGAACGCGCTCAGGTTCAGTGCCACCGCCGTGGCGAACTGCCCGGGGTCGGGGAACATCGACCGCAACAGCGACAGTGTCGACGGGGAGATGGTCGCCACCGACGCGCCGATCAGCGCCCGCGCCACGATCAACGTGACCGGGTCGGGGGAGAACGCCGCCAGGGTGGAGGACGCCGCGTAGGCCGCCAATCCGATCAGTAGCAGGCGTCTGCGTCCCACCCGGTCACCGAGCCGGCCCATGGTCAGGACCAACCCGGCGCCCAGGAGCTCTCCCACGTGCAGGATCCACAGGGACTGGGTGGCCTGTGGTTGCAGGTCCGCGCCGATCGCCGGCAGTGCCAGGAACAGCACGGACACGTCGTTGGCCATCATGAAGATGGGCAGGGTCAATACGGCCAGACCGACCCAGGCGGCCCGGCCGGCGCGGAGTGGATTCTCTCTCACGGAACTCATGGTTCGCCTTCCGGGTCAGGCGGGATGCGGGGTGAGGGAACGACGATCGCGCAGCGCGTGCGCCCACCAGGTGAGCTGGTCGAGCATGCCGTGGGCGGCCTGCGCCGCCCCCTTGCTCCGCTCATCGTCCGCGGGCCAGCCACCGTCGGCGTCGAACAGTTCCCAGAAGTCGGCGACGTGGACGCAGTCGCGCACCGGGACCGCGCACAGCTCCCCGAAGACCGGACGCAGTTGCTGCACCGCGTGGGCACCGCCGGAGATCCCGCCATAGGAAACGAAACCCACCGGTTTGGCCGCCCACTCGTCGTGGAACCAGTCGATGGCGTTCTTCACCGAGGCGGGAAAACTCCGGTTGTACTCGGGTGTGACGAGGACGAACGCGTCGGCCGCCGCCAGACGTGGACCCAGCGCCGCGACGTCCGGGGGGAGCGGGGACTCCTCCACCATGCGCAGCGGCAGGTCCACGTCGGCCAGGTCGACCACCTCCACCTCCATGTCCGGGCGGGCGCGGGCCAGCCGCACGAACCACCGGGCGGGTGTGGGCCCGAACCGGCCCTCGCGCACACTGCCGACGATGACGACCATCCTGAGCGGTCCCATGTTCACCACATTCCTTCTCGGGCTCTCGATCGATCGCCCCCACCCTCGTCCGAGCCGCACTCGGAACACCCTCGCCTCGCACTCGGTACGGTGAGTGCATGCGTTTCGGTGTGCTTGGACCACTCATCGTCCGGACCGATGACGGTGCCTCCGTCGACGTCCCCGAACGCAAGGTGCGCGTCCTGCTGGGGGCTCTCCTCCTGGCCCGCGGACGCCTGGTTCCCGTGGACACCCTGGTCGACCACCTGTGGGGGTTCGGCGACGCGCCGCTGCGACCCGATCGGGCCCTGCAACGCAAGGTGTGGGCTTTGCGCAGCGCCTTGTCGGCCGCCGAACCCGACGCGGGGGAGCGGGTCCGCTTCCGCTCGGCCGGCTACCTGCTCCACACGGCGGAGGAAGCGGTGGACGCCGAACGGTTCCAGGTGCTGGTCGCCCGGGCCCGCGCCGCCGAGGACCCGGGTTCACGCGCCGGACTGTTCGCCCGGGCCCTGGAGCTGTGGCGCGGTCCGGCTCTGGCCGACCTCGCGGACGAGACGTTCACCGAACCCGCCCGGGCGCGCCTTGAACAGGAATGGCTCACCGCCACCGAGGAGTACGCCCTGGCCCGCCTCGACCTGGGTGAACACCGGCAGGTCGCGCGGGACCTGAGCGAACCGCTGGCGGAGAATCCCCTGCGCGAGCGCCTGGTCGCCGCACGGATGCGTGCCCTGAACGAGGACGGACGTCGGGCCGAGTCCCTGCGCCTCTTCGCGGACCTGGCGCGCGGGCTTCGTGAGGAGTTGGGCGTGGACCCCGGCCCCGAGGTCACCGACCTGCACACACGTATCCTCCGCCAGGAATCCGGCGGTGGTGGGATCCCTCGGCGACGCCTGCCCAGGCCCCTCACCGAGATGCTGGGGCGAGAGGACGACCTGAGCCGGATCCGGTCCCTGCTGGCCCACGAACGACTGGTCACCCTCACCGGGTTCGGCGGGGTCGGCAAGACCCGTTTGGCCACCGCCCTGGCCCACGAACTCGACGGTGACACCCACATGGTCGAGTACGCCGCGCACGCGAGGGGAGCCGATCCGGCCGAGGTCCTCGCCCGTACCCTCGGTCTCCGGGACGAGGGCGAGGGCGGGACCCGTGAACGCCTCGTACGCGGACTGACCGGCCAGGACACCCTCCTGGTGCTCGACAACTGCGAACACCTCCTGGAACCGATCGGTGACCTGGCCGCCCACCTGCTCGCCCGCCTGCCCGACCTGCGCGTCCTCGCCACCAGCCGCGAACCCCTCGGGGTGCCCGGCGAACACCTGCACCCGGTCGGCCCGCTGCCCGTCCCCCCGTCCGTCTCCGACCCCGCCGAAGCGCACGAGTACGCCGCCGTGCGACTCTTCGTGGCGCGCGCCCGCGCGGCCGGCCCCGGGTTCGAGCTCACCGAGACCAACGCCCCCGACGTCGCCCGACTCACCCGCCGACTCGACGGCATCCCCCTCGCCCTGGAGTTGGCCGCCACTCGGATCCGGGCCCTGGGCGTGCACGGGGTGCTGTGCCGCCTGGACGATCGTTTCCGGCTCCTGGCCACCGCCCAGCGCCACCTTCCCCCGCGCCAGCGCACCCTGCGCGCCATGATCGACTGGAGTTGGGACCTCCTCGACGAGCGGGAACGGGTCCTGTTGCGCCGCGTGTCGGTGTTCACCGGCGGCTGGCACCCCGAGGACGCCGAGGCGGTCTGCGCCGACCCCGACCACGAGGTACTCGACCCCCTCACCCGTCTGGTCGACCGCTCCCTGGTGGCCGCCACCGTCGACCCATGCACCGGCGAAATCCGCCACCACCTGCTGGAGTCCATCGCCGACTACGCCCGCGCGCGTCTGGCGGAGGCGGGGGAGACCCGAGCGCTCAGGGACCGGCACGCCCGCCACTTCTCCCACCTGGCCGAGGAACAGCACGCCACCCTCTTCGGTCCGGACCAAGGGCGGGGTATCCGGCGTCTGGACGCCGAGGCGGCGAACCTGTACGCGGCCGTGGACCACGCGGTCGCCGTCGGCGACGCGAAGACCGCCCTGGAGACGGCGGGCGGTCTGACCTGGTACTGGTACCTGCGCGGCCGCTATCGGGAGGGGTTGCGCGTGCTCACCCTGGCCCGCGTCGTCGACGGCGCCGACGCCCACCCGGGACTCCACGCGACGGTCGAGGCCACCACCACCGTGTTCGAGATCCTCAACGACATCGGCCACGACCACGCCCAACGGGTCCGCGCCGCCCTGGAGGCGGGCCCGGAAACACCCCTGATCCGGGCCCGACTGGCGTTGATGCTCGGGCTCGCCCTGCAGAGCCGGGGCGATCAGGACGTCAGCGAGGAACTCGTCGGCCTGGCGCCGGCCACCTTCCGCGAACACGGTGACGATTGGGGCCTGGCCGCCGCGCTGGTCGCCCAGGCCTCCCACACCCTGGGGCGCGGCGACCTCGCCCGCGCCGAACGGCAGGGCCGTGAGGCGCTCGACCTGTTCGAGCGACTCGGCGACTCCTGGGGTGGGATGAACGCCCGTGGGGTCCTGGCGGTCCTCGCCGAGATCCGGGGCGAGTACGGGCGTTCCCGTCGTCTGCACGAGGCCGCCCTGGCGGACGCCGAGGAACTGGACCTGACGGTGGAGGTCGCCGGATCGCTGTCCGGGCTGGGACGTCTGGCCCTGTTGGAAGGCGACCTGGACCGCGCCGACGCGCTCCATCGCCGCTCGGCCGACCTGGTCCGGGGCCAAGGCGGTATCGCCGAACGTCAACACGCCCAGATGGGACTGGCGCTGTCCGCCCGCCGCAGGGGCCGGCTCGACGAGGCGGAGGCCTATCTGACCGAACTGGTCGACTGGTCGCGGCGGGTGCGGTGGTGGCCCGGCACCGCGCTGACCCTGTGCGAACTGGGGTTCGTCGCGGAGTTGCGCGGGGACGCCGATGAGGCGCTGCGCCTGCACACCGAGGGGTTGGTCACGGCACGCGGCACCGATGACACGCGAGCCATCGCCCTGGCCCTGGAGGGGATCGCCGGGGCGTACACGCTCACCGGACGCCTCGAAGAGTCCGCACGTCTGCTGGGCGTCGCGACCCGGGCACGCGAGTCCTCCGGGGCGCCCATGCCCGCCGCCGAACGCGGCGACGTCGACCGCGTCGAAACGCTGTTGCGCGCCGACCTGGATGAGGTGGCCTTCGAAAAGGCATTGCGGGAGGGCCGTGGGAGTGCCCTGCCACAGGTGGTCGCCGAGTTGATCGGCGATGCCGGCCGGTGATCCCGAAGGCCCACCTGCGAGGATGGGTCCCATGAACAGCGTGGGCGCGCGGCCTCAGGACGCCTGTTCCCGGCGATCCCCTCTCTGGTCGTCAGTGCCGACCGAATCTGAATGATCACTGTCACAGGAGGAGAACACTGCGGACTTTGTGTGATTACTGGCCACCTGACCGGTGTCGATGCTAGCCTCGCGGTGATTCCCTACCCATTCGGTCTGTTTTTGTAGGAGTCCGTTCTTGAGCACCGACAGCACCAACGAGCAGTCCTGGTCCTTCGAGACCCAGCAGATCCACTCCGGGGCCGAGCCCGACCCCGCCACCAACGCGCGGGCGACGCCCATCTACCAGACGACCTCCTACGTCTTCCGGGACACCCAGCACGGTGCGGACCTGTTCAGTCTGGCCGAGCCGGGCAACATCTACACCCGGATCATGAACCCCACCCAGGACGTTCTGGAGCAGCGTTTGGCCGCCCTGGAGGGCGGTGTCGGAGCGGTCGCCTTCGCCTCCGGCTCGGCGGGGATCACCGCCGCGATCCTCAACCTCGTCAGCGCCGGCGACCACATCGTCTCCAGCCCCCTGCTCTACGGCGGGACCCACAACCTCTTCCAACACACACTGCCCAAGCTCGGCGTGCAGGTGTCCTTCGTCGAGGACCAGAACGACCCCGAGGCGTGGCGCGCCGTCACCCGCCCCGAGACCAAGCTCTACTTCGCCGAGAGCCTGGCCAACCCCGGCGGTAACGTCCTGGAGGTGCGCGCGGTCGCCGACACCGCCCACGAGGTGGGTGTCCCGCTGATGGTGGACAACACCGTTCCCACGCCCTACCTCCTGCGGCCCATCGAGCACGGCGCCGACATCGTCGTGCACTCGGCCACCAAGTTCCTCGGCGGCCACGGCACCACCGTCGCCGGTGTGGTCGTGGACGCCGGCACCTTCGACTTCGGCGCCCACGGCGACCGCTTCCCCGGTTTCGTCGAGCCCGACCCCAGCTACCACGGCCTCAAGTACTGGGAGGCCCTCGGCCCCGGTGCCTTCGCCGCCAAACTGCGGGTCCAGGTGCTGCGCGACACCGGCGCGGCCATCGCCCCGCTCAACTCCTTCCTCATCCTGCAGGGCATCGAGACCCTTTCCCTGCGCATGGAACGGCACGTCGCCAACACCAAGGCGCTCGCCGAATGGCTGGAGTCCCGCGACGAGGTCGAGCGCGTCCACTACGCCGGCCTGCCCTCCAGCCCCTTCTACGAGCAGGCGCAGAAGTACCTGCCCAAGGGTGCCGGAGCCGTGCTCTCCTTCGAGCTGCGCGGCGGAGTGGAGGCCGGGCGCGCCTTCGTCGACGGCACCGAGCTGTTCAGCCAGCTGGTGAACATCGGCGACGTGCGCAGCCTCATCGTGCACCCGGCCAGTACCACGCACAGCCAGCTCTCTCCTGAGGCGCAGGCCGCCGCCGGGGCCACCCCCGGACTGGTCCGTCTCTCCGTCGGGCTGGAGCACATCGACGACCTGCGAGCCGACCTCGAACTCGGTTTCCGGGCGGCCAAGGCTCACCAGTGACCGAGCGATCCGATGCTTTCGCCTCCCGTCCCCACCACGGTGGGTGGCGGGAGGGCGATCCGGTGGGCGAACGCCGCTGGGTCCACATCGAGGAACCCTTGGAGCTGGAGTCGGGCGAGCGGCTACCGGACGTACGTCTGGCCTACCAGACCTGGGGGCGCCCGAACACCTCGGGCACCAACGCCGTCCTGGTGCTGCACGCCCTGACCGGCGACGCCCACGTGACGGGTTCCGTCGGGCCGGGGCAGCTCAGCCCCGGCTGGTGGGAGGGGGTGGTCGGCCCCGGGCTCGCCCTGGACACCGACCGCTACTACGTGGTCGCCCCCAACGTCCTGGGCGGTTGCCAGGGAAGCACCGGACCCTCCTCGATCGCCCCCGACGGGCGGCCTTGGGGGAGTCGTTTCCCACGCATCACCCTGCGCGACACCGTACGGGCCGAAGAGCACCTGGCCGCCGAACTGGGCATCGACACCTGGGCGGCGGTCATCGGCGGATCCATGGGCGGCATGCGTGCCCTGGAGTGGGCGACCACCCACCCCGACCGGGTGCGTGGCGCCCTGATCCTGGCCTGCCCGGCGGCCACCACCGCCTGGCAGATCGCCTGGGCCGCGCCACAACTGCGCGCGATCCAGACCGACCCGAATTGGGCCGGAGGCGACTACCACGACACCGACCGGGGCCCGGTGGACGGACTCGGTGTGGCCCGCCGCATCGCGCACGTCACCTACCGGGGTGCCGAGGAGATCGACACACGTTTCGGCCGCGACGCCCAAGGCGACGAGAACCCCGCCGAGGGCGGCCGGTACGCCGTGGAGTCCTACCTGGACCACCAGGCGGGCAAGCTCGTCGGTCGCTTCGACGCCGCGAGCTACGTGCTGCTCACCCAGGCGATGAACGGTCACGATGTCGGGCGTGGGCGTGGTGGCGTTCCCGTCGCGCTCGCCCGTATGCCCGAACGGACCATCGTCGCGGGCGTGACCAGCGACCACCTGTACCCGCTCGCCCAACAGGACGAGATCGCCCGCATGCTCCCGGTCCCCGGCCGGGCGCGAGTGATCGATTCACCTTACGGGCACGACGGTTTCCTCATCGAGGCCGCTCAGGTATCAGGCCTGGTCAAAGAGCTTTTGGAGGGTTAAGCCGGGGCGGTGGGCCGGGGCCATCTGGCCTCGCCTGTCGTCGTCGGGTGTGTGGGTGGGGCGCCTGGGGTCGGGGCTCTTCCGGTGGTCTGGCGGGGTGGGGGTGGGTTCTCCCTCCTTCCCCGCCGCGTGATTGTTGCCGCCCGCACCGCACGCGTCAAGGCGATGTCGGGTTCTGTGACGATGGGGTTAGTGGCCTTGACCCGTGCGGTGCGGGCGGCGGTTTGGCGGCTATCGGGGAAGGGGGGGGAGAGTGGTTGAGGTCCCAACGGCCCCGGGCTTCGCCCGGTCCGGCCGTGGCCGGCCGGATCCCTTCCCCACCGCCTCGCTGCATCGTTGAGCGCGTCGCCACTACGTGACGGGTCCGGTCACGAAGGGCCCGCTACAGGCCAGGCACGGGGCGGGCCGCGTCCCCGCGGTAGCCGGCTCTGGTCTTCACAGCGATGATCTTGCTCCTAGCGCCATGTTGGGCGCCCAAATGGGCGCTACGGACAAGATCAAAAACAGGAGCCCATTCGATTCCGGGATGTGGATAACCCAGAATAACCACCCCGCCTATGGTAGGCGCATTCACCGACCTGGAAATAGGTTGAATATACCCGCCGGTAAGCCTGTCATTCTCTGATGCATTCGCATATAATCAGAGTATGAGCTTTCCTCCCCACGCACCGCGCCCGACCGGGAACACCCCGGTCGATAAGGCGATGGCGGGTGCGCGGGAGATGGCGGTGGAATTCTCCGGCCGGGATATCCCGTTCGGGTGTGAAACCGAGACGCTCGCCCAGTTTCGCCGGCTCAATGGGGAAGTCGACCGGATCCGCTACGGGATGTTGCCCGCCCTGGCCCGGATGGAGGCCACCGGCGCCTTGTTGGAAGAGGGTGGCCAGCGCAGTATCCAGGCGTGGATCACCCACCAGTGGGGGACCTCTCCGGCCGAGGCCAAGAGCCTTGCCACCCTCGCCCGAGCGTTGTACCAGCAGCAGCTGCCCCTGGTGGAAGAAGCGTTCGGGAAGCAGACTCTGTCTTTGGGTGAGGCGTGCGCGATCGCGACCTCCACCGAAAAGGCCACCACCGAATGGGCGAAGGTCCTGGAAACGGCGGATGAGGAATTCCGTGCCCAGCGTCCTTCGGTGGAGGGGTTTCGGGCCCGGTTGGAATACGGGCTGATCGCCTATAAGCAGGAGTGCCCGCAGGCTTCGGTGCGCCAGTTGCGGGACGCGGCGAAATGGTTCGTCGCCCGCCTGGACCCGGAAAAGGCCGACCGGGACTACGATGAAACGTTCGAGAACCGGGGCGCCCAGTTCTCGCCCACGTTCGAGTCCGGGTTTTTGCTGCGGATGTGGGGGCCGGGGGCCGATAACGAACTGATCCAGGCCGCCCTGGAGGCTTACACGCAGCCGTATGGGCCGGAGAACGCCGCCGTGGCGAAGCATCAGCGCACTTATGACGCGATGATGCGGATCTTCGAGACCGCTCTGACCCACCGGGGTTGCTCCAGCCTGAGCCGCCAGCCGTTGGCGACCCTCAACATCACCGTCCCGCTGAAGCGCTTCCTCGGAGACGGCACCGCAGAGCCGGCCACCACCGAGGATGGTGTGGTGTTGCCCGATCAGATGGTGGCCCGCCTGACCCCCCACAGTTGGCTGCGCCGGTTCGTGACCGACGCCCAGGGCCGGACTCTGTTGGATGTGGGGCGTAAGCAGCGGTGCGCTCCGGACCCGGTCCGCCAAGCGGCCGGGTTCAAGAAGCCCTACTGCGAGTGGCACGAGGGCTGTGATGTGCCGCGTAGCTGGTCGCAGTACGACCACATCGTCCCCTTCTCCCACGGCGGGGCCACCAGCGCCGACAACATGCAGATCCTGTGCTCGACCCACAACAGGCTCAAGCACCGGTTACAGGCCAAGGTGAACCGGCAGATCTGGGAACACCACCACGCCCAGAACCGCCAAGAAGCAGGAAAGGAAGCCGGGTCCGGGGATGGGGAAGGAGAGCCAGCCCCAGCCACCGCCCCCTAACCACCGCGTACTTCCGCCAGGTGGAACACCACCCCGACGAGACCACCCCCGGTTGGGTGTCAGACCCC